>VRUB01000196.1 GCA_019456345.1 Nitrospira sp. | reverse complement strand
CTGTCCAGCGCCACCATCGCACCGCTGATGCCGGGCTCGCCACGGTCCTGCCAGCCGTCACCGTCCACGTCATAAAAGACCTTGCCGATGACCGTGCCCAGGTCGAATATCGGATCTCCGGTAATCTCGAGGTCGACACTCACCGGCATGGATAGCGTGCAGGTGTCGCAGATATCGACCGCGACGGCGAGGTTGCTGTAGGACCCGACTCTCGCGCCGGCACCGACAATCATCGTGTACGACAAGCTGTAATAGCCGCCCTCGCCCGGGTCGGCGACGCCGTTGCCGTTGGCATCCGTCAGCGGCAGGACATCGCCTACATCAAACACCAGCGGCGGCCCCGGCAGCGGATCGGCGATGACATTGCCATCGAGGCGTGCCGTGCCGGGCAGGTAGGCAAGCACCGGCGACGCCTCGTCGATGATGCGCACATTGGCGACCGTGCTCGTGGCCGTATTCTGAATGACGATCGTATAGGTCACGACGTCGCCGACCGTGGCCCGCCCCGGGCTGACGGTCTTGGTCAGTAGCAGGACTTCACCCTGCGCAAAAAGTACCGTCGGTTGGTCGTTGAGCAGCACATTGTCGAGCACGTCCGTTGCCTGCACCTGTGCGGCACCTGGCGTCACGGATCGAATCTCGCCGGTCGTCACGCCGTTGACGTCCGTTGGATTGAGCGCTTGGGTAAGGACGTCGAGTGCGCCGCGACTCGATGCAAGGGTCACGACCCGGCCCGCGAGCGGCAGGTCGGCGCCGTCGCGCAATGTCACCGTGATGGTGCTGAAGGCGACGCCGTCGGCAAGCACGATTGGCGGATTCACGGTCACGGTGGAATTGCTCGCATCGACAGAAGCGCCTGTTCTGTTGAGCGTTACGGTCGCCTGCGACACATCGAGGCTCAGCGTGTTCAGCTCGCCGCTCGCCGTGTTTTGAATGAGCTGAGCCGCCGTGACGCCAGGCAGCACGAGCAAGACGGTGGCATAGAAAACAAGTTGTCGGATGAGGCGGCCCATCAGTTGACCCTCACCCGGAAGCGAATCGCCCATTGCGTCTGGGCGGGTATTGCCAGTGGCGTATTGAGCTGTCCGGCCACTTCCCCGGCGGTCAGCTTATCGAGGCCGGCGGGTCCACCGCTATCGAGCACTGATGCTTCATCGTCCGGTGCGCCGAGGGCGTCGCTGAGCGGTGTCCAACTGCCTGCCCAGCGAGCGACGGCATTCGAGCCGCTGGCAACGGTTGTCGCCTCCACGCTGTTGGCAACGTAAGTGAATTGGGTTTCGTCTATCGCGTCCTCGATCGTCAGGCGATAGGCGGTAAAGTCGGTGATGTTATCGACGTACAGTACGAAGTAGATTTCCTGGTTCGGCATGACCACGGTCGCCGGGGCCAGTACATTGCCGGCGAGATCCCGTGCTTCCTTGGCCAGTGCCAGTTGCACCGAGTTGATCACGATTTGCGCCGGTCCTGAACCGTCGCCGCCGATCAGCGTGCCGTTATTCATGCCACCAATGCCGCCCGTGGCGGAGTTGACGGCCGCGTAAACGCCTGCCGGTCCGCTAAGGAACCAGCACAACAGCGTTAACCACGCCATCGTTTGTCGGCATTTACGTATCAAGGTAATTCTTTGCCCTGGATGCGAGCTGGTGCGAGGTGGCGCACGCAGCACTGCCACAGACTTGCGCCTGTGTTTTTTATGTGGTGACCATCGTCTGCGCGTAATCACGATTCGTCTCACCGGATTCCGCTGCGCATCGACGCCACCATTGCTGGTGATGTCGGTACCATGAACGGGTTCGTGTTCTGCGTCTTACGCAATCACGCTACGGCGGGCGGCAGCCATGAGAGGCTGCGCCCGCCGAGCGTCATGCGTGAAACGGCAGTTTCAACACAGTTCCGTTAGGGCACCACGACCGTAAAGACCAGCGCCAGAACGGTGTTAGCCGCTACGTCCAGCCGGTCGTTGGCTCCTACCACTGAGTTACCGGCATCGACCGTGAGAGCGGCGAAGCTGGCGGCATCGCCGGCGGCAGCCGCATCGCTCAGGACCCCCGTGGCTATTGCCGCGGCATAGATCGCTGCTTCTTCAGTCGTGTCGCAGCTGACACCACAATCGGCGACCGAGTTGTCGATCTTGATGGTGCCTGCCTGGTAGGTGAATGCCGCGTCCAGTACGTCCTGGATACTGACGTCAATGATGGCCACCGACGACTCATTGTTGATGTAGATCATGAAGTCGACCGACGTGCCTGCCGGTACCGTGTCGCTGGAGGTCAGCTGCGCGCCGCCCGAAGTCAGGAACGCCGTTTTGACCAGCACCAGGCCAGAGCCAGTGCTGGACAAGTTAAAGACGTTCGAGTCGGTCAGGTCAGCGCCAACGCCTGCGACATCACCGGTGCCCTGGTTGGGCGCGGCCTGTGCCACGTGGCCCAGAGTCAGAAAGACGCCGAGGGTTAACGCAGCGATATGCTGCAAGGTTTTTCCAAATTGCCGTTTCATCAGGTTTTCTCCTATTTGAGAGGGTCCTCACCCCATCCAATAAAAAAAAGGCCACACCTATTCGGGCAGGCCTCAGTGCTCACAAGTCACTTCGGCAACCGGGCGGCCGTATCTCTGCGGATCTAGGCCACCGGCTTTGCGATCTCCGCCTGTCGACGGAGCAGCCCGTTTCGGTGTTGCTTCCCCCCTGATGTATTTGTTCTAAGTCAGCAGCATTGCTCCTCAGTCATCGTGTTCATGAAAGTGCTCCGGCTCATGGCATCTTGGCCGAGAACAAGATCGCCCAGACCGCATTGCCATTAATGTCCAACTGCAGGTTGGCCTCGGTACCGTTACCGGCATCTACGCGCGAACTCGCGCCGGTGTAGCTCACAACATCGCCGTCCACTACGTCTGTTCTGAGCGCCGCCGCATTCACTGCGGCGAAAATCGCCTGCTCCTCCGGCGCCGTGCAGGCCGCGGCCGCGCAATTGCCCACCGAGTTATCGACCCGCATGGTTCCGGGCTGGTACTGGAAGGCCAGGTCCAGCACATCGCGCACGCTGACATCGCTGCGCGCGCCGCTCGAGTTGTTGATGTACAGCAGAAATTTGAATTCCATACCGCTCGGAATGGTCGCGCCGGTCGGTATCGGCGTGCCATCCAGCCAGAAGGCACGCTTGACGAGGTCGAGACCAGGCGTACATCCGGCGAGCGTCTGAACCTCTGCCAAACTCAGTGCGCGGTTGTAAATACGAACATCGTCCAGGTAGCCGGCGAAATGATCTGATGTTGCCGTTACCAGAAGATCATCGGAGGTCGTCGTACCGGCGCCAAACGCAATGGGTTCAAAATTGCCGGTGTCGCCCGATGTTGCACCCAGTCCTCCAATGTAGGGGTCCGTTACCGGTGCAGCCCCATCGAGATACAAAGCCATACCGTCCGATCCCCAGCTGAAAGCAACATGAAACCAGGTACCAGAGGAGACGGCTGCGCTGTTCACGAAATAATCTGTCGTGGTGCTTTGCAGCCG
>VRUB01000195.1 GCA_019456345.1 Nitrospira sp. | reverse complement strand
CGGAGTAGTGCTCTCTGGATAAGCCGCATGCTTTGGCAAGGCCGGCGCCGGTAAGGTCCTCGTGCCGTGGCAACGCGACCGCCTGGGGCGCTCTCCGTTGCCTGGCCGAGGCGCCGGGTTGGTCCTAATCGACGAAGAAGGTCAGGCGGTCGGTGTCGGCGGCGGTGCGCGTGGTGCCCGGGACGGTACCTTCGACGCTGGTAGAGAGCACGTTGCGCCCGATGACGAGCGGCGAGTCGGCGAGGTCGAAGACCGCGAGCAGCTCGTCGGCGTTGCCGGTCGGCGTGAAGGACCCGGTCACACCGACCCGATTGAGCTCCGCGAGGAAGGTCGAGGTATCGACGGTCTCGCCGTTCACGCCGAAGCGGACCACCATCGTGACCGGGCGCAGCAGCGTCTCGCGATCCCCCGCTAAGCCGACGAAGCCCAGGAAGCCGTCGACGGCGGGGCGCCGGCCGCCGGCGAAGATGATATTGTCGTCCAGGCCGGGGCCGACCGTGGAGCCGATAAAACTGTTCTCCGTAAATTTAGGAATCTCGATCCCGGCTAAATCGAAATCGCCCTCGGACACGGAAGTCGGCAAAAGTGCGAAGCCTTGTGCGTAGAATATGGCCGTCGTTGGCGGCTCGGGGCTTTGAAAAGAAAATCCGGCAAGTGTCTCCCCAGGTTTGATGTCGAAAGGTGATGGTGGGAGATTTCCGTCGTCAACGTAATCCGGGGGCAATGGTTCGACTACCGTCGCTGTCCAATCAGTGATCGGCTTGTCGAAAAACCTTTGTGCTGACCAGCCTGCCGGCGACTGAATATTTTCGATCTCCGCATCTGCCTCGACCGCAAACGACCAAACGTTTTGCTCGCTTAGATTGCTGCTCGTGACCTGGTAATCGTACATGTATAGATCGGTCACTGTATCGAATTGGACATTCACGGAGATCGTGACATCAACCCGAGACTGGTCTTGCACGGGGATCAAGATCTGAGCTCTGGCGGATTCTTCCAAGGCCAGCTCGGTCACAAGGATCAGCGTGGCGATCGCTATGCATCTCGTCAGATTGCTAAATACTGGCATGGTCTCGTTCCTGTTAACTTCAGTGGCTGCCAGGTTATGGCGCGTTGCCGGTATTCTCTGTTTGCTCGACGTTCTACAGTCACCTTCTGCGCGTCTATTCGCGCAAGTGCCAGTGATTCGATTCGACTAAGCGGGTACTGATCCCGGCACCCTTGATAATGATTGCCAAGACCCTAATTTGCGATGCCGGCACCAACCCAATATCGATATCTACCCCGAACCGATGGGACGCATGGGGCGGCAGCCATTTGGCATTGAGGTCGAAGATCCCTCCCAGAGGAAGGCTGATGTCGTTGTACCTGAGTTTGTTGTTGGGGAATGCCGCTGCGTATACGTTCGCCACCTTCACCAATTTGCCGTTGAATCGGGGGGTTCCGAAATGATTGACCGGATGTATCGCCGTCTGCCCTACGAGATTGTAGTTCGCGCCAGTGCCGAGGTCTTTCAGGCCAGGGACCCGTACGCCGATGGTGAGATTAAGGGGCCCGAAGATTTGCCCCTGCGGGCCTACTCCGGTCGCCGTCAAGGAGACAACACCGGAAACTTCGGGCGAAAAGTAAGTCGTTTCAAAAATTGCGTCGCTGCCACTATTCCCAGAGGCCGGCTCAAATCGGCCCAGCGGACGGCTCGGGTCATCATGGTCGTGGCTGCCTGAATTGGGTACGCGTTGCAAGGTAATCGATAAATCGCAGAACGGTACAAGCGTTTGGGTGGCTGGGATGAAGCATGCAAAGAACGCCGTCATTTGTGGTTCGTTGAAACCCAACTGTGTACTGGTGACGCTCGGGAGAATGTCGAAAAAATTCTGTTGTGCCTGTGCGACCAAGAAGGCCTCCGCGGACATAAATATGACTTGTTCCTGCCCTTCTACGATCACCCGTTCGCCGACGACGATTTGAAAGTCTTGGGCCTGCGCCGCCGCGCCGACGACCGCGGCCGAAAGAAGCGCCGCGCATCCCAGTCCCTTCGCGAAACGCTGAAGCGTCGAAACAACCCACATTTTCCGCATTCCTTTCCTCAAGCCGGTCCGCCGCTAAACTACCGCGTGCACACGAAATGATTCTGTATGCTAGTAGAATATCTCGTATTAGTAAGGGCCAAATTTAGGAATCGTGGCATAAGCCAAGCGACGAGGCGCCGGAGCGCACGCCCTCGAGCGCCGCAATCGGGGCGGCGCCAAACGCGTGCCGGAACGGCTCCGGAAAATAGGGAAAATCCATAAAATGGCCCAGCCAAGCCACCATGCGGCGTTGTGTTAGAGCCTGTGCAGACGCGCCTCACCATGTCGGGGCCATGGCATATAGTTTGAATGATTGTATGAAATTAATCGAATCGACGCATTAATAGTAAGGACGAATGTCCTTTCACATCTTGTCAGTCGGTTCCCGTAATTTGCCGCCAGGGATTCCCGTCTCAGCCAGACAGGGCGTCACGGACCAGGATGCATCGGCCCGGGACCCGCATCTCATGACGCGTAACCGAGCGGCAGGGCGGTGGTGTACTTGATTTCCTCGAGCGCGAAGCTGGAGCTCACGTCGGCGAAGTCGGCCGCCTTGATGAGGCGCTTGTAGACGGCGTCGTAGCTGGCGATGTCCGGCACCACGACGCGCAGCAGGTAATCGATCTCCCCGCTCATGCGGTAGAACTCCACGACCTCGTCCATGCGCGCCACGGCCTTGGAGAACTTTTCCAGCCATTCGTAGTTGTGCTGGCTGGTCCTGAGGCGCACGAACACGGTGACGCCGCAGCTCAGCTTTTCCGCGTCCAGGAGCGCGACCCGGCGCCGGATGACCCCGGATTTCTCCAGGTTCTGGATGCGCCGCCAGCACGGCGTGGTCGACAGCCCGACGCGCTCGGCGATATCCGCGACCGAGAGGGTGGCGTCCTCCTGGAGGCAGCCGAGGATATTGCGGTCGATCCGGTCCATGGCAATCACATTCCTTTGGACGCTGTGCTGATAGTATGAATTTGCGCATATTAAGATATTATTAGCAAAATTCGCAAACACTTTTCGTGTAACTTGGCATAAAGTTCCTCCAGGTCGCAAAGCCATGGAAGGTGCAAAATGTTGCGCGAGCTCTTTACCGAACATCCCAACAGCGTCGAAGAGACCTACGCCGAGCACATGGGCATGGCGTTTTCCTTCGCCGGGCACATGCTTCGCGGCGCCATCGCCTGTTTTATCCATGGCTTCCTGCCCTTCCTCTTCGTCAAGACCGGTAGCGCCACCATCGACGAACTGCACGGCAGGATGGTGGCCAACCGGCAGCAACAGGCTCCCGACCGCTTGGCCGCCCGCGCCGCCGCCGTGCAGCGCTAAAACGCACCCCCCATCCCCCCGCCCGGCGCAGTGTCACCGGGCCGGCCCGCGCGGCGCAAAAGACCGCGCGCGCGGACGGGCGGACGCGCCAATGGGTCGCCTAGTACCGGTTTTCGCAGACCAAGCCG
>VRUB01000194.1 GCA_019456345.1 Nitrospira sp. | reverse complement strand
GTCACCACGGCGTTGGGGTCGGTGAGGCGCGTCACCCGCCCATGGGCGTCGTAGGCCTCATAGGTGGTCTTGTGCCCGGCGGCGTTGGTGATGCGCTTTAACTCTCCGCATTCGGCCCCGGTCGTGCACTCGTAGTACTCGAGCGCCGTGATATCGGCCACATCCGTGCGCGCCCCGTCGATCTCGGTGACCTGCCCGAGCGCGTTGTAGGCCATCGTGATGGTGCGGGTAACGGGGGCGCCCGAAGGCGTAAAACCGGCCTGGGTGATCGCGATCGGGTTATTATTGGCATTGTAGACGGTGGTCACGCGCCTCTGCTGCCCCACGGCCACACTGGGGGTGGTGACCTCGGTGGGCAGGTCGATATCCTCAGAGACGTAGGCAAAGGTGGTGGTGCGCGCCTCGGGCGTGCCGGCGGCCGCGGTCATCGTGAGGCGCTGGTTATTTGCGTTATAGGTGTAGGTGGTGATTCGCCCCTCGGCGTCGGTGGCCTCGATGAGGTTATTGTTATCATCGAAGACCTGGCGGATGCCCTTGTCGTCGGATTGATTGATGCGGCTCAGAAGATTCTTCACCCCGAGGGTTTCCGCGAAGGTCAGCACCTCCTGGGTACCGATTGCATCGGTGACCGTGCTCTGGGTGTCGGAATCATAGCTCAGCGTGAACTGCTCCTGCCCGCCCGCGCGCTGGGTCAGTATCGCCTTGCCGTTGGTGTCGTAGGCGTAGGTGGCAACACGATCGCCGTTCGCATCGGTAATGCCGGTGAGATGATGGGCAAAAGCACTGTCCTCGTAGTGATAGCTACGCACCGTCCCGTCGGGGTAGGTCACACGGGTGAGATTGTCGTTGGCGTCGTAGGTGTAGGTGTAGGCCTCGCCCGCGGGATCGCTCATCGATGTCAGGTGACCGGCGGCATCGTAGGCGAAGGTCAGGCGCCGCCCAAAGGGCCCGGTGACGGCTTGCAGGCGGCCCGCGACATCGTAGCTATAGCTCGTCGACTTGCCCGATCGGTCGGTCTCGGCCAGCCGCCGCCCGTCGGGATCATAGCGCTCCGTGGCGCCATCGGGGAGGGTCAGCGTGTAGCCCGTCGCATCCTGATCTAACAAGAGCTTGGTATCCGGGTCGCCACTGCACGCCCCCGTGCCGTTACAGGTGAAAGGCTCGCCGCGCCCCGTGGCCTGGCGGATCACGACATCGGTGCCGCTGAGCTCAAGCCCGGTGTGAACGCTCGAGGTCCAACCCATGCCCAGACCGATATCCTGGCCTAGGCCCGAGTTGTAGTACCGGGTGAAGCGCAACAGGCCATCGCCACTGCGATGGTCGTCCTCGGATTGATACTTGTTGCCGGTGGCGGCGTCGCACGGGTTGCCCACCGCGCGCCCAGCTGCTGAACACCCCAGATCCTTGTCCCCCTCACCGCCCCCCGATGCGGCCACGCACACCCCGGGGGCGACGAAGTCCTCCTCAGGCCCACAGGCGGTCCTGGGGTATAAGAAGAAGTCGACGATCCTGGTCCACCCCAAACAAGTGCTTGTGAGCACGTAGCCCGGGCCAATGAGCTCGCCCTCATCCGAGGTTTCGGAAAAAAGATCGCAGCGAAGCTGACTGCAGGTCGGTAGCGGGGGCTGGAGTCTGGCTCGCTCGGCATGGCACGCGGCACCGGCCGCCTCCCTGGTGTTGAAGAACTCATTGGCCGCAACGCCCGCGCTTGCGGCCCAGAGGCAGGTACCTAAGATCAGGCGGGTTGCCGTGCGCAGGCGGGGGCTCATGGTGGCCCGTGTTAAGACTAGGATAAACGCGCGGTACATCGTCCCCTCCTGCCCGCGTCTTCGGCCCTGCTTCGCTCTTTTCGCGGTGTTTCTCGGTACGGATCTCACCCTCGCACAGGCGATTTACCCCTGTCAAGACCGTTCAATCAATTGACGATGCCGTTTTTTAACAACTTGTATCTGCATCGTTTTGTTTAATTTACATTTTCCGGGATGACTAGTTGGAAAATAGGGATAAGTCCAATATTTAGGTCGAGACTCGCAAGGCCGCAAGCACCGGTGGGCTTTGAGATTTAAGTCAATAATTGGACTTATCCCCTTTTCCTTCGGCAATTCAGCATTCAAAACTTGGCCCCCGGCGAATCGCCTAATAGCCAGCCTGACCCCTAGGTTTTTTCACGCATCATCCGCGCCCGACGAAGGGCATTTTGGTCGCCATGATGGTCATGAACTGGACATTCACGTCCAGCGGCAGGTTCGCCATGAAGAGCACGGCACTACCGCAGTGCTCGACGGGCATGCGCGGCTCGCGCCCGACCGTGCCATTCGCCTGCTTCACGCCCTGGGCCATCCGCTCCGTCAGCGGTGTGACGGCATTGCCGATGTCGATCTGCCCGCAAGCGATGTCGTATTTTCTGCCGTCGAGCGAGAGAGTTTTGGTGAGACCGGTCACCGCATGCTTGGTCGCCGTGTAGGGCGCCGAGTCGGGCCGTGGCGTGTGCGCAGAGATCGAGCCGTTATTGATGATGCGGCCGCCGCGCGGTTCCTGTTCCTTCATGATCCGGAACGCCTCTTGCGCGCACAGGAACATGCCCGTCAGATTCACGTCCACCACCGCCTGCCACCGCTCGTAGCTTAGGTCCTCGAACAGGACGCCGGGGGCGTTGCTGCCGGCGTTGTTGAACAGCACATCCACCCGAGCCAACGCCTCCTTAGTTTGCGCAAAGAGCGCGCTCACGGCCTCCGGCTTGCTGACGTCGGTCGGTACCACCAGCGCCCGCTCGGCGCTCGCCTGTGCCTGTGCCGCGGTCTCCTCCAGTAACTCCTTGCGGCGCCCGGCGAGGGCGACGCGATAACCGTCATTCAGGAACGCGAGCGCGGCCGCTCTGCCAATGCCCGTGCCGGCGCCGGTCACGACGGCGACTTTGCTGTGGGAAGCCATTGTTCTATCTCCTCACGCGATCTGTACCGCTTTGATGTTAACGCATCCGTCACACCTGGCGTAGGTCGGAACTAAGGGGTCAAATCTTGTAATATATACTTTAAGGGAATTGAAAATAGGGATAAGTCTACTATTTAGGTCGAGACTCGCAAGGCCGCAAGCGCCGGTAGGCTTTGAGATTTAAGTCAATAATTGGACTTATCTCTTTTTCTCTTTTCCACGGACCCCAGCCCACCTCATCCTCTTTGCCTCCAACTTGCATGGTTCTTTGGTTACGGTGCCTAGAGCAGATCCGCCAGATGGAGTGGTCTTCACAAAGCTAGTGATAAAGGTGTCTGACCCCTTTAATCTCATGGCCGACCGCATTCGAAATTCGGGTGGGCGCGTCATGCACTACGCGGGCGACGCCCTACTCGCAGTCAATTTCCTCGGTCACGGCTTCGCCGCTGGGCACGGCACGAATGGCCGTACCTGTTTCGCCACTGCGATTGGCATCACAGAACTCTAGAACCGCCAGTGGTTCCTTACAGTGCGGGTTTTTCTCGCTGCCAGGCTTGGAGCAAAGTTTCTTATATTTACCGCGGCGGCGATCTTTCTTTT
>VRUB01000032.1 GCA_019456345.1 Nitrospira sp. | reverse complement strand
GTATCAATTCCGTCGCGGCGCTGGAAGGTAACGGGCAAAGGTACTTCGCAAAGCTCAATGATGCGTCCAAAGCGGATATGTTTGAGGCCGAGTTCGCAGGGCTGCAGGAGATCGCTCGCGTGGAAGCTATTCGCGTCCCGCGCCCTATTTGTTGGGGAACGGCCGGTACTCACGCCTACCTGGTGCTGGAGTGGATTGACGAGGGCGCCAGCAGTGCACAAAGCATGGCACGCTTCGGCCAAGATCTGGCGCAATTACACCGATTCACCGCAGATCACTACGGCTGGCACAGGGACAACACCATCGGCTCGACACCCCAGGTGAACACAGTTTCACGCGACTGGATCGAGTTCTGGCGAACGCATAGGCTTGGATTTCAACTCGAGCTCGCGGCGCGCAAAGGATACCGGGGCCGCCTGCAGCGCAAGGGTGACGCGCTGCTGGACAAGGTGGGCGCCTTCTTTCCCGGCTACACGCCGCAACCGTCGCTGTTACATGGCGATCTCTGGGCGGGAAACTACACCACCGACCAGGACGGACGGCCCGTCCTTTTCGATCCGGCCGTCTACTATGGTGACCGCGAAGCGGACCTGGCGATGACGGAACTGTTCGGTGGGTTTACCGCAGGTTTCTACCACGCCTACCGGGATGCATTCCCGCTGGACCAGGGCTACGGCATACGCAAGACATTGTATAACCTTTATCATATTCTCAATCATCTCAACCTGTTCGGCGGTGGCTATGGATCGCAGGCCGAGCGCATGATCGACACACTCTTGAGCGAGATTCGTTGAACGCGTCACGACTTGGTCCGCACTTGGACGTTCCTATCCCCCTCGTAGTCCACGCACGACGACTGCCAGCTCCGGGCTTCCATCCTTGAAAAGATTTCTTATCCTGTTCATCCCGCTGGCGCTGATGCTGGTCGGCCTACCGCTTCTGGGCCTCACCCTTGCAGACAAAGCGCTTGCGCCTTACCTCGAGTTTCCACCACAAACCGCGAGAGTGGTCCATGCACCTTTTTCCTGGTGGGCCTTCGCTGCGATCGCGCTGATGACGACTGCCGCAGTGACGCCGATTGTTATGCGGGTCGTGCGTTGCGCCGGCCGTTATCAGCAAAGAGCAATGCGTTCAGCGCGCTTGCCCTGGTGGGGCTGGCTGGGCGGTGCCTTTCTCGTACTGGCCTGGTGGCTGGCGTGGAACCGGTTCGCCTGGTTCGCACCCTTGCAGACGTTCACCTTCAGCCCGATCTGGCTAGGCTACATCGTGCTTGTCAATGCACTGACCATGAAGCGCACGGGTCGCTGCATGCTGCGCGATCGCACGGGTTATTTCTTAGCGCTATTCCCGCTCAGTGCCGCCTTTTGGTGGTTCTTTGAGTATCTGAACCGCTTTGTCCAGAACTGGTATTACGTCGGGGCCAGCACGGACGATCCCTGGCAATATTTCTGGCAGGCGACGCTTCCATTCGCCACCGTGTTGCCTGCCGTGCTGGGTACGCGTGAATGGCTGGCCTCCTTTCCTCGCTTGAGCTGCGGTTTGGAGTATGCCCGACCCGCTCCCATGCTGCGCTCGCGGTGGACCGCCTGGATCGCATTGCTGGTCGCCGCATTCGCGCTTAGCGCAATCGGTATTTGGCCAGATCGATTATTCTCGCTGCTGTGGCTGGCGCCACTGCTGCTCATTACCGCATTACAGGTCCTGCTGCGACAGAAGAGTATTGTGGACGCCCCGGCGCGAGGCGATTGGCGTGGACTATGGCAGGCTGCGCTCGCGGGGCTCGTCTGTGGCGTTTTCTGGGAGTTGTGGAACTATAAAAGCCTGACACACTGGGAGTACTCGGTGCCCTTCGTGCATGCATTCGAAATCTTTCACATGCCATTTTTGGGCTACGCGGGTTACCTTCCTTTCGGGCTCGAATGTCTCGCCGTCGCCAAGCTGCTCGACCCCGTCTTCGAAGACAAAGACAAACCCTGATTCGATCTCGGCGTTACGATACCGTAGCTGTACAACGGATGACACGCTGCCGTTTCCCAGTGCGTGGCTGCGCACGGCAGGGGCGTACGGCGCCAGTGCTTTTTCGGATTGCTGCCGGGTGCCAGCCACAAACTCTCGCAGTCGCATGCCGAGACTACCTGCATTCGCTTTGAGCACTGGCCGGTTCGGATGCATCGATGCGATCCACAGATCCACGCCCCTTTTTCCAGTCGGCTTGTCACCGAAATAGGTGCGTAGCCGAAGCTTCGTAGCCGCGAACGTCCCGGCAGGTACCGTGAGCGTTTCGACACCGAGCGGGTTGACTGCCAGCCACAGGTTCTTATCTTCATAGTAAAGCGGTACGCGCATGAGCTTGCCGATCTCGAACTGCTGTGTCCGCAGAAAATATACGGTGGTAAGCGCGTCCATTGCGCCGTAGGACAGGGCATACTCTTCGTTCTTCTCTGGCTTGTCCGAACCTCGGGTGTGCGCAATTACCTTGCACTGCTCTTGCTCGAAATCGAGAACGCGTTGCTTGGTCTTGCGTCGGGAGAATAGGGAGCGTTTTTCCTGCTCCAGCGACGACTCATGAGCGCCAAAATCCCACGGCCGTGAGAGCACCAGCAGCGAGGCATGGCCTTTGTAGATGTGCTTGAACCACTCACCGGTGCGGGCGCGCGCGCGGAACACGCGGTACCAGCGCCCCTGATTCTCTCGCGGTGGCGCCACTTCCAATATCCCGAGACCAGCGAGCATCCCCAGGTAACTTACGGTGTAGGTCGCGCGCTCGCCCGGCTGGAACGGCATGCCGCGATAGACCTCGTCAAAGGCGACCGTGCGAGGCTGCGGGAGTGTGTCGGGGCAACGCGTCCCGTTTTCATCCTCAGCGGCAAGCGCTACGGGTGCCAGTGCGCTGATCAGCGCCGCCGCCAGTGGCCCGATCCAACGCGGGCCGTAAATGCCGGGCGGTCGCACACCGATGCGATTACAACGGGCGGCCCGCTCGTGCCGGTCGCCACACACGCCAGTCCCGCCCCTATTCCTTGACTTCATACAACACAAATCCTGTCCTTCTCCTGCAACTGTAGAGCACAGGCGCGATACCATGCAGTCGAAAATCATAACTCGTCATTAAGTTTACCGTGCCGACCTCGACACGGGCAAACAGGGAGGTAGACCATTACAGGTTCGGCGCGCATCGCCGCGAGGACCGTTAGCCTCGCAGCGCCGATATTGTCGATGACGACCGGTGGGTGTCTTGTATTAGTAGCTAGTAGCGACTGCCTAGCAGGCTGCTGAAAAACTATTTTCGGCAGCCTGCCAGACCGGTGTGCACGGATGCACCGCACACTTTTCAAACACGTAAGTGTTTGAAAAATGAAACAGAGCAAAAATCGCGCTTTTTGCTCTACGAGCTGAGAAAGGCCAGGGGCAAAGCGGAAATAGATAAAGCTCCGGGGGGTGAGCCGGAAACAGACAACCGTCCAGTGGACGGTTGTCCCGGCGAACGCCCGCGCCAGGAGGGCTCGGGCCGGTACCCAAGCGCAGCAGGGAAAGCGAAGCGCAGGGGCGGAGCGCAGCAAGGACTTTTCAGCATCCTGTTAGTAGCGAGGTAAAACACGTAGTCGCTCAATTGCTAGCTACGCGTGACTAGCTACTCGCTACTGCGGTTCAGCAACTCCGGCCGCACCATCCAGCTGATGGTCCAGCTGCCATCAGAGCGCTCCAGACAAACTACGCTGCCCGGAAGGAAGCTCACGAGATCGGTCCTTGAGGTGCCCGCGACCAGGCTCGATACCAGTTTTCCGAGAAACGGCAAGTGGCCCACAATGATCGCATCATCGCTCCAGGTCATGAGCTGCTGCGCTAATGGCTCGGGGTCATCGAGGGGATCGATTCCGCTTATCGCTTCAACCGCCACGCCGGGAGCCAGCGTGGCGGCCAGTATCTCGGCGCTCTGGCGGGCGCGTGTCTTGCCGCTGTGCAAAATGCGTGTAACAGCGCGATCGGGATTTTTCACAAACGCCGCCGACCGTGCCACATCGGCGCGTCCCGCGGCGCTGAGCGCCCGGTCCGAATCTACGTCTTTGGGTAGTGCATCGCCGTGCTGGACGAGGTAGCACCTCATCTCAACGGATGCTCAGAACATTATCCTGGGTTTCCTGGCGTTGGGGACGCCCAAAATAATAGCCCTGCCCCCAATCAATACCGATCTCTCGCAGCAGATCGCCAGTGGCCTGGTCTTCTACCCATTCGGCCACCGTGGTCACGTTTAGGTCCGCGGCGATGTCCCGGATACCTCTCAAGATGGCACGCACCCGCGTTTCTCGCGACACCCGGCGCACGAGCTCGCCGTCAATCTTCACATAGGACACCGGCAAGTCTGTGAGGTACTGAAACGAGGACTGGCCGCTGCCAAAATTATCAATCGCCAGGCGAATACCCTGATCCAAAAACGGAGCCAGGATCTGTCGTACTTCGCGCGCGTTATTGAGGAACTCCCATTCGGTGATCTCCATGATGAGCGGAGTGGCCGATCGCTGTTGCCCGTTGCCATCACTCGCCGCCGCCGCGGCTGACTCCAGCACATCATCCACGAGCTCGGGGTGGCGTAACAGGTCCGCTGACACATTGATAAAACATGCGCGCGGCTGTGCCAAAGATAACTGCCGTAACCAGCGTTCCACCGAGACACGTATGATGTAACTGTCGATGCGCCGCAACATGCGCAGCTGGCTGGCGGCCTGAACGAAGCTGCCCGCACTCAGTGAACCGCCGTCCGGCAATCGGATACGCGCCAGCGCCTCCTCGGCCACCACACGGCCGCTCTTGAGTTCCACTATTGGTTGATAGACCGGATGCAAGCGATCGGACTGCAGTGCCGAGTCGAGCTGACCCGCAATGGAAGACATTCCGCGCGCCTCGCGGCTGCTGCTGACAACACGGTTGCGCCCTCGGCGCTTGGCTCCGTACAGAGCCGCATCGGCACTCGTCAGAACGATATCCAGCCGCTCGCCCGCGTGAGGATAATGCGCAAGCCCGACACTGATGCTTATTGGAATTCCACGCCCGTCGGCGTCAACGGGCGCTTCGGCCACACGCTGGCGCACGCGTTCGGCAATCAACGCCCCTTGCTCGTCGTCCGAATCCGGCAACAAGCACAAAAACTCATCACCACCCCAACGCCCCACCCAATCTCCTTCGCGCAAGCAACGCTGCGTAATTCCGGCAACAGTGGCGAGAACCTTGTCACCGGCACTATGGCCGTAGGTGTCGTTGACTTGCTTGAAACAGTCCACATCCAGCAGCATCATGCTGTAGGGACGACCGTGGCGTTGCGACTGCGCGTGTTCGCGTTCCAGGATTTTCTGCAAAGCGCCACGATTGAGCAACCCGGTCAGCGAGTCGATGGTCGCCAGATCGCGCAACTGTTTGCGCGCTGCCGCTTGTTCCAATGCCACACGCGCCAGTCGCGCGAAAGCCAGGAATGAATCCAGGCCGACGCGCTCAAAATAGCCCGGCTGATCCGCGTAGGCGACCAACAGGCCCTGCTCACCCGAATCCACCTCGTCGAAAGGCAGGCATACGCAGGTCTCGAGTTGATTCTCCAGCGCGCGCTCACGTCCCGGACCGAGCATCGAGTCAGAGCGGATATTTGCTATCACCGGGTCAGTCGAGCTCAATTTCTCCTGCCCGGGCGTAGCGCGCGTCCGCCGGCCACCGCCCCACCAGACCTCGTGGGCACACGCGCGGGCCGGGCCGGCGGCATAGGTCGGGCGCGCCGTTGCGTCGCCCGGATCTCCAAA
Source organism: Nitrospira sp. (assembly GCA_019456345.1). GTDB lineage: Bacteria > Pseudomonadota > Gammaproteobacteria > Acidiferrobacterales > SPGG2 > VRUB01. The sequence continues at coordinate 18,331 of VRUB01000032.1, read as the reverse complement.
GTACATCGAGGCCAGCCGAATGCGCGGGGAGGCCGTGATGAGCCCATCGCACGCGGATCGTAAAATCGCTTCGGGATCTTGGGCCTGTGCCAGGCTGGCGGAGGCGGATAACAGCGCGCGACTCAGCGCGTCGCGCTCTTCCAGTATGTCGATCGGTGGCCCCTTGCCTTGCACACCGGCACCCAGATTGCCCATCAAGTCTTCGCCTTCAATTATTATCGAGAATTATCGAACCCGCCGTCAGGGTCATGACCCGGCAACCGGAACACCAGCGCTACGCCAAGGCGACTGCGCGTCCTTGGCACGCGAGATGCGTATGTCCTGCCGTCCCGCCCGACTGGCATAAACATCCCCGGTGGGGAATCTCAAAACGAACCTTCCCGCCGCGGGGGGCTACCAACGACCACCCGTGTTTCCCTACCCGTATGTAACGCAATAAATTGCGAGATCTAATCTGCCCGAGGGATCCACTGTTGTTGGCCTTGGAGACAAAGCCATCCTGTTCGCTTTTGTTGCCGTCGATCCCAGCGACTGCACTCACTCAGGGCAGATATTCACGCTAGATTAATGAGCGCACCCGCGCTGTCAATGGGATTGAAAAAGTGTCAAATAAAACAGTGCCCTGAACCGTCGGCCCAACGCGTGTTATACCCCCTTGGCGACGCATCGCTAGAAAGTTCCAGTAAAATCAGATGCCTGCATCAGAAAACGGTGGCGTCTCCGGAACCCTTTGATGAAACGAACAATTTTCGCAGTCATGGCGTGCACGATGGGCAGGGACACCGACCCCGTGCCTTCTTAAATGCTTGACAACACCGATAAACTGCCTACACGCACCCGTCGTTTGTCGCGGCGCCCACACGAGCTTATGCCTGATCAATCCGCGATCGCTCCTTCCATGTACGATGACGCGGTCGACCGCCGCCCGGCAAAGCCCGTCCGCATCGCGGTAAGCAGTTGTCTGCTCGGTAATCACGTTCGCTACGACGGGGGACACCAGCGCGATGAGTTCCTTGTCGATGTGCTTGCGCTCGTGTGCGAGCTCGTGCCTGTGTGTCCGGAGGTTGCGATCGGCCTGGGCGTGCCGCGCCCGCCAATTCGATTGCTCGGCGATCTCACGCGCCCGCACGCGCGGGGAGTCGAGAACAACGAACTCGATGTTACCGCAGCGCTCACGCAATACGCCGCACACATGGCACGCGAAATCAACGAAATCAGCGGTTATGTTTTCAAAAGCAAGTCACCCAGTTGCGGTATCCGGGGCGTAAAGGTTCATGTGCCCGGCGCACGGTCGGCAAGCACGGGGGTCGGTGTGTTCGCACACGAGTTCACGGCACTGCAGCTGCTGCTGCCGGTCGAAGACGAGGCCCGGCTTGCGCCTCCGGGTCTTCGCGACTGTTTCATCGAGCGCGTATTCGCTTACAGGCGCTGGTAAGACCTGGTTGCGTCAGGAATAACGCGTCCCAGACTGGCCAAGTTTCACGCCATGCACAAGCTCACTTTCATGGCACACGGCAGCAGCCAACACCCACACCTGGAGCTGGCCGTCAACTCCCGCGGGCGGGCTTTGCCCACGCTGATCCGTGCATATCAACGCGACTTTATGCGCATGTTGCAACAACACAGCACTCGCCGGTATCACGTACGGGTTCTGAATCATGTCATGCGCCACCTGGTAACCCAACTGCAATCCGGTGACCGGGTGGAGCTGCGCGCCGCGATCAACGCCTATGCACTCGGGCGGTCCCCGCGATTTGTGCCGATCACGCTGCTCAGGCATCACCTGCGCCATTTCCCCAATCCTGACCTGGTCGATCAGATCTACCTCAATCCACGCCCGGAGGAGTTGATGTTGTACCACCCGCGCTGGTGAGACGACCCAGGCGTTCGGGCTTGTGCTAGTTTCACTCCGTCTTTCTGGTACGATGTCGGCGCGGCGCGTTCTGTGTTCCACGTTCCTGCTGCGTGGATGACATTGGGTGAACTGACACACTAGTACGATGAATTCCAATCCGCGTACACCTTCACCATCTGCGGGACGCCGCAAGGGCGTGGGCCTTGTGCTCACGCTTTCGGTAATTGCGGCCGTGGCAAGCGCCGTATGGTACGTTTCGCGCCCCGAACCCGTACCCGTAGTGCTGCAGAAGGTGGATCGCGGTCATGTCGAAGCGAGCGTTGCCAACACCCGCGCCGGCACCGTCGAAGCGTGTCAGCGTGCGCGCATCTCGCCGCCCACAGGCGGCCAGGTGACGAAAATTCCCGTGCGCGAAGGCGATCGCGTTCGCGCCGGGCAGGTGCTACTAGGCCTGTGGAATGTCGATCTAAAGGCAAAACTCAAGCTCGCGCACAGCGAGGCCACTGCTGCGCGCGCAAAAGCAGATCAGGCTTGTGCCTTGGCCGACGCCCGCAAGCGCGAGGCCACGCGACTGCTCAAACTCCAGAAATCCAAGCTGGTTTCGGAGGACCGTGTCGATCGCGCAGTGGCGGATGCGGCGGCGGGCGAGGCCGCCTGTCGTGCGGCCCGGGCGACGGCGGAGGTCAATGTGGCGCGTGTGGCGGTTGCGCGTGCCGCGTTGGAGCGCACTGTACTGAAGGCACCGTTTGATGGAGTGGTGGCGGAGGTCAACGCGAAGCTTGGCGAGTACGTGACTCCCTCACCGCCCGGTATCCCGACACCACCGACCATCGACCTAATCGGCCAGCAGTGCCTGTACGTAACCGCGCCCATAGATGAAGTGGACGCGCCGGCGATTCGACCCGGACAGGAGACGCGCATTACACTTGACGCATTCGCGGCGCACCCTTTCCGAGGACGCGTGCGGCGTGTCGCCCCTTACGTTCTGGACCGGGAAAAGCAGGCGCGAACCGTGGAGGTGGAGGCAGAGTTCACTGACGCGAATAGCACAAAAGACCTGCTCCCCGGATACAGCGCCGACATCGAGGTCATCCTCGACACCCGCAAGGACGTGTTGCGAGTGCCCACAGAAGCCGTGCTGGAAGGATATCGCGTGCTGGTGTACCGCCCCGATAACGGGCGGCTTGTAGAGCGCTCCTTCAAGCCGGGTCTGACCAACTGGAAGTTCACGGAGATAGTCTCCGGGCTCGAGGAGGGCGAACTCATCGTTGTGTCCGTCGAGCGTGAGGGCGTGGAAGCGGGCGCGCATGTGGTGCCCGATGAGAACGCCGGCGGCCGGTGATTCAGCTCAAGCAGATTTGTCGCGACTTTGAGGTTGGCGATCAGCAAGTCCACGCGTTGGACCGCGTCAGCCTCGATATCGATCGCGGCGAGTATGTCGCAATTATGGGGCCCTCCGGTTCAGGGAAGTCCACCCTGCTTAACATCATCGGCCTGCTGGATCGCCCGAGTGCGGGCAGTTACATACTCGATGGCGAAAACGTGACCACGTTGCCCGATGCCGTTCAGTCCCGCATCCGGCGCGACAAGATTGGTTTCGTATTCCAGTTCTTTCACTTGGTCCCGCGCCTGACGGCGGCCGAAAACACGGAGCTGCCGCTGGTACTCGCGGGCTTCCCTCCGGCCGAGCGCCGGGCACGCGTCGACCATATTCTAGAGGCCGTCGGCCTGGCCGAGCGCAAAGACCACAAACCCGATCAGCTCTCAGGCGGTCAGCGCCAACGTGTTGCGATCGCGCGTGCGACGATATTGGAGCCGGCCGTAATCCTCGCAGACGAGCCTACGGGTAATCTCGATCGCGCTTCCGGGCGCGAGGTGCTCGAGGTGTTGGAAAAACTGAATCGCGAAAATATCACGCTAATCATCGTCACCCATGATCCCGATATTGCCGGCCGCACGGCACGTCAGATTCACATCGTCGATGGCCGCATCGACAGGGACATCGCAACGAGGAGGGTGCATGAGGGCGGCTGACGTGCTGCGATTCACCGCGAAGGCGCTGCGCGGATACTCGTTGCGCACGGCGCTCATGCTGGTGGCCATTGCGATCGGGGTCGCGGCCGTCGTGATTTTGACCTCGCTCGGTGAAGGGGCGAGGCGTTTCGTGATTGGGGAATTCACCTCGCTGGGCACGCACCTGCTTATCGTATTACCCGGGCGCTCGGAAACCACAGGCGCGGCACCTCCTTTGCTGGGCCAGACACCACGGGATCTAACCATCGACGATGCGCTCGCGCTCACGCGCATCCGCACCGTACGCCGGATCGCGCCGATTGCCGTGGGCACCGCGGCCGTGTCGTTCGGACGGCGCGATCGTGATTCCATTGTTGTCGGCTCGACCAGTGAGTTTCTGACTATTCGCCACCTGGAAGTGGGGCAGGGTCGGTTTCTGCCGCCGGCGGATCCGCGGCGCGCCTCACCGGTAGCCGTGATCGGGGCCAAGATACGCCAGGAGCTCTTCGGTCCGAAAAAGGCGCTGGGCGGGTGGGTGCGCATTGGCGACCGCCGCTTTCGTGTCATTGGCGTACTCGCATCCGAGGGCAGAAGTATCGGCATCGATTTGGAGGAAGTGGTGGTGATACCGGTGGCCTCCGCGCTGACGTTGTTCAATACCGCATCGCTGTTCCGCATCCTGGTCGAGGCACGGGCGCGGGAGGTCATACCGCAGGCTCGTAGGAGCATTATTGAAACCATTCAAGCGCGCCATGAAGGGGAGGATGATATTACCGTGATCACCCAAGATGCTGTGCTTGCAACCTTCGACCGAATCTTGCGTGCGCTGACGTTGACCGTGGCGGGCATAGCGGCCATCAGTCTCGTGGTCGCGGGCATCCTGATTATGAATGTCATGCTGGTGGCGGTGTCGCAGCGCACGGCGGAGATCGGCCTGCTCAAGGCACTCGGTGCCCCTGCCCACACGATAACAGTGCTGTTTGTGACGGAAGCCGGCGTGCTGTCATTGGCCGGCGCGCTGCTTGGCTTCATGGCGGGCGAAGCCGGCAGCTGGATCATCGGTCGTGCGTATCCGGACTTCCCGGTCGGATCTCCGTGGTGGGCCGTGGTCGCAGCGCTTACGGTGGCTTTGGTCACGGGGTTGGTTTTCAGCGTGCTGCCCGCGCGGCGCGCGGCGCAGCTCGATCCGGTCCAGGCCCTGTCCAGGAGGTAATGACAACTTGCTAGGCCGTGACTTCATCCGGTTAACCGTCGGCGCGGTGCTGGCGCACCGTCTACGGTCTGCCTTGACCATGCTGGGTATCGCGATCGGGATCGCCGCCGTGGTGCTGTTGACCTCGATCGGGGAAGGCGTGCACAAGTATGTGCTTGCGGAGTTTACCCAGTTTGGATCGAACTTGATCGGCGTGAATCCGGGCCGCACGACCACGCACGGCATACCGGGCATGTTGCCCACGGTGCGGCCGTTGACCATCGAAGACGCCGAAGCGCTGCGACGCGTCCGCTACGTCATAGCCATCGTCCCCGTGATCCAGGGAAATGCCGAAGTGGAGGCGCGGCGCAAACGCAGGCGCACTACCATCAATGGAGTTGGCCCGGACTTTTCGAAGGTTTTTCGTTTCAATGTTGCCGCTGGGCGTTTCCTGCCCCCGGACGATCCGCGCGCGGCGCGCGCGTTTGCAGTTCTCGGCACCAAGCTCAGGGAGGAGCTCTTCGGCACTGCCAATCCGCTGGGCGAGCGCATCCGCGTTGGCGGCCACGGCTACAGGGTCATCGGCGTGATGGAGCCCAAGGGGAATATACTCGGCTGGGACGTCGACGATGCGGTCTATATCCCTACGGCGAAGGCGCTGGAGCTCTTCAATCGCGACAGCTTGTTCGAGATCGACGTGCTCTATGCGCCCGGCGCACCGGCAGAGGAAGTCGTTAGTGGTATTCGGCGCGTACTCAGGGGGCGCCATGGGCGCGAGGATTTCACCATCACCACGCAGCAGCAGATGCTCGAGGTCCTGGACTCCATATTGAACATTCTTACATTTGCCGTCGCCGCCCTGGGCGGAATCTCGCTATTCGTGGGCGGCGTCGGCATTCTGACCATCATGATCATCGCCGTAAACGAACGCGTATCGGAGATCGGTTTACTGCGCGCCCTCGGAGCAGGTCGCCGCCAGATTCTCGTGCTGTTCCTCGGCGAAGCCACAGTCCTGGCAACACTCGGTGGCCTTATTGGGCTCGTCCTTGGAATAGGCGGTGCCGAGATTTTGCGCCTCGCAGTCCCGGACCTGCCGGTGCACACGCCGTGGGTCTACGTGGCGCTGGCGGCCTGCCTTGCCGTGCTGATCGGTCTGGCGGCAGGTGTCTTTCCCGCGCGCCGCGCGGCGCGGCTCGACCCAGTGGAAGCCTTACGCAGCGAGTAGCCAAGTCGACCTTGGGCAGCAAAGCCGATATGCACCCCACACCCAAGACCATATCGGCGGGCGTCATAATTACGCGCGACGAAGCCGGGAAGACCGTCTATCTGCTCTTGCGGGCCTATGGCTACTGGGACTTTCCCAAGGGTATCGTGGAACCGGGTGAGGACCCGCTCGATACCGTGATACGCGAAGTGGCGGAGGAAACGACACTTACGGACCTCGATTTCCGTTGGGGCCATGAGTATCGAGAAACACCACCCTATGGCCGCGGCAAGGTCGCACGCTACTACCTCGCCGAAAATCGCGAAGGCAGCGTGTCGCTGCCAGTGAGTCCCGAGCTCGGCCGCCCGGAGCATGACGAGTACCGCTGGCTCGGGTACCGCCAGGCGCGCAGGCTGCTCGCGGCACGCGTGCAGCCTGTTCTCGACTGGGCACATGAGCTCATCACTTCAACAAGGTCCCGTAAGCAATGCTGAGAACGCGGTGACGCGGAGTACGCAGAGAAATTCGTGCTAAATGCTATCAGTGCCTGTATGCCGTCACGCGATTGGGACTTTTCCAGGGCCGGCCCCATAATGCGAACGTCACAGCCAGGGTCTCCTTTTCCTATGATAGCAATCTGGCGTAACATGGTCTTCCCCGATCTGATCCAACCGTTGCGAGTATACGGTGCCCTTAGCTAAGCCGGCTCGCGAGCCCGGTGAGAAATGCGGGCTAGCAGTTCGAACGGCCCGCCTCCTAACGCGGCATCAACTAGACCACAAGATTGCGCGGTCGGCCAGCGAGAAACGCGCGGATGTTGGCCGCAACCTCGTCAATGACACGCTGGCGGGTCTCGCGGCTCGCCCACGCCGAGTGCGGGGTCACGATCAGGTTCGGTATGTCGGAGGCGAGCAGTGGGTTGCCGTTAACCGGCGGTTCCTCGGTCAGCACATCCACACCGGCGCCGCCTATCTGGCCCTCCCGTAACGCGTCGGCCAGCGCGGATTCATCCACAATGCCCCCGCGCGCGGTGTTGATGAGTATGGCATCCGTGCGCATCATCGCAAACTCGCGCGCACCGATGAGATTCCGCGTCGTCGCCGTCAACGGACAGTGCAGACTGAGCACGTCCACCTGCGGCAACAGCTCATCCAACGGCACTCGATGCGGCTGCGGCGGGCCACCCGATCGCTGCGCAACCAGCACGTTCATCCCGAAGGCCTGGGCGATATGTGCCACGCCCTGGCCCAGCTCACCATAGCCGACCACCCCCAGGGTCTTACCCTCCAGCTCACGTATGGGGTAGTCCAACAGGCAGAACTGGCGGCTTTGTTGCCAGCGCCCGGCACGCACAGCCGCATGGTAATCCAGCAGGCGAGTCGTCAAGGCGAGGATTAAGGCGAACACGTGCTGGGTGACCGCGGGGGTAGCATAACCTCGCACGTTACACACGGGAATACCGAGCGCCTGCGCGGCATCCAGGTCGACGTTGTTCGTGCCGGTGGCGGCGATACATACCAGTCGCAGCCGGGGCGCGGAACGCAGGGTGGCTTCGTCGAGCATTACCTTGTTGCTTACGACCACAGCCGTGTCTCGTATGCGCTCATCGACCTGCTGCCTGGCCGTGAAATCGTAAAAATCCCATTGCGGGAAGATTGACTCGAGATCAGAGAATTCGATGTCACCCGAATCGATCGTCGCCCGGTCAAGCAACACGCCGCTTAGCGCCATATCCGAACTGAGTCCCATATCCCTATTCTGTTCACGATAACTCGCCGCTGCCCGCTCACACTACCAGGCGCCGGCGCGCGAAGACCACCGCAATGTAGTAGCCGATGACGGCATAAGCCAACAACACGACCAAGTGCAAGGGCACGTCGCTGAGCGGTTGCCCTGCGACCAGCGGGCGAACTAACGCCACCGCATGGGTCAAGGGCAGTAACTGTACAAAGGCTTGCAAAGGTTCAGGCAGCGCATCGACCGGGTAGAACACGCCACACAGTATGAACATCGGCGTGATGGCGAGCGTAAAGTAATAATTGAAAAAATCATAGCCTGGCGAGATCGCACTGATGACCATGGCCGGGCCCGCAAAGCACAAACCGATAAGGAACACGATAGGCAGAGCCAGCAGGGCGCTCGGACCGCTCACTGCGCCGAGTGCGGCCGCCACTGCAAGGATAGCGACGCCATTGATCAGGCTCTTGGTCGCACACCAGAGCATTTCTCCGGCCAGTATATCGTCTACTTCGATCGGCGTGGCCAGCATCGCGTCATAGGTGTGCTGCGGTACCATGCGCGTGTAGACCGAGTACAGACCCTCGAAGGTAGCAGTCGTCATGGCGGACGATGCGACAATTCCCGAGGCGAGGAAGGTCAAGTAATCCATCCCCGCCATCTCACCGATAAAAAGTCCGAGGCCATAGCCCAGACCAAGCAGGTAAAGTAAGGGCTCGCCGAAATTGATCATCAGGCTCGGGCCAATCAGCTTGCGCCACACCAAGGCGTTGCGTTTCCATATAGCCAGCGAGCGGCTCTTTAGCCGGGGGAGACTCATATCCATGACGTCAATCCTTCAAATCGCGTCCCGTCAGTTTCAGAAAAACATCTTCGAGGTTGGCGGGCCGATGCAAGAACACGAGTTTGTCGATGCCGTCGATCTGCGCGACCACGGGTCGAGCGTCATCGGTATAGCAATAAAACGTATCTCCGACCCATTCCGTGCGGCAACCCGAGAGGCTGTCCAGCAGGCCGTTGGCAACGGTAGCGGCCTCACGAATCTCTACAACCTCTTTTTCAACATGACGCTGGATGAGCTGCGGCGGCGACCCCTGATCGACGATTTGCCCGTGATCCATGATTACGAGGTCATCGCACAATCGCTCGGCCTCTTCCATATAGTGCGTGGTGAGCAGGAGCGTTTTGCCCGACTGTCGCAGGTCCCGCAGGCGCGCCCAGATCATATGTCGTGCCTGCGGATCCAGCCCGGTGGTTGGCTCATCGAGAACCACAAGCTCCGGATCATTTATCAGCGCTCGCGCGATAGTGAGGCGTCGCCTCATCCCGCCCGACAGCGTGCTGATCTTGACGTGGGCGCGATCCGCCAACTCCACGAACTCCAGCAGCTCATCGATGCGACGTGCCAGTCCGTCACCGCGCAGGTCAAAGTAGGCCCCGTACATGCGCAGGTTCTCGACCACGGTGAAGTCGGGATCGAGGTTATCCGTCTGCGGCACCACGCCCATGCGCTTTCGCACCTTGCTGCCGTGCCGCGGCACGGACAGCCCGAATACGCTCAGACTGCCAGCGCTCAGTGGGGATTGACCCAGGATCATGCGCAGAGTGGTGGTCTTGCCAGCGCCATTGGGTCCGAGAAAACCAAAGCACTGCGCCGGCGACACGGAGAAATCGATCTCGCGCACCACCGTGTTGTCGTTAAAGCGCTTGGTCAGCCCGCGCGCCTCGATCACAGCAGTCATACCGTCGGGTTACCAGAAGTTACCGGCTGACACAATGCCACGAAACGTCGGTGGCCCTCAATCAAGCCGGTCCCGCGCCGCCAGGTAAATCGCCTCTACGAAGGGCGAGCATGCCCGCCGCTGTCTCACGTGACGAACGGCTTCATCCATTTCCCAGCCCTGGCACCATGCGAGCCACGCAATGGCCACCGCTGGTGCGCGGCCAACACCTGCGGTGCAGTGTACGTATACACGATGGTTGCGGCGGACCAGGGCATCCAGGGCGCTTACTGCCTTTTTCAGCTTGGCGCGCAAGTCGATGGGGTCAAAATCCCGGATCGGCACGCGCTCCAGTTGCATGCGACATTCCACGTAGTAACGGCTCACGTCCGACCAGTCCAGCCCCCACATCTGCATGTCTTCCTCAGTCTGAAGGTTGAGCACCGCGGTTACAGCGCGTTCACTTCGCAGATGGTCAATATCATCGCAATCCTGCGGATGCGTACCCACAAAAAGGTCGTCCAGAATTGCATCGTAATTAATCACGAATAGTCAAGAAAAATGAACTAACCGCGTACACCGGTGTCAGCGGAAGGCGACTGCTGGAGCCCCGCTGGTGTCCCGGAACAAGCCCGACAAGGGCGGGGCATGGAAGGCCTCTCCCGCGCGCCGCAGCATGGACGGCGCGGCTCGGGGACGCAGGCGGAAAAGGCGAAACTCCGCAACCGCTCGCTGACATCGGTGCGTGAAACGTCTATCTATCGCTACGCGACGAACCGATTGAGAAGTCGATGCCCTGCGCCAGCGGCAGCTCATCTCCCCAATTTATTGTCGTCGTCTGCCTGCGCATGTAGGCCTTCCAGGCATCGGATCCGGCCTCGCGACCGCCGCCGGTGTCTTTTTCACCGCCAAAGGCGCCGCCGATCTCCGCCCCGGATGTACCGATATTGATATTGGCGATGCCGCAGTCGCTACCAACTGCCGACAAGAATCGTTCGCCGCTTCGAAGATCCCGCGTAAAGATCGCCGATGACAGTCCCTGTGGCACGCCGTTGTGGATCGCGATCGCCTCCTCCGGGGTCTTGTAAGTCATGATGTAGAGAATTGGCGCGAACGTCTCGCGCAGCACCAGCTCCCATTGACTTTGTGCATGCACGATCGTTGGCTCGACGAAGTGTCCCGGCCCGGCCCGCACCTTGCCACCACAAAGCACCTCGCCACCAAGCGCCTGGACCTCGGCAATCGCCGCTTCATAACCCTCGACGGCACGCTGATCGATCAGCGGACCCATGAGGGTTTTCTCGTTCAGCGGATCACCGACCGGGATCTGCTCGTAGGCGGATACCAATCGCGCAACCAGCTCATCATAACGGCCTTCGTGGACGATGATCCGGCGCGTGGTGGTGCAGCGCTGACCGGCCGTGCCCACAGCACCAAAGACAATGGCTGGAACAACGAGATCCAGGTCCGCGGTATCATCGACAACAATTGCATTGTTGCCGCCCAATTCGAGAATCGTCTTACCGAGACGTCCTGCGACAGTCTTTGCGACCTCGCGACCGACCGCGGTCGAACCGGTGAACGAGATCAGCGGGATGCGTTTGTCGTTGATAAAACGATTGGCGACGCTCGACGGCGCCGTTGCAACAATGAGCGAAAACACGCCCGGGTATCCCATCGCTTGTGTGACACGGTTGCAGATGTTCTGCACGGCCACCGCGCACAGCGGCGCCTTGGGGGAGGGTTTCCACACGACCACATCGCCTGCGATTGCCGCAATGAACGCATTCCAGGAGTACACGGCAACGGGAAAGTTAAACGCGGTGATCACACCGACGATGCCAAGCGGGTGCCATTGCTCGTACATGCGATGTTGCGGGCGCTCGGATTGCATGGTGTTGCCGTAGAGCATGCGTGACTGGCCCACGGCAAAATCGGCGATATCGATCATCTCCTGTACCTCGCCATCGCCCTCGACCTTGATTTTGCCGACCTCCAGCGCGACCAGACTGCCCAGCGAATCCTTGTGGGCACGCAGCTCCTCGGCAATGCACCGCACCAGCTCCCCGCGCTTAGGTGCGGGTACCATTCGCCACTCTAGAAATGCTGCGTGCGCTTGCTCAATCACCGTGTCGTAGTCTTGCTCGGTGCAAAGGCTCACGCCGGCGATCAGTTCCTCACTCGCCGGGTTATGCGAATGCAGCGCCTGTGCTGCATTCGCCTGGCACTGGCCGGCACCGGAGTAGGCACCCGGATTCGTCGGCTCGATGCCGAGCTGCTCAAGAAAATCCATCTATCACCTCCCGCGCCGTATCCAAATAACCGCCCACACGGTTCAGGAACGCACGACTAACTATTAAATGGTAATGAGACTCCATCAGAGTTACTACGTGGAGCACAAAACAGTTCACACCCTACATCTCGCCGGTCTCCGCGCCCGGCCCCGGAGCGGCGGCGGGACTTCACTGCTCGCCTGTCGCGGACACCGGCGACGCACGAACGGAAAATACTCAGTGCTGCGAGTAATAACACCCGCTCGCAATGCATCTTTTACAACATCTTTAACTAATAATAGGCCGCCATGGTGACCAGGTGATGCTGCCGTGGGCGATTTGTCCCGCATATCTCTGAACAACGATGGGTAGCGTCTGTCGAAAATAATGTAAAGGGCAATCGAAAGCCTTTCCCGTTACCGGGGTAAGACGGCAGTCGTGCCTCGGGGTTTTCCGCGGCGCGTGGCCCGCTGATGATAGGCCGCTGTGCTCGAACACCGCGCTCCACGATATTCCAATTCACCCATAAAATTTGTACGTGTTTGCGGAATCTGGCACGCCTCCTGCTACACCACTATCTGGGTAGAGACGAGGAACAGCGCGATGTTGTGGCATAGGGCATGGGAACCGCATATAAGCTCCCGGTTTGACACCGGTGCCGCTCGGGCAAGCACCATTAGGCCCATGAGTATCATCGGCGCCGCCGTGGGGATCGGCGCCCAAGATACGCGTTGCCGCCAGGGCCCCGACCGCCTGCAGGCGTGCGGGCTCATGGCGAGGCTGGCCGATGAGCCGCACGGGGTGTCCTGGGGCGGGACGGTGCGCGAGGACACAGGCGTTGACGTGGTATACGCATCTGCGCGTTTCTGCGAGCGGCTGGCGCGAAAGGTGTATGACGCCCTGCAGGACAACCCGCGGATAGGTGTTGTCGGTGGCGATCACTCCTGCGCCATAGGCACCTGGAGCGGCGTGCACCAGGCCATCGCCGGCAGTGGCCCGCTTGGCCTGATCTGGATCGACGCGCACATGGACAGTCATACGCCCGACACGAGCCCCAGCGGGGCGCTGCACGGCATGCCGCTGGCCTGCCTGCTGGGCCACGGGCCTGGGGCACTAACAGGGCTCGGGGTAAGCGGGCCGAAGCTTGCGCCGCAACATGTATGTCTAATAGGGGTGCGCAGTTTCGAGCCCGCCGAGGCGGCGCTGTTGCAAAAGCTCGGGGTACGCGTGTTCGACATGGACCAGGTACGCCGTCACGGCCTAGCCCGGGTGATGGACGATGCGCTCGCATATGTGCAGAAAAACACCGCTGGTTTCGGCATTTCGATCGATCTCGACGCCATTGACCCGCACGATGCGCCGGGGGTGGGGTCGCCGGTGAGTGCCGGTATTTGTGGCAAGGATCTTGCAGAATCCCTGTCTAAGATGGGTCGGCACCCGGGGCTGCTGGGCCTCGAGATAGCCGAGTTTAATCCGGACAAGGACGTGAACAACCGCACGGCCAAGCTGGTCATCGACTTGCTGGCCGCGACGGTTGGATTGAGAGGGTAACCATGAATTCCATGATCGTTCTCGAAGAGATGCACGGGGCGCGTAATTACCACCCGCTGCCGATCGTATTGGTGCGCGGTGAGGGCGTCTACCTGTGGGACGACGAGGGCAAGAACTACTTGGACATGATGAGCGCGTACTCGGCCGTAAGCTTCGGTCACGCCCATCCGCGCCTGGTCAAGGCGCTGACCGAGCAAGCGCAACGACTGGCCGTGGTCTCACGCGCCTACCACACCGATCAGCTGCCGCTGTTCCTGGAAAAAATCTGCCGGCTCACCGGGCAAGATCGGGCATTACCGATGAACACCGGCGCCGAGGCGGTGGAAACCGCACTCAAGGCCGCACGCAAGTGGGCATACAAGACCAAGGGCGTCCCCCGCGACCGTGCCGAGATCATCACCTGTCAAGGCAACTTCCACGGGCGCACCATCGCCATTGTTGGCTTCTCCTCCGAGAAACAATACCGGGACGGCTTCGGGCCGTTTCCAGCAGGATTCAACAGCATTCCCTACGGAGATGTGGCCGCACTCGAAGCGGCCATTACGCCGAGCACGGCGGCGTTCCTGGTCGAGCCGATCCAGGGCGAGGCCGGCATCATCGTGCCTCCCAAAGGCTATCTCGCAGAGTGCGCGCGCATCTGTCAGCAACATAACGTGCTTCTAATTTGCGATGAGGTACAGACCGGGCTTGGCCGCACCGGCAAGCTGCTCGCCTGCGAGCACGATGGCGTGAAGCCCGACGGGCTCATTCTGGGCAAGGCGCTGGGTGGCGGCCTGCTTCCGGTGTCGCTGTTCCTGGCACGCAACGAAGTCATGCGCGTGTTCACGCCGGGTGATCACGGCAGTACCTTCGGTGGCAACCCGCTGGCTGCGGCGGTCGCGATCGAGGCGATCAACGTGCTCGTCGAGGAGAAGCTCGCCTCGCGTTCCGCGGTGCTGGGCGAGTATTTCCTGCGCAAGCTAAAAACCTTGAGCAGCCCCTTCATCAGAGACATCCGGGGCCAAGGGTTATTCATCGGCATGGAGATCGATCCGGCGAAGGCGAGCGCCCGTACCGTGTGTGAGCAGCTTGCACGACACGGGATCCTAAGCAAGGAGACCCATGAGACCGTCGTGCGCTTCGCGCCACCGCTCGTGATCGAGCGCGAAGATCTGGATTGGGCGTTCACGACTATTAAGGAAGTGCTCGCCAAGATGAAGCCGCTGGTCAGTGCCGCGTGAAATAGAAGCTTCACTCCCGCGTCAAGACGCGCCGCTTCCAGCTACTCGTCCTCTCCACCCATCGCCAATAAAGTCGCATTGCCGCCGATTGCTGCGGTGTTAACGGTGACGGTGCGCTCGGTGGCGAAGCGCTGCAAATAAAGCGGCCCCCCCGCCTTCGGGCCTGTACCCGACAAGCCCTCACCACCGAAGGGTTGCACACCCACGGTGGCACCGATCATATTGCGATTCACATAGGTGTTACCCACGTGTGCCCGCGCCTGCACGTAACGCACGGTCTCGTCGATGCGACTGTGGATACCAAGCGTGAGCCCGTAACCGGTCGCGTTTATGGCATTGATCACGTTGTCGAGCCTGTCCGCCGCATACGGGATGACGTGCAGAATGGGGCCAAACACCTCGCGCTCGAGCATGGACAGACGCTCGATCTCAAACGCGCGCGGGGCAAAAAAGGTACCGTGCGCGGTCTCGGGCGGCAACGGCACCTGGTAGATCAGCTTTCCCTCGTGCTGCATGCGCTTGGCATGCGCCTCCAGCATGTCGCGCGCATCTTCATCGATGACCGGGCCCACATCAGTGGCGAGCAGCGCCGGATCACCGACCACAAGCTCGGCCATCGCCCCTTGCAGCAGACGCAGCACACGTGTGGCGATGTCTTGCTGCACGAACAGGATCCGGCACGCCGAGCAGCGTTGACCGGCGCTGTCGAATGCCGATGCCAGCACGTCGGACACGACTTGCTCCGGAAGCGCCGAGCTGTCAACAATCATGGCGTTCTGGCCGCCGGTCTCGGCGATTAGTGGCACAATCGGTCCCGGGCGCCTGGCCAGCACCTGATGGATCCCGCGCGCCGTCTCGGTGGAGCCGGTAAAGGCGACACCATCAGTACGCGCATCGCCCACGAGCTGCACGCCGACCCTGGATCCTGTGCCGGGCAAGAGGTGGAGCACCTCCGTGGGGATACCGGCCTCGTGCAATAATGCCGTCGCGAGCGACGCCACCAACGCAGTCTGCTCGGCGGGCTTGGCGATCACGGCGTTGCCGGCCACCAATGCTGCGGCGACCTGGCCGATAAAAATCGCGAGCGGGAAGTTCCACGGACTAATACACACGAACACGCCACGCCCATGCAGGCTAAGCTGGTTGCGCTCGCCCGTGGGGCCCGGTAGCGTGCGTGCGCGCCCGAACTGCTCGCGCGCCAGTGCAGCGTAGTAGAGACAGAAATCGGTCGCCTCGCGCACTTCGGCCAAGGCGTCCGGTATGGACTTTCCGCCTTCGCGCACGCACAGCGCCATCAGCTCGGCGCGATGCACCTCCAGCAGATCGGCGGCCCGTTCCAAACAATCAGCCCGCGTGGCAGCGTCCGTGCAATCCCATTCGTGCGCGGCTGCGGCCGCACCGACCACGGCATTGCCCACCGTGTCATCGTCGGCTTCGAATGCCCGGCCTACGACGCGGCGCCGGTCGGCTGGGTCCGTGACCGCGTGCTCTGTACCGCCGAGCCGCTTGCCGCCCACCAGAGGCGTGGCCACCCACGGCTGCTTCATGGCATCCATCATGGCCTGCGCCAGCGGCGCCATCTCGTTGATATCGCTCAAGTCGATTCCGGTCGAGTTGCGGCGCTGCTCACCGTAGAGATCGCGTGGAAGCGGTATGCGTGGGTGCGGCTTCGGTTGCGCTTGCCGCGCCTTGATCACCGGGTCAGCAACGATTTCGTCTACCGGCGCTTTTTCGTCGCTGACCCGGTTTACAAACGAGGTGTTGGCCCCGTTTTCGAGCAACCGTCTGACGAGATACGGCAAGAGCTCCTCGTGCGACCCCACCGGGGCATAGATACGACAAACGACATCGAGCTTCCCCCGGCCCACGAGCTCGCCGTAGAGTCCCTGCCCCATGCCGTGCAGGCGCTGGAACTCAAAGCCGCGCTCCGCCCCCACGAGCTCCAGCACGAATGCAACCGTATGGGCATTATGGGTCGCGAACTGCGGGTGCAGCACATCGCGCGCGGCCCAGATCTGTTTCGCACAGACCAGGTACGAGACATCGGTCGAGGCCTTGCGCGTAAACACCGGGTAGCCGGCCAGACCCTGTTGTTGCGCGTGCTTGATCTCCGTGTCCCAATACGCGCCCTTGACCAGACGCACCGGAATCCGACGACGGTGTCTGCGCGCCAGCTCGATCAACCACGTCACCACGTGCACCGCACGTTTCTGGTAGGCCTGCACGGCGAGGCCCAAGCCATGCCAATTGCGCAGATCACGCGCGCTATAGACGGCCTCAAACACATCCAGCGTAATATCCAGGCGTTCCGCGTCCTCCGTGTCCAAGGTCATGGCTATTCCGGCCCGGGCGGCCTGGTTGGCCAACGCATGCACGCGCGGAACCAGCTCGGCCATTACGCGCTCGCGCTGGCCAAACTCGAAGCGCGGGTGCAGTGCCGAGAGCTTCACGGAAATCCCGGGAGCGGCGAAGATATCGGCGCACTCCTTGGCCTCGGTCGCCAACGCATTGATCGCGTGCACATAGGCCTGATAGTACTGCTCCGCATCGTCGGCGCTTAAGGCCGCCTCGCCTAACATGTCGAAGGAGTGCAGGTAGTGCTGGTGCCCGGCGGTGTGGCTGCGCTTCAGCGCCTCCTCAATGGTGCGCCCCATAACGAACTGGTGGCCCATGATCCGCATCGCCTGGGTCAGCGCGACGCGCACGACCGGCTCGCCGATGCGCGACGCGAGTCCGCCCAAGTAACCGGTGATGTCATTCACGGCCTCGGGCGCGAGCTGGACGATGCGCCCAGTGAGCATCAGCCCCCAGGTCGAAGCATTAACAAACAGCGACTGGCTGTGCCCGAGGTGCTTGTCCCACTGCCCTTGCGCCAGCTTGTCCCGGATCAAGCGGTCGGCCGTTTCCGCGTCGGGGATACGCAGCAACGCCTCGGCCAGGCACATGAGCACCACGCCCTCTTCCGAGGACAGGTCGTACTCGCGCATAAAGGCATCGAGCCCACCGACGGCCTTGCCCTGCTCACGCACAGCGAGCACCAGCTGGCGCGCGAGCCCGGCCACACGTATCTGTGCGTTCGCATCGATCTCCGCTTCGGGGAGCAATGCCTCGAGGCCGACCGTTTCATCCGCCAGGTAGGCGGCGCGGATGGCAGCACGCAGGGATGTGGGGTTGGGCGGCTCGTGGGCGAAGATCATGTCATCACGCCGGATCAGGGACCTTCTTTTAGCATGTGCAGGGGCAATTCGCTCGCACAGGGTGTGCGCGGGCCCGGAAACAGCATCGGCCAACTGACGCAAAAAAGCAACTACGCGACTTTGCGAATGAGCAAGGCCGCCAGCACGTAAAGCACCAACGCCACGGTCACGACTACGGTGAAACCGAGCTCGATCGCGATCAAGGTCGCAAGCGTCGCGCTCAGCACCGACGCAAATCCGTTAATGCCCCAGGCCCAGGGGATAAAATCGGGCGCGCGTGCGGCCGCCTTGTCGAGCCCCAACGGGAACGGCATACCCATACAAAAAGCCAACGGCGCAAGCAACGCAAAGGCCAGCAGCACTCTGAG
>VRUB01000193.1 GCA_019456345.1 Nitrospira sp. | reverse complement strand
TTATGGACCCAAAAGGAAAGGTGTTCCAGAGGACGGCGCCCGTCAGCCCTCCACCAACGCCGGGTATCAACGACGCGGCGTTCATCCAGCACCTCAAGGATGCGGGTAACGAACTCTTCGTCCCGTATATGTACCTCGACAAGAAAGGTAACGTCACTGTGGGGATAGGCACACACTTGGAAAACGCCCAAGAGGCCAAAGTTTTGCCCTTCTTCATCCGAGGCACGAACAAGCCCGCGCATGACAACCACAAAATCAACGCCTACAATAAAGTGAAGAACTCGGGCCTCGCGGGCAGCAAACATTCTGTGTTCGAACCGCTGACCTCGATTGAAATTTCGGAAGCCGATGCCGTCCTTCGGGCGTCGAAGGATCTACCACTGTTCTTTGAAGATCTCAAAAGGCAAAAGTTCTTTCGCAAGATCGACACTTTCCCGGTCACGGCGAAGATGGGTTTGCTCGACATGATATATACACTCGGTCTGCCAAATCTATTGGCGATATTCAAGAAATTTAACCCGGCAGTGCGTAAGAGAGACTGGAACTTTGCGGCAACTGAATCTGATCGCGGCAGCGACGTTTCGTCACAGCGCAACCAAATCGTGTACCAGTGGTTTAAAGAGGCGGAACGGCAAGAACCATTTTTTGTAAGCGTGGTGTGCACCAAGCGAATCGATTTGTTTTTCCAGTAATTTACTCCATAATCAAAATGGTTCTTTGCGTAGCTTCTTCTCTCCGCAGTAAAATTATCTACCTGCGAATCCAGAGTTTGTATATCGAACTAGCTCGGATCGTCGCTACCGGCTGGTTTTCCATACGCTCTAAGCTCCCGGCACGAATATGTCGCAACCTCGATCAGGCGCAGCGGAGCGTCCGGCGCGTCGCGGGTTATTGCGCAAAGATGGGTGAGCTTGGGCCGGTATCTCGACCTCGAAAGGCCGGCGAAGATCAGCACGTCCTCAACACCATCCGCGGTGAAATCGCCACGTGCCTGAACCGATAGCCGCACGCGCCCCGCTTCGGCCCAAACATCCGCTGCGTCGCTAGACCGTATATCAATGGCGAGGAGCCTTCCCAGTCCGCCAGCCAGAACCAACTCGGTACCTGGCACACTCGTTCCGTGTGCCATATCGTGCCGGCGAAGGAAACCAAGAGCGACGAGCAGTTCATGAACATTCTTTTCGCCCAAAACGGCGTCTCCAATGTGACGCGTTCGTGCCGGTTGGACCGCACCGAGCAGCTCGATGGCCCGGCACTCGGCCAGATAATACAATTGCCGATAGCCGAGCGAACCATCGGTCGCTCCAAAGCCTGCACGAGTCCGCCCCTCCAGATCGACGCAGGACCTTGCCTCAATCTCGATCTCATCATCGCCTTGCCCCTTGTAAAGGCGTATGCCGAGGTCTGAGCCAGGGCGAATTTTTCCCCGCCGTCTTAACTCGACCTGGTCGAGGGCCTTGAGGTCGAAGCTCGGGGTCCACCAAACGGGGTATGGGAGATCTACGGTCTCCGGCGCCGAGTCCCAGGCAACGGCCGTCTCCAAGTCCGTATCCGATGCACTGCACTCATAGCCCGGGCAAAGCCCCGGCGTAGCCATCACGACCCGTAGCATCGCATCGGGTTCTTCGCGCGTGAGCAGAAAGAGTCGATCCGCACCCTCCGGCCAATCGACAAGGCCGCCCTGTGCCATGAGCAAGAGGTCGTCGATGCCGTCGGACGTGAAATCGCCCCGGGCAATGATCGTCAGAAAGACCTTCCGGTCTTCGGTCCAAACAACGGCTTCGTCTTCGCCCATCCACTGGACCCGGCGGATCTTTTCGAATCGACTTAGGGGGATGCCGCTTTGGTCGGCCTCATGAGCCCGGCAGATGCGATCGCACGTCACGGGCAGAATCACCGCTGCCGGCAAATAGTCCAATGCGTTGCTATTCAATCTGAAGGCCCGCAGATGACTGGTTTTGGCCGGCTTCACCCGCTTGAGCAACGCCAGGGCCCGACAATAGGCCAGATCGTCATGCTGCTCCCAAGGATATTGATCCCCGCCGCCGAAGTATCCCTCACGGGTTAATTTCTCCAAGGCGTCACAGCTATAGGCACGTGTCTTGATCAGATCGCCATCCTTGCGGCTGTAAAGCGGGATGCCCTGTCCGTCGTGGAATGACCCTTTGTCCATTCTGAGTGCGTCGATTTGGTCGAGACTTTCCAACCAGAGAAACCACCTGTTCTGTAACCACCAAACGGGGTAGGGCGGTCCGGCATCTGCCGCTCCCGCATCGGACCGCTCCGAAACAATAGGCCCCCCCACACCTTCCTCCTCGTGAACGGCTATCAAGCCCAAATGCTCGTAGAAGAAAAGCGACGGTGAGGGGCATCCGCGATCTGGGCACCGCTCCCGCTCCGCGCCGATCACGCGCAACACGGCGCCGGGCTCATCCCGGGTCACGAGATAGAGATTCGCCGTGCTCAGGCTTCCCTCGGTCGCGCCGCCACTGGACAGCAGGAGCATGTCATCCATGTTGTCTGCGTCGAAATCGCCGCGCGCCAGGATCGTGAGCCGCACCATCCAGCCTGTGTTCCAAACGACAATGTCGTCGTCCTCCACATCGACGACCAGGATCTTTTCGAACGTGCTGAGCGGGATGGCGCGCTCGTTGGCCGCGACGGCGTAACATATGAACTCGCAGGAGGGATAGAGATTGACGATCGCCGGGAGGACATCCACGGCCACGGCGTTCAGCACGAAGTCACGCAAGTAGCTAACACGCGCCGGCTTGGCCTGTCCCAGCAGGGCGATGGCCCGGCACAGGGAGAGTTGGTAATTCTGGATTCCGATGTTATTGCTGCCACCGCCGTAATAGTCCTCCTTGCTGAGCTTCCCGAGCGACTCACAGTTCCGGGCCTGGGCCGTCACATGGCCGTCGCCCTGTTTTTTGTAGAGCTTCAAGCCCTCCGGAATGTCCGGCCAAAGATCGCGGCGCAGGCGTTGTTCGACTTGATCGAGACTTTGCAGTTCCAACTCGCCCGACCACCAGATGGGATTGCGCGGCGTGGTCTCGTGGGCCTGTGCCGGGGCGGCAAGCGTAAGCGTTGCAACAAATGCCAGCGCCGGGAGCAAGTGTCCGATTTTCACGTTCGTCCCCCGTTTGCGTCGCCACCACCCGATCAAGATCGCAGACAACCTTGGCGCGATTGTGGCGCCCCCGCGCCCCGTGCCCGGCCTTGACGGCGCGGCGGGGCGGGCTTAAGTCTCGTGCCCGCCCACGACCCCCAACGCCAGCGCCAAGGAAGGCCCCGCCTGCCCATGATCAACGCCCATTCCGCGCTTATCTACACCATGGTGCTCATGTCCGCCGCCGACCGCGACATGAGCGACGCCGAGTTCCAGACTATCGGCGACGTCATCAAGCACCTGCCGGTGTTCAAGAAATACGACCAGGACAAG
Source organism: Nitrospira sp. (assembly GCA_019456345.1). Classification (GTDB taxonomy): domain Bacteria; phylum Pseudomonadota; class Gammaproteobacteria; order Acidiferrobacterales; family SPGG2; genus VRUB01. The sequence continues at coordinate 133 of VRUB01000193.1, read as the reverse complement.
CTGCCGGCCACGGCGGCGGCCTGCGCGGAGCGGCTGGCCGACCCGAACGGGCTGGAAAAGACCCTGGACGAGATCGTCTCGAGCCTGCCCAAGCGGCTGCACGAGACCGCCTATGCGCTCGCCTGCGACGTGG
>VRUB01000192.1 GCA_019456345.1 Nitrospira sp. | reverse complement strand
GTAGGGCTCGAGGCTATAGCAATGCGGGCATCCGTACCAGAAGAACTCGCGCACCTCGATCCTGTCGTTGGTCCCCACCACCGACGCGGAAGGCAATTGCACGTAGTGTTTCCCGAGCTCGAACTGGGCCTGGCTCGGAATCGAAACGAGGGAAAGCACAATAACCAAGCTGTACGCGAGTACTCTCATCCATCAAACTCCCAATAATCAAGCAGATCAGTCCGACACGCTGTCACTCCGGTGCCGCCCGGCCACCGCGGGCGTACCTCCGGTCAGGCTAGCCCGCTTTGCTCAGAGCCTAGGGCGGCAGCCAACAAATCGAGCTTGTGCTCGGCGCCGTCCTGCTCGAGCACACGTTGCTTGAGCGCGTTCGGCGCCGGCAACAACTCCGCCAGACGATAGGCGACCCAGACGGCGTCGTCCAGTCTGAGCGGCGGAAAATAATACTGCTCACCGACATCGGTCAGAAACCGCGCCAGCAACGCACCGAGCTGCCGCTGTGCCGTCGACAGCGCCTCGCGCGGCTCCTCGGGGAGAGGCTCGATGTCGCCGCGAAGGAGCTGATCAGGGCACGCGCGTGTCGCGTGTGTGCGGAAGCGCTGTCCGCCGCGCACGCTGATATCCAGAATACCGGGTTGGCTCATTTCCCATTCCACCAGGTGCGCGAGAGTACCGATCGAGTGCGCCTGCGCCGCCGCGCCGACCTCGTCACCTGCCCGAATCAGGCATATCCCGAATGGCTGCTCCGTCTTCAGGCACGTCGTCACCATGTCCATGTAGCGTTTTTCGAACACGCGAAGCTGAAAACGCCCACCCGGATACAGCACGGCGTGTAGCGGAAACAGGGGCAAGTCCTTCATTGCTGTCCGTCGCGGTGAGGGCCATGCGGTCACTCAGCTCTGCAGCCGCGCCAGCAATCGGTCATGTAGCCCTCCGAAATCCCCGTTGCTCATAATCAAGACACGGTCATCGGCCTGGAGTTCCTGCACTAACGTCGCGATGATGGCATCGACCGACGACAGTACGCGTGCGCGCCCGTTCAGCGCCGCGGCTACATCCCAAGTGATTTCGGGGGCGCGCAGTATCAATACCTGGTCTGCTTCAACGAGGGCGCCGGCGAGGCTGCGCTGATGCACGCCCATGCGCATGCTGTTGGAGCGCGGCTCAAGCACGGCGAATATCCGCCGCTTGCCCACGCTGGAGCGCAGTGCGCGCAGGCTCGCCGCAATCTCCGTCGGATGGTGCGCGAAATCATCGTAGACCGTAATACCATGCACGGTCCCGCGGACCTCTAACCGCCGCTTTACGTTTTTGAACTTGCACAACGCCTCAGTTGCGGCTTCCACGCTCACGCCAGCATGATGCGCAGCGGCGATGGCAGCCAGGGCATTGGACATATTGTGGCGGCCGATGAGCTTCCAGCTGACCTCGCCCTGCACAGCGCCCGCGCGCAGCACGTGGAACCGGCCGGCGTCTTCGCATGTCATTTTCGCTGACCACCCATCGGTGGCGTCGAAATACTCCACTGGCGACCAGCAACCCATCTCCAACACTTCGGTGAGGTTGCGGTCGGCAGCGTTGACGATGAAGCGCCCCGATGCCGGTACCGTGCGCACGAAATAATGGAACTGCCTCTGGATCGCGGGCAGATCGGGGAAGATATCAGCATGATCGAACTCGAGGTTGTTCAAGATCGCCGTGCGCGGGCGGTAGTGAATGAACTTCGAGCGCTTGTCGAAGAACGCGGTATCGTACTCGTCAGCCTCGATCACGAAAAAAGGTGCCGCCCTAAGGCGCGCGGACACATCAAAGTTGCACGGGACCCCACCGATCAGAAATCCGGGGTCGAGGCCCGCGTACTCCAGAATCCAGGCAATCATGCTGGCGGTCGTGGTCTTGCCGTGGGTCCCGGCCACGGCGATGACCCACCGCTCATGCAATATATTCTCAGCCACCCACTGCGCGCCCGAGGTGTAGGGCAGGCCTTGATCCAGAACGGCCTCGACCTCCGGGTTCCCGCGGGACAAGGCATTACCAATAACCACCACATCAGGCTTGTGCTTGAGATTCGCCGCGGAGTAACCGGAGAAGATATCGATCCCGGCGGCGGCGAGCTGGGTGCTGGCTGGCGGGTAGACCTGCGCATCGGAACCGGTAATGGTGTGTCCCAAGGCACGGCCCAGCATGGCCAATCCGGCCATGAACGAGCCACCTACTCCGAGGATATGTATGTGCATGGGGATCCTGGGCACAGCGTTAATAAACGGGTCTTTCGAAGCACGTCTAAAGCGTGGCGCAAAAACCCCGCCTTGACAAGCCACGCCAGCTCCCCGGAAAGCGGGTTGCGATGGCTCGTTCTCAAAGGCAACCCTGTTCGAAACTGCTCAGTCCGAATAAACTGCATGCATGTTTGATGATTTCGTCAAGGATCGCGCCGGCCTCGAACGAATATGCGACAGGCTGCGCGCAGAGCGGTGGATCGCATTGGACACCGAGTTCGTGCGCGAGCGCACCTATTACGCACGGTTGAGTCTGATCCAGATTGCCACCCCGCACCGGATCGTTTGTATCGATCCCCTGGCCGTGCCCAACCTCGATGTGTTGTTGGATGTCATTTACGCGGAGCGCCTGCTGAAAGTGCTGCACTCGGCGCGACAGGACCTCGAGGTCTTCCATGACCTGCGCGGTGCACCGCCAGCACCCGTGTTCGATACCCAGATCGCCGCGGCGCTGGCCGGGAACGATGAGCAGATCGGCTATGGCGCACTGGTGCAGGCGGTGCTCTGTGTGAAGCTCGCGAAACTCCACACACGTACAGATTGGTCCGCGCGTCCGCTCAGCGACGATCAGCTGCGCTACGCCGAGGATGATGTGCGTTACCTTCGGGATCTTTATAAATACTTCGAGCAGAAACTGGCTGCGCTTGGACGCCGCGAATGGCTCACCGAGGAGTGCGGCCGCCTGACACAGAGCGAGCTGTATCAAAATAATCCTGAACAGGCACATACGCGCATCAAGGGAGGCCGTGCGCTGCCCCCTAGCGGTCAGAATGTGGTGCGCGCCGTTGCAGCGTGGCGCGAGCGCAGTGCACAGGCGCGCGATCTCCCGCGGAACTGGGTCTTGCGTGACGCCGCAATCGTGGAGCTCGCCCGACAACTGCCGCAGTCGCGGGAACAGCTCGAGCAGATCAACGGGCTCGGTCGCGGCACGGTGAAAAAATGGGGTGAGGCCATTCTTGGCGCGATTGCGCAGGGCCTGGCGGCCCCACCAGCCCTGGTCAACGGTGATTCAAACCGGCTGGATGCAGAGCAAACGCGACTGTACCGCGCGATGGTGGATATTGTCGATCAGCGCGCCCGTGAGCTGCGCATCAGCTCCGCCCTGATCGCAACCCGTCGCGACCTCAAGGCGCTGGTTCGCGGTGAAACCAACGGCCCGTTGCGAGCGGGCTGGCGCCGCCAGGTCGTCGGCGACGAGTTGGTGGCCATGCTCGCCAACGTGGGGACGTGACCGTCGTGCCTAATCGGCGTCGCCTGCCGGCGATATATATTAGCCGGGTCTCGTCCCGGCAGACGAGGAACTTTGGTTTCGGCCAAAGTTCCCAAAGCCA
>VRUB01000031.1 GCA_019456345.1 Nitrospira sp. | reverse complement strand
GTCGCGAGTGCTTGAGTGGGGACCACGACTGCCAGCAGCGCGATGAGCCCCGCACTTGTCAGCAGCACCCGGTCCAGACGACGGACCCGGGTTGTGAATGCCATTGCGAGGGCTTGCGTAGTCATTTCTCTAATCTTTCCTGATATCGCCTAAAGCTCTGAAAGGTTGGAACCGGCCACAAGAAGCTTATTTGCCGGCACGCTGCCGGCGCGCGCTGCTCCGCACCCCCGAGCAACACTCTTTCGATAAGAAAGCCATGAGCGCATCCATGGTCTCGTACACTGCCGCACAACGCTGTGTGCGGCCGTCTCGCACCTGCGTGATCAATCCGGCCCAAAGCAGATGGGCAACGTGATGCGACAATGTCGACTTCGGGATTTGCAGCTGGTCCTGGATCTCGCCCACGGAAAGCCCCGTGGGACCGGCTTTGACCAATAACTGGTACGCCGCGAGGCGGGTCGGATTACCCAGCTCGGCAAGACATTTGGCGGCGGTCTCGAGATCCATAGCATTACGGTAGCGCCACCGTCGCCAAATGTCAACGATAGTTCTAGAATTATAGTTTCTTCGCGGCCTCGCCACGTTGGCAATCTCGCGGCGTCGGTCCGAACGCAGCCTGCATTTCTCACCGGGTATCGTCGCGAGGGCGCGGAGATGCCCGTGGCTACAAGGCGCGCGCGAGAAAATGCGCGGAGGCGTACTTTACCGTACGTTGAGCACACTACCGAGCGCGCTGTGGGCACGACTCCAGGGATGGAGGACGACTGCATGGATGCAGGACGACTGCAGGGATGCAGGAGCTAGAGCAACGCAGGAGCGGTTGCCGAGCTAGAGCAACGCAGGAGCGGTTGCCGAGCTAGAGCAACGCAGGGAGCGGTTGCTGAGGTAGCATCGCGTCGGGAACAGCGATCGAGTAGACAGCGGGTGAGAAATGCGGGCTAGTATGCGCATCAATACCGGTTTTCCCGTTTTCGCCAGGCCGTTTAGTGGACGTGCCGGTCCCGACACATCCACGCGTCATCTGTGCTCACTTTCATCCTCATAAGCTCCCACCAGCCCAATAAATGCTTGCCATGTCTGCACCGCAGTCCATTCGGTAAACACCTTCCAGTATTAATGGGTTTTAGAGTTCAGAGCGAGGTTTGTGGGACCGCAGTGGCTCACTTTCTAATTCCTCCTTTTGTCAGGCCAGCCGGGTCGAGCAAGCGCTTGAGTTCTTTTTCGCCGAGGTTTGTCATCTCTTCGGCTACCTTGAGTACGGGACGCCGCTCGGCGTAGGCCTTTTTCGCGATTGCGGCGGCCTTGTCGTATCCGATAATGGTGTTCAGCGCCGTGACCAGAATGGGGTTGTGCGCAAGAGCGTCCCGCAGTTGCTCCGTGTTCACGCTAAAGCCCGCGATCGCCCGGTCGGCCAGGGCGCGTGCCGCATTGGCCAGAATTTCTATGCTCTGTAGCAGGTTGTAGGCGATTATCGGGAGCATGACGTTGAGCTGGAAGCTGCCCGATTGCCCCGCGATCGTGATGGCGACATCATTGCCCAGAACCTGGGCACAGACCATGGTTACCGCTTCCGGAATCACGGGATTCACCTTACCCGGCATAATGCTGCTACCGGGTTGCAACGCCGGTAGCTGGATTTCGGCAAGACCCGCGAGCGGACCACTGTTCATCCAACGCAAGTCGTTGGCAATCTTCATCAGGCTGACAGCCACCGTCTTGAGCTGGCCACTCGCCTCCACGGCCGTATCTTGGGCGCTCAGGTCTTGAAAGTGATTGGCACCACTTTCAAACGAAATCCCAGTGGCCGCGGCAAGCTCGGATGCCAGCCGGGGTCCAAATTTCGGGTGAGCGTTGATCCCCGTGCCAACTGCGGTGCCGCCGATCGCCAGAGTCTGCAAGTGCGGTAATGTCGCCTCGATTCGCTCAATGTCGTGCCGCACCTGGGCGGCCCAACCACTAAGCTCTTGACCGAGGGTGATGGGCATGGCATCCATGAGGTGGGTGCGACCGGTCTTTGGCTGGTGCTGGAGCTCATCTGCGCGCCGGGTGATGGTTTCAGCCAAATGATTTAGTGCCGGTAACAGCTCGCCGCGTAGCTGCAGGCAGGCACTGACGTGAATCGCTGTGGGTATGACATCGTTGCTGCTTTGGCACATATTGACGTGATCGTTGGGATGCACTGCTTTTCTCGAGCGCGCGCTGGCGAGGCGCGCGATAACCTCGTTCGCGTTCATGTTGGTGCTGGTTCCTGAGCCTGTTTGGAACACGTCGATGGGAAAGTGCTGGTCGTGCATGCCTTGCCCGACCTCTGCTGCAGCTGTCTCGATCGCCGATGCAGTGGCTTCATCGAGCAACCCGAGTTGGCCATTCACTCTAGCCGCGGCTCGCTTGATCATGCCCAGTGCCTTGATAAAGGCGGTGGGCAGACGCAGCCCGCTGATAGGGAAGTTGTCCACGGCCCGTTGGGTCTGGGCGCCGTACTCAGCGTTGGCAGGCACCTGCACCTCTCCCATGCTGTCCGTTTCAATTCGGTATTCACCGCTCATTGCTGCAGGGCCTCCGGTTGATGAGACTGTATTTCTGCGGCGCCGCCGGCTTGCAGTACGCGGGCGTGCCGACGCTTCCACGCCACACTGGATTCTCAATAGTATCAATGTTATCGGCAGCACGAGTCATCATCACTGCGGCGTGTATACTAACCCATTGATTGGAAGAATCTTTACTCACGGATCGGAACGCCGTTTGCAGCCACTGAGCACACAAAGGACGCAGAGAAAGGAAAATTCAAGCGATTTTGGTCTGATCTCGAAGGGGCCGCGGTGTCACGCTTGGCACCGCGGGCCGGTGGCCACGGGCGCTGCTTAACGGTTTGTTTTCTCTGTGATCTTTGTGTTCTCTGGTGTGAGTTCATGCAATATCAACGCTAGCGACATACAATAGCGCCGCACACACAGACCCAAGCGACATAAGTAATGCTTAATCGATCGGCATCTCCGAGTGCGAGATCACGCTGTGAATGGGCCGTGGCCAGTGAGGACATGATGGCCTATCACGATCGCGAATGGGGCGTACCTCTGCATGATGACCGGACGTTGTTCGAGTTTCTCATACTCGAAGGTGCGCAGGCTGGACTGAGCTGGTTGACAATACTTAATAAGAGGCAAGGATATAGAAAGGCCTACAATAACTTCGACCCCGCTACGGTCGCTCGTTATGGCGAGAAAAAGATCAAGCAGTTACTCGCGGACCCCAGCATTGTGCGAAACAAGCTCAAGGTGCATGCATCTGTCGGTAACGCACAGGCTTTTCTCGAGGTGCAGCAGCAGTTTGGCAGCTTCGACGCATACGTGTGGCAGTTTGTAGACGGCAACGTAGCGCACAACCCCCGGGGTTGCGAAGGATCTATTCCAGCGCGCACGCAGGAATCCGATGCTATGAGCAAAGACCTGAAAAAACGCGGGTTTAAGTTTGTGGGCAGCACGATCTGCTATGCGTTTATGCAAGCAGTCGGCATGGTAAACGATCACGTGGTCGATTGCTTCCGGTATCGCGAGCTGGCCGGGTAAGCGCCGGCGTGCGCTGCATATTCGTGAACCTGGTGAGGATGACCCTGGCCTGCGTTCTACTGATGCCATGTTTGCACTCAGTCGCTGATAGTCGCAATGCGGGAGCATGAGGCGGGCGCGCCCTGTGGCCGCGACAGGCATCGGGGCTTGCGTACTGGCGTGGAATGAAAGCCATCGGCCAGCCCGCATTTCTCACCGGTTTTAGCAGCAATGTAAGCGACGGATGATGCCGGTCGAAAAAGGAAAAGCCGCGCCACCGTTGATATGCTAAAGCCGTATCATTGAGCCGACCGCGCATGGCGTGGAGGTGTGCACGGTGGTCAAGCAAGTACGCGTTATGCACAATGTGTTGGTGCTGGCCATGTTATGCTTCGGCTTGCTTTGGTTGGTACGCGGTCACATCCCTTCGAGCCCGGGGGCCGTCGCGATCGGAGCACTGTTGGGCCTGGGTTACGGTGGGTTTTACTGGTCACGCCTGGCTCGCCGCGTGGTACGGCGTGATCGACGCTTTGCTCGCAACAAGATCTTTGTGTCGTTCCTTTCCGTCTTCGAGCTTGCGGTGCTTGCTGCGGCATCGAGCCACGTCATACTTATTGTACTGGGGCTGTTGCTGCTCGTGGGCATGGTCCTTGGATTGATAACGGGACACTGGTGGATAGTTGTTGCAGGCGGCTTCGGCCTTTCGACAGCGGCAACACTGGCCGTGGGCGTGCTGCGATACGAGCATCGTCATGGACCGCTGCATTATCAATACGACTCCCGCGCATGGGCAGGAGGCGAGGGATTGCTGTATCAGACAGGGCAGGTGATCGAGCCATTGACGCCGGCGGGCCGGGTCATGGTGAACGGTGAATCATGGAATGCGGTTGCCCTGGGTGGGGAGGCGATCGCGAACGGTGAATGCGTGGAAGTAATTTCCAGGAAGGGGTTAACGCTTTATGTCGACCGGTTGCCAGTGTAGCCTGGATCCACGAGCAGCGATCGTAACTAAGGGGACGCTGATGGCCTATGTGGCGGCTTGGCTGAGCTGTGGGTGGGGCGCAAACAGACGTGGTCACGCCGGCAACAGCAGCGCACGTACGCATCGCGGGCCGAGGCCGGCCAAGGATGCGCACTTGACCGATCGCCCGCGCTCAACCTGTTTTTCGCCGTATCACAGCCCTTATGTGGGGGGTGGTGGCCGTTAGTAGAAGGGAGTGGGCGGGGCCCGGGGTCGGGTAGCCGCTGCGGGCAGCACACGCTTGCGGAGCGTTTTTGGTGAGATTTCAACAACCTCCCTTTCATTTCGTCCCGGATAAAGGGTAAAATCCGGCGCCTTATTTGGACCAAGTGCAGGTCGGCGACAGCGGCCTATGCCTTTGTGGTTTGTGAGAGGAACGAGACACCATGGTGACCATACGCCTGGCTAGAGGGGGCGCCAAGAAAAAGCCCTTTTTCCGGATTGTCGTCGCAGATGCGCGCCGTGCACCGAATGGCCGGTTCATCGAGCACGTGGGATACTTCAATCCACGTGCCAGCGAGCATGAACAGAAGCTCCGCATAGACATGGAGCGCGTGCAGTACTGGTTAGGTCAGGGGGCGAAGCCGTCTGAGCGCGTCTCCGGCCTTTTGAAGCGGGCGACCGCGGGGAAGTAGTAATTTGCCGGCGCTATGACGGCGGCGTCGCCAGTCGATGGCCTGGTGACCGTGGGTCGAATCGTCGGGTTGTTCGGGCTGCGGGGCTGGGTCAAGGTGTACTCTTATTGCCGGCCGCCCGAGGCGATTTTGCACTACAAGCCGTGGCACGTGCAAGTGGACGAGGGCTGGTGCGAACATACGCTGCTGGAGGGTAAGGTGCATGGCCGCAGCATTGTGGCGAGCCTCGAGCACTGTGTGGACCGCGACCAGGCGCGCGCGCTCGTGGGCGCGAACGTGGCCGTCGATTTGGCCCAGCTGCCAGAGCTGCTCAGCGGGGAATACTACTGGGCGCAGCTGCAAGGCCTGCAGGTCATCAGTCTGAGCGGCGATCACCTGGGGGTGGTCAGCTATCTGTTTGAGACCGGTGCGAACGATGTCATGGTCGTTGAGTCTGAGATGCCCGGCACCGATAGAGCGAAGCGCCGGCACCGCCGGCTGATCCCGTACATACGGGAGGTCGTCAAAGCCGTTAACTTGGATACCCGGGTTATTGTTGTTGATTGGGGCGCGGATTTTTGAACGACAGCTGCCGGGCAAACCGTTGCTGCGTGGGAGCTTGAGACGGCGTGAAGATCGATGTTGTAAGCATCTTTCCGCAGATGTTCAGCGCGGTTACCGAGTTCGGGGTTACAGCGAGGGCAGTTACCCGGGGCCTGCTGTCGGTGCGACTGTGGGATCCGCGGGAGTTTGCTGGCGACAAGCATCACACCGTGGATGACCGACCTTATGGAGGCGGGCCGGGGATGGTGATGCTGGCAGAACCGATCGCATGTGCCATCCGTGCGGCCCGGAACGAGCAATCTAACGCGGCCAGGGTGATTTATCTGTCGCCGCAGGGACGCCGGTTGGACCACGAAGGTGTTCAGGAACTGGCCGCGCGACCCGGATTGATCATGTTGACGGGACGCTACGAGGGCGTTGACGAGCGACTACTGACCAGCGAAGTCGACGAGGAATGGTCGATCGGTGACTACGTACTCACAGGTGGCGAGCTCGCGGCGATGGTCATGATCGACGCGATTGCGCGTCAGATCCCGGGGGTGCTTGGAGATGCCAATTCGGCGGAGCAGGATTCATACGCTCGTGGATTGCTCGACTGTGAACACTACACACGCCCGGAGCTGTATCGGGGCCGCCCGGTACCGGCGGTGCTGCTGTCAGGAAATCATGAGGAAATTCGTCGTTGGCGGTTGAAACGATCCCTCGGGCGGACATGGTTACGGCGCCCTGATCTATTGGAGCGCCTGGCGCTGGATAGCGAGTCCCGGCGTCTGCTGGAAGAGTTTCAGCAGGAATATGAAAACGAATCGGGAGTTGCAAAATGAGCAAGATCATCCAGGATATTGAAACGCGAGAGTTGGAGCGATTGGGCAAGAAGATACCGAGCTTCTCGCCTGGCGATACCGTTTCTGTACATGTGACGGTGGTCGAAGGGGGACGCAAGCGCCTGCAGGCATTCGAGGGGATGGTCATTGCCCGCCGAAATCGAGGATCGAACTCCTCCTTTACTGTTCGCAAGATATCTTACGGTGAAGGCGTGGAGCGCGTCTTTCCGCTGTATAGTCCCGCTATAGCCAAGATCCAAGTGAAGCGACGCGGTGTCGTACGTCGTGCCAAGCTTTACTACTTGCGCGACCGGACTGGCAAGGCGGCGCGAATTCGCGAGAAGGTTTGAAGCGGTCACTGCATCGAGCCAACTACCCGCAGGGATTTCCGTTCATACGGTGTTGGTGTGAGCCGGTACTCAGTCTTTGGCGGGAGTATCGTAGCGAGTGATATGGCTGCGTTCGCGGCTCGCACGCCATCAATATCTGGTCTTTCCGCGGTTGAATACTGGGGTGCTAATGGCAATCCAGCGAATGATGCAAGGCTTGAATTTTTTGGGTGGTAAAACCCCGTCGCATCTGGGTGTACCTCTGCTGTTGGTTGGCCTGCTTGGATTTAGCCCTTGGGTTTGTGCAACCGGGCTGGAGCGCATATTGGCAGTCGCCGATGGCGGTGCCACGGACCTGGCGCTGCGCCTGCTCGTGAAGTACGAACCACCTGCCGAGGATCAGGAAAACTGGATGCAATGGGAGAAGGAGCGTTTTGCCATCCTTGCGCAAAAGCAGCAGTGGGGCGCAATTGCAAAACGCGTCGACAACCTCCCCCCGGGATTACCGCAGCCGTTTGTGCGATGGGCCCTTGCCGAGGCGGTCAATGCGCAGTTATCAGCAGAGGAGGGTGCAGCGGCACGTAAATATCTGCGGCGTCTGATCTGGGAGACCAAGCCTGAATCTATGGATTTTGCCAAATGGCGCCGGCTTGTGATCCGCAGCTATTTGCTCGATAACGATATCGCCGACGCGCATATGGCATTGCTGCGCTACAAGCAGGATTACCGCGTTGACAATGATGCTTGGCGGCTGTTGCACGCGAAGGTTTTGTTACGGGCGAGGCGGAACAAAGCGGCATTCGATGTACTGCACGATGCGCAATCGACCGAGGGCAAGATCCTGCGATTGTTGGCTGGCCTGCGCAGCGGGATTTACAAAGCACCTGCGGTCAAGGCCGCCGGCCTGACGCTGGCGCAAACCACGTCGCGCAAGCCCAAGCTACAGCGCGAGGCGTGGGCGCTGGTGGCTGAAGCCGCCTCGCAGGCAGGAGACGATATCTACCGGGTGATCGGGCTCGAGCGTGCGATGACACTGTCGAGCGATGCGAGCGGTCGCGAGCGGGTAATTGTGCTGAAACCCGACGATCTGTGGCAGGCCTACGAGTGGCTGGCGGAGTCTCTGGGTAACCGGCTGGCGCTACTGGTTGGCAACGATAAGGCGTGGGTGGAGCAGGCGCAATACTATGAGAGCGAAGAAAAGGCTTATGCCCGCGCATTCTATGCATTCCTAAGCCGCCGCGGCAGTGAGGCCCAGGTTCGGCTTGATGCACACACGCGTTTGGCAGATTCGTTATACGCCGAAGGCCGGGGCGAAGTCGTACGATCTCTGTACACGCGATCGAAGCAATTCGGTAGCATTGGTGCAATCCCGGTGACGGTGCGCTACAGGCTTGCGGACGCCGCCCTGCAACGCCGGGACATCCATCTTGCGGCACGCCTGCTCAAGGGCCTGGATAAGCCTCCGCCGGGCGAGGACCCGGACGAGTGGTCACTGCGCCAAGCGCGTGTGCTGATCTATGCCGGCGAGTTCAAGGCCGGCGCATTACGGCTAAGTCAGATACTTGATAACAAGCGGTCTCTAGATCCGGCGTTTGCCAGTCGCTACCTGCAGGTAGTTTTTGATTTGCAGGCGGTTGACCGACATCCGGAGGCCTATGCGCTGTTGGATTCGGTGTTTGCGCTGGTGGACAAGGCACAGCAACGGCGCGAGATCCTGTTCTGGATGGCCGACTCCAAGAATGCCATCGGGGAATTTCAGAAGGCTGGCGAACTCTATCTGCGTTCGGCGAGCTATGGCAACGCGCGTGGCGCGGACCCGTGGGGTCAAACGGCTCGCTTTCACGCAGCCGAGGCCCTGGGCGAAGCTGGGCTGGTGGCGGACGCGCGCGACGTTTACCGCAAACTGTTGGAGCATACCACCGACCAAAGACGCCGGGCCCTGCTTGAGCGTAATATTGAGCAACTGTGGTTGCGTGAAAAGCAAAGCATGCCACGATAACAGCAACGCGATTGCGAAATCTTGAGGTCCGGCTCGGGACCGCGGTCGGAGCAGGGCGTTATCGAGGCACCGGGCGCGCCGTGTGGATAATGTGAGCCAACTAAATCTGCCCGGTCTCATGATTTTGTAAATCCGCAACCAGCTACTAAGGCGCTGTCTGGTGTTACATGAACGAAGCGGATGAGGCGATCGTCGAGCGGTTCCTGGATGCGATGTGGATGGAGCACGGCCTCAGTGCCAATACCTTGAGCGCTTATCGAAGCGATTTGAGGGCGTGTGGCACCTGGCTTGCAGGAAAACGCAAACGTCTGAGCGACGCGAAGCGACCGGATCTACTGGCTTACATTTCGCAATGTGTGCGCAGTGGCGCGCGTCCACGGACAACGGCGCGGTTACTGTCCACGCTGCGCCGTTTCTACCGCTATCTTGTGCGTGAGGGGATCGTATCCATCGATCCAGCGGCCGAGCTGGATTCCCCCAAGCTGGGCCGGCCACTGCCGAAGTCGCTGACGGAGGAGCAGGTGGAAAATCTGTTGCTTGCCCCCAACGCGGATAATGTGCTGGGGCTGCGCGATCGTGCGATGCTGGAGATTCTTTATGCTACCGGCTTGCGTGTATCAGAACTCATTGGGCTCACGTTGACACAATTGAATCTGGAAACCGGTGTGGTTCGGGTTATAGGTAAGGGTGATAAGGAGCGTCTTGTGCCAATCGGAGAGGAGGCAGCCAGCTGGTCGTCACGGTATCTTGCCGACGCACGGCCGGTCCTGGTTCGCAACCGGCACACGGACGTCCTGTTTCCGACCAACCGCGGCGGTGGTATGACCCGGCAGGCATTCTGGTACAACATCAAGCGCTACGCGTGCAGTGCCGGCATGGACGATCACACTCTCTCACCGCATACGCTGCGACATGCCTTCGCCACCCACCTTTTGAATCACGGTGCCGACCTGCGGGTCGTGCAAATGCTCTTGGGGCATGCGGACCTGTCAACGACGCAAATTTACACACAGGTGGCACGCGCGCGGCTCAAGCAATTACACGCGCAGCATCATCCGAGAGGCTAACTTCGAGGGACAAGTTCAAAGTTCCAAGTAGCGAGGACTGATTAGCTCGCGATCGGTTTATAGTCGCCGCCAGGCGACCCTCCTTGCCACCTGCTACTTGTAGCTTGCTACTTCTGTTAGTGATATAACGCCGATGTTTCGGCAGCAGTGGTGTGGCTGTCGAGCGGGAAGACGGTGACCCCCGAGATCTGCTTGTGTCCAAGCAGCAGCGCAAGCTTGTGAATCAGGCGTTTCCAGTTTACTGATTCAATTCGAATCCTCAGTACCTCGTTGAGTGCCGGAACAAGGACCTCCGGCTCGCGGTCGAGCGCGGGAATCGAATGAAAAGCTTCCCACGTCATGTAAGCAAGACCCAAGGTCAGCAACTTGATTGTCCAACCCGGATCACCGACTCCGAGCCATGTTAGTCCTGCAAATATTGTTGCTATAAGAGAATAAAGACCATGCCGTATTGCCTGTAAACGTGCCGCGCGAATTTCTGCCAACGCGCTGCGCAGCTTGAGCTCGGCCACTTTGGAATTCACCAGGTGTGCGGTATGAAGGTCGCGGATCATAGTTAGGATCCCGACCAGGCGGTCGCGGTGGCGATCGTTCTTAATACCGAAGGAGTCGATAGCTGCTTTCACGGCATCGCGAAACTGTCGGTCGTCATCAATCGCCGTATGTCGCCGCACGAACATGTCCGCGGCGTGATTCAAGATGAAGCGAAGCTCCAGCACCTGCGCCACATCGATAGGGAAACGCAAGCCCAGCAGGCTATTGTAGAAGGACGGAAAGTCCCGCGCCGTCAGTGGCAGGTCAGAGGCGTGGTGTTGTGATTGGTCCGTGTCCGTGGGGCTGCCCATACAATCGATCATCCTGTTAGCTGTTGTTTTACTTGTAGTTTTTCCGAAAAACTCCATAGTGCGCAGCATGCACTTTTTAATTATAACAATCCGGGGCCACGATGTCAGCGTAGTCCGCGGTGCTGGACCTGCGTGGGCGGGCATGTGCATCGACAAAAGTGCCCCTGCGCGGGGCACGCTCGCCTTCGGATTGCCGGATAGGGCAAACATGAATGTGAGGATTCGTGAGCGCTTCAATTCCAATAAGTTTTGGCGCGTCGGGGGGTGTATGTGGCGGGTAATGCTGGGCACTATACTTACCGGGGCGCCATGTACTTTGTGCCAGTAGGCCGGCGGAGCATCATCCGCTGCCTGGGCTATCCTCACCTTATGGTTTTCACGCGAAAAAGTTGTTTTATTTTCGCCGTCCTCGGCTGGCTGTCACCCGCCGCTGCCAGTGAACCGGGTCCTGTCCACGAGTCGGTATCGTCCGACCAGTTGCCTGAGCCGGTTGTGCAGATTCTGCAGCGCTATCGCATGTCGTTATCGAGCGTAAGTGTCTACGCGCGGGAGATTGGAAGCGGCAGTCTTATCGCTGCGGTGGGTGCCAGCACACCCCGCAATCCGGCCTCCGTTATCAAGCTGCTGCCGACGCTCGTGGCGCTGGAGGAGTTGGGTGCGGCGTACACGTGGAAGACCGAGGTTTACGCAACGGCTAGGATAGAGCACGGACAGCTAGAGGGTGATCTCTATCTAAAAGGCTACGGTGATCCTTACTTTTTGACCGAGCATTTCTGGCGCTTGTTGCACGGTCTGCGCAGTGCCGGTATCGATAGCATTCGCGGTGACCTGGTACTTGACCGGAGCTTTTTCGAGCCTGAACCTGTGGATCCGGCGAAGTTCGACGGCCAACCGTATCGTGTGTACAACGCCACCCCTAACGCGTTGGTCGTCAATTTTCAGGCGGTCAACTTCCGATTCGAGCCCGACCCGGCACAGCGAAGTTTGCGTATTATCGCCGATCCGCGGCTGGCCAATGTCGAGATCCACAATAATATCAGGCTCAGCAAAGGTCGGTGCCGCAACTGGCGACGACGACTTAAAATAAGGGTGGATCAAACGGCGGATAATGCCGACGTATATTTCAGCGGCCGCTATACGGAGAGTTGCAAAACGCGTGAATTGTTTCGCGTCGTGAATGATCCCGCACGGCATGTGTTCGGTGTGTTCAAGACGCTGTGGGCCGAGCAAGGCGGGCGGTTCAGCGGTGACCTGCGCGAGGAAATGGTTCCAGCCGACGCGCGCCTGTTGTACACAGCCTACTCACCGCCACTCGGAAACGTGGTGCGCAGCATCAATAAATACAGCAACAACATTATGGCACGGCAGCTGTTACTGACGCTCGGGGCCGAGGTCGTAGGACCGCCCGGCAATACCGCAAAGGGGCTGCAAGTCGTGCAGCTGTGGCTGGAGCGACGCAATCTGCGCTTCCCCGAGCTGGTGCTCGAAAACGGTACGGGACTTTCGCGTCAGGCGCGCCTGTCAGCCGCCCATTTGGGCGAGCTGCTGCTTTGGGCGTATAACAGTCCGAACATGCCCGAGTTTGTTTCGTCGCTACCTATATCCGGTGTTGATGGAACGCTACAAGGCCATTATACAAACAGTGATCTGAAAGGACGATTGCACGCCAAAACGGGGACTATAGACAATGTCAGGGCCCTGGCGGGTTATCTGCTTGACGCAAAAGGCCGGCGCGTGGTGCTTGTGTACCTGCAAAACCAGCCGGGCGCACATCTGCGGAGCGGGGAACGTGTGCAGGATGCTTTTGTGATGTGGCTCTATCGTCGTCCCTGAGACGGGTGCTGGGGTTGCATCGCCGGGACCCGACTGGACTTCGTTGGGTGTTTTTTTGCCGAGTTGAGTGCCTTGCGCGTGGCCACTCGGCGTATAGCTGCCTTGGCTTCCGGGTTGAACTTAGGGTAGACGGCCCTGTCAGGATAACCAAATTGAATACCCCGGGGCGCGGTGAAGTTCTCGGCACGGTCTAGTAAAATCGTAGTTTGAACGATTCGTCTCTGACGGTAGCCGATGGCACACACGCCGTCGCCAGGCTGTAGTCGCGGGACGGCGGCGGTGTATGTCGAAACGGGGAGGAAGCGTATGGGAAAACGGCGGGTTAAGGCGACTATCTGCAACGAAGCGGGCGAAGTCGAGCTTGCGGTGCTTGAAGGCACTATGGGGCCGGAGGCGCTCGATATACAGCAGCTTTACCCGGATCATGGGCTGCTCGCGTTTGATCCGGGATTTCGTTCCACCGCATCGTGTAAGAGCGCGATAACGTTTATCGATGGTGAGGCCGGGGTGCTGCTCTATCGGGGCTATCCGATTGAAGAGCTAGCGGAAAAAAGCAACTTTATCGAGGTCGCTCACCTGCTTATGCTTGGTGAGTTGCCGAGTGAATCCGAGTACGAAGACTTCTGGGGCTCGATCCGGCGCCATAGCTTGTTGCACGAGCAGGTGCTCAGGTTCTACGATGGCTTTCGGCGTGACGCCCACCCGATGGCGATTATGGTCGGGGTTGTCGGTGCGCTGTCGGCGTTCTATCACGATGCCATGGACATGTTTGATGGCGAGCATCGCCTGCAGGCCGCCATTCGACTTGTCGCCAAGATGCCCACCATCGCCGCGGCGAGCTACACCTACAGCATAGGCCGGCCGATTCGCTACCCGCGCAATGATCTAGACTATGCACCCAATTTCCTGCAAATGCTGTTTGGAGTGCCCAGCGAGGAGTACGAGGTCAATCCCACACTTGCGCGAGCCATGGATCTGATCTTGCTCCTGCACGCGGATCACGAGCAAAATGCGTCTACCTCGACTGTGCGCATGGCTGCGTCGTCGGGCGCCAATCCGTTTGCCTGCATCGCCGCGGGCATCGCTAGCTTGTGGGGACCGGCGCATGGCGGTGCGAATGAGGCCGTGCTGCGGATGTTGATGGAGATTGGCAAGATCGAGAAAATCTCAGAAGTCATCGCCCGTGCGAAGGACAAGGATGATCCATTCCGTTTGATGGGCTTTGGTCATCGCGTCTACCGCAACTTTGACCCGCGCTCCCGGGTTTTGCAGAAGATGGCAAAGGAGGTACTAGATCATCTCGGAATTGACGATCCGCTGCTTGAGGTCGCGGTAAAGTTGGAGGAAATCGCGGTCCACGACGAGTATTTCATCGAACGCAAGCTATACCCGAATGTCGATTTTTACTCCGGCATACTGCTTCGTGCCATGGGTTTGCCGATGACCATGTTTACCGCCATATTTGCGCTGGCGCGAACAGTGGGGTGGGTTAGCCATTGGCTGGAGTTGCAGGGGGACAGTCATGGTATAGATCGGCCGCGGCAGCTCTACGTCGGCAAGACACTGCGCCATTATCCCGGGAAAGGGAAAAAGCAGCAGCGCTAACGACACCGCCCAGGCGAGCGTGTACGTTCAGCCCGGAAATCGCGCGAACTCACCGCAAAGATCGCAGAGAAAACCAACGAGTAGACACCTGCGGATAACGTCCGAGCAGGGGGGCACAAACCGTTAGAACGTATCCGATTACACGGCAGACACAACTGTTTGAAATCAAGCCTCTGGGTTCTCTCGATCGCTTGTTCCCGACGCGATCTAGCCCCGCCGTCCCCGGAGTCGTGCGTTTTGCGCTCTGCGGTGAAATATTCGGGCTAGATGCCCATCGACTTATGCGATGACTCAACGCCTTGCGCGCGGAACTTCTGCACGAGTGACCGGCGTTTCTCATAGGCTTCACGCGCGATCGCGACATCCTCTAGAAAATAACGCAGCTCCTCCAGCCGCAGCGCCTGTGGTCCATCCACAAGCGCTTTCTCGGGCTCGGGGTGAAAGTCCACCAGCACCAGGTTCGCCCCGGCGATGATCCCCTGGGCGGCCGCATGCATGATATCCAGGACCCCCTCGGGGTCGCCTTCGCGTGAACCCACCGAGTGAGAGGGGTCCACGCCAACGGGCAAGCGAGTCAGGCGCTTGATCACCGGCACCTGCGCGAAGTCGACGAAGTTACGATGCGGCTCGCCCAGGTTGCTCTTCATGCCGCGCAGTGCAAAAACGATCTTGTGATTGCCCTCGCTGGCCAGGTACTCCGCGGCGTTGAGGGACTCTTCCAGCGTAATGCCAAAACCGCGCTTGAATAGCACCGGGAAATCATACTGACGGCCGACGATTTTCAGGAGTTCGAAGTTCTGGGTATTGCGCGTGCCAATTTGCAGCATGACTCCCGTTGCGTGCCCCGTTTGTTCCAGCGCGCTGCGGATTTCATCCACGTGTGAGTCGTGAGTGATCTCCATCGCGATGACCTTGATCCCGTACTTCCCTGCCAGTTCGAAGACCCAGGGCAGACAGCTCGCGCCGTGGCCCTGGAACGCGTATGGATTGGTACGGGGCTTGTAGGCACCCATGCGGGTGCACACCTGACCATGTTCTTTCAGGGCGCGCATCATCTGTTCCACATACTCGGGCGTGTCGACGGCGCATAGCCCGGCAAAGATATTGACAGTGTGTTGATCGAATCGTACGCCATTGTACTCGAAGCCGGTTGGTCGGCTGTCGTCCTTATGGCGCCCGATGATGCGGTACTCCTCCGAGATCCGCACGACGCGCTCGACGCCCGGCAGCGCCTCGATCTCGCCCTTGTCCAGTGCGGCGGTGTTTCCGATCAGGTAGACTTCGATCAGCGTTTGCAAGGCCCCGACTTCTTTGTGTACCCGTGGCCTGATCGCCGGCTTGTTGCCGAGGTAATCCATGAGCTGGCCGAATTCCGGACTGCTCTGCTCGATGCCGGATTGCAGAATAATGATCACGAACGACTCTCCCAGGCGGTGCTAAGAGCTTGCTGGCGCCAATGCGGGTATTCTAACAGCTGCTCGGTGATATTTGTGCGCGTAGGTGGGAATTGTGCGTAATGCCGCGGTCCGGTCGCCTTACCTGGCCTGAATTTTCCACCATAGAGCACACAGCGACCACAGAGAGCATTGAATTTCTTTAGAGTTTGTTCATGGCGGCGTTGTGTGTGTGGCGCAACGCTTCGCATCATCGCAGCGCAGGTTCTCAGCTTGCTTAACGCTATGTTTTCGCGGTAACGGCTGCATGCGTTACGCGAGCTCGGCAACGGTTCCCTGCGTTGCGCTAGCGCCTGCATCCCTGCAGTCGTCCTCCATCCCTGGAGTCGTACGTCCATGTAGTCGTCGGTAACTGCTCCATGCGTTACTCTAGCTCCTACGTCCGTGTAGTCGTCGGTAACTGCTCCATGCGTTACTCTAGCTCGGCAACTGCTCCCGGCGTTGCTCTACCTCCTGCGTCCCTGCAGTCGTCCTGCATCCCTGGAGTCGTCTGTGAACTCTGGGATCTCTGCTGTGAGTGATGCAATATCCGGGCTAGGCAGGAAAAGTCGCGTTGCCATTCAGGGCCGGCGCTACGGGCGCTGTGCCCACAGTCCATATAGGTAGGGACGAGGTAAAGGCTCAGGAAACCTGGGGCTGATCGTCGTGTTCAAGCGAAGTGAAGCGAACCGCGAGAATCTCTTTTGTCGACACGCGTCCCGCTTCGTCTTTTTCGACCAGCATGAGTTGTTGCGAGTCGCTGAGCCCGGCGGGTATAACCATTTTGCCGCCCGCCTTGAGCTGGTTGATTAACGGCGGAGGAATGAGATCTGGCGCAGCCGTAACCATCAGCTTGTCAAACGGCGCGCGCTCGGCCCAACCATGATAACCATCGTTGACGCACATCTCGACGTTGGTGTACCCCAGGCGAGTCAGTCGTTTACGCGCCAGCGCCGCCAGTTCGTCCACGATCTCGATGCTGTACACCTTTGCAGCCAGCTCTGCGAGGATTGCCGCCTGATATCCCAACCCGGTTCCAATCTCCAGCACGGTATCGTGCGGCTGCACATCGAGCAGGTCCGTCATCAGCGCCACAATGAACGGCTGTGAGATGGTCTTACCGTAGCCGATCGGCAGCGGTACATTAGCATAGGCGTACGACTTGAGCTCAATGGGTACGAACTCGTGCCGGGGCACCTTGCCTATCACCGCCAGTACGCGGTCATCCAGCGCAGGCTTGTTCAGCTCGTCACGCACGTAAACCGTGTGCGCCACGACTTCCTGCAGCATCTGTTGGCG
This sequence comes from Nitrospira sp., assembly GCA_019456345.1. Classification (GTDB taxonomy): domain Bacteria; phylum Pseudomonadota; class Gammaproteobacteria; order Acidiferrobacterales; family SPGG2; genus VRUB01. The sequence continues at coordinate 7,511 of VRUB01000031.1, read as the reverse complement.
CAAAGCGGAGAAGGATTCCTCTTTCATAACTTAAAATCATTTACAAGATTAAAGTACAAGTAATCCCGAAAAAGACTGGCATGCCAACAGGAACCTGCCTGGTACGTGGAACCTTGGATTCTATACCTTTAGGCTCTACGGTCCATGCTAGGCGTTTGTCGTGTTATCGCTTCAACCTGGGACGAAGTCGACTCGTTTGGCGCGGCTAAATAGCGAAAAGAAATTTGATGTCGTTTGGTCGGCCAGGGTCTCGACCGGGCACTCGCGCAGCTCGGCGAGACATTGTGCCACATATCGAACGAAGGCCGGCTCATTGGTCTTACCGCGGTACGGTACCGGCGCAAGATAAGGTGCATCCGTCTCTACCAGCAATCGTTCCGCGGGCACGCGCCTGGCTACCTCACGCAAGGCAGCGGCGTTCTTGAAGGTGATGATACCGGAAAACGAGATGTGAAAGTTCAACGCCATCGCCTCTCGTGCGAGATCCCAGCCGGCCGTGAAGCAGTGCATAACGCCTCCCACCTCCTTCGCGCCCTCCTCCCGCATGATCTTTAGCGTATCGGCACCCGCGTCGCGCATATGGATTATCAGTGGCTTGGCGCATGTCTTAGCGGCGCGTATGTGGCACCTGAATCGCTCTTGCTGCCAGCCCAGCTCGCCGTCGCACCGGTAGTAATCAAGCCCAGTCTCGCCAATAGCCACGACACGCGGATCCTGCGCGAGCGCAACGAGCTCCTCGGGTTTCGGTTCGCGTCCGTCCCGCTCGTTCGGGTGAACACCTACCGAGGCGAAGATATGCTCGTGGCTGTGCGCAAGCTCTCTTACCTGCGGAAAGTCTTCCAGGTTCACACCCACGCATAGCATGTATGCAATACCGCTATCGCGCGCGCGCGCAAGAACCGCTTCCAGGTCAGTGCTTAGGGGCTCGAAGTTGATGTGGCAATGCGAATCGACGAGGTTCAACGCCGTCACATGGTGTGGGTGGGGCGATTGGACTGAATAGTACCCGCAAGTATAGATTCGATCTTGTTGCGCGCTACACCTGCGTCCTTTTCGCTGAACTGAATACCGATGCCAGCGGTACGTCCGCCCTGCGCCCCGGCGGGCGTGATCCAAACGACGTGGCCTGCAACGGGAATTTTTTCCTTACTATCCAGCAGCGTTAACAGCATGAACACTTCGTCGCCCAGCTTGTAACGCCGGTTGCTCGGTACAAACAGGCCGCCACCTTTGACGTAGGGCATGTAAGCCGCATACAGGGCGTTCTTATCCTTGATGGTCAAGGATAAAACGCCGGGGCGAGCCAGTGCTACAGGTCTTGCCGGCTTAATCGGTAAATCAGCCATGTGGCGAGGGTTCTGGTTTCCAGTGCGCGCTGGCAGGCGCGACGTGTACATCGCGCGACCGCAAAATCTCCACCCTCTGCCCGTCTTTCGCGCAACGAGTTTGAAGCGGTTTTTCGCAAAAATGCCAGCTTGTTATTGGGTAACTCTTCTCCAGCGTATCAAAATATCTTCCAAAAGCAACAAGCCATCCAGCGGGCTTTTCAGCAGCTCGCGCGCTTGTGAGACGGCGTCGGCAAACCCATACAACTGCTTCAAGTTTAATCCCTCCACAAGGGCTTGCAAACGTGATGCCAAATCGGCGTTGACCAGGCCCGGAGCGCCGTCACCAAGCATGGCCACCTTGATCAGATCCGAGACCAGGCGCTGCAGCCACTCCAGGCACAGCTCCGGCCCTAGGCCCTGCCAGCGGGCAGCCCGGGACACGGGATCGGCGGTGTGCCGCCTTATGGCCTCCATGTCGTCGAAAAGCTCGGCCCGCTGATCCAAGAAGCCTGCCTCCCACAGTACCAGCGCCTGCAGCGGGGCCCCGCCCGCCAGGGCCAATAGCGTGTCCGTTTTACCAACGGCTACACCCCGTTCGGCTAACCAGGCCGTGCCCGCATCGCGTGGCGGCGGGTTGAAATCGACGAGCTGGCAGCGACTGCGCACGGTTGCCGGAAGCCTGGTGGGTCGGTCGCTCACGAGCACGAACACGTCTCCGAGCGGCGGTTCCTCCAACAGCTTGAGCAAGCTGTTGGCCGCATTGAGGTTCATCGCCTGCGCCGAACGCATGATAACCACCTTGCGCTGGGCCGTATGCGGCCTCGTAGTGGCGAAATCCACCAGCGCTCGCACCTGGTCCACGGTGATGGGCTTGCCCTCCTCGGCCGGTTCCACCAACCTGAGATCGGGGTGCGTTCCGGCCCGCACCAACAAACAGCTCTTACAGCTGCCGCACGCCCGGGCTTCCGGCCCGGAGCTGTCGCAGAGCAGCGACCGTGCGAGGCGAGTAGCAAAGGCGAACTTGCCGAGCCCCGGCTGGCCACCGAGCAGAAGCGCATGCGGCAGCCTTGCGAGATCCCGCGTAAGGATGGCCCATTGCATTTCGTGCCACGGACAGTGTTCAATTTCGTTCATAGTCAGCTCATGCCACGAGCGCTTCGCCCAATATACTGCGAATTCGCTGCTTGACCTGCTCTGGTGAGGCGGTTGCGTCAATGACCCGAATGCGGTGAGGCTCGCGTGCCGCGGCCTGCAGATAAGCCTGTCTGACTCGTTCAAAGAACTGGTGGTTTTCCCGCTCAAAGCGATCCGGCGCACTGCGATGCCCTGCACGTTGCAATCCTATTTCCGCCGGGACATCAAACAACAACGTCAGCGCCGGGCGCAGATCGCCTTGGACCCATTCCTCCAGCAACGCGATGCGCTCGTAGGGCACACCCCGGCCGCCGCCCTGGTAGGCATAGGTTGCGTCCGTGAAGCGGTCGCAAACAACGATCTTTCCCCGCGCAAGCGCCGGCCTGACAATCTGGTCGAGATGTTCGGCGCGGGCGGCGAACATGAGCAGCACCTCTGTATCCGCCGGGATTTCTATCCCCGGCGTGTCCAACAGCAGCGCGCGGATGCGCTCTCCGAGCGCTGTGCCACCGGGCTCGCGTGTCATCACCGCCTCCCGGCCGGCCTGATCCAGGAAATCTTTGATATACGATAGGTTCGTGCTCTTGCCGGCCCCTTCGATACCTTCGAGCGTTATGAAGATTCCGTCGCTCATGGGGTTTGTGTGCTTTTCATAAAAGTATCGCCTGACGGCGATTATTCACGAACGGGCTTGCGGCGCTCCGCTCTCCGTGCTCTCGCTTGCAAGTCCTGTGCTTGCCTTCCTGCGCTACGCTTTCCTGCTGCGCTTGGAAGACCGGGGCAGACCCTCCGTGGTCTGCCCGTTCGCCGGGCCAAGGGTTCACTGGACCCTTGGCAAGTCTCCGGCTCACCCATGGCGAGCCCGTTCAGCGGGGCAAAGGTTCACTGGACCTTTGCCTTGATCCGCTTCACCCCGCTCGTGCCCCTTCGGGCCTGCGCTTCGGTTTCGTGCCTCGCTCGGCTTGAGTAAGGGAGTTCTCCCCCACCCTAGCCCTCCCCCGGAAGGGGGAGGGAATACAGGTTATAGTACCCAGTCCTTGTGCCTCCTCACCCCTCACGCTTCACGCCTCACTGCCGTTAGTTCTCAGTCCTATAGCTCAATTCGCTACCCGATACGATGAGAACTTTCTCTTCTTACCGCGTAACTGGTACTTGATCACGGCCTCGTTGTGCTCACGCAGTGTCTCGGAAAACTCGTGACTTCCGTCATTTTTCGATACAAAGTAAAGCGCCTTGGTCGGAGCCGGGTGCAGAACCGCATGCAAGGCATCGCCACCCGGCATGGCGATCGGCGTTGGCGGTAAACCGCCGCGCGTGTAGGTGCTGTAGGGCGAGTCACGCAACAGGTCCCTTCGCCGGAGATTCCCATCGAACGACTGCCCCATCCCGTAAATCACGGTGGGGTCGGACTGCAACCGCATACCACGGCGTAGTCGATTGATGAACACTCCCGCTATCAAGGGCCGCTCGCTGGCGCGGCCCGTCTCTTTCTCCACGATCGATGCAAGTATCAGAGCTTCGTAGGAATTTTTTAATGGCAGTTCAGGGCTGCGGGCGCTCCACTCGTTTTGCACGCGTGTTTGCATTCGGGCGAACGCGCGTTGCAACAATTGAAGATCGGTTGTGCCAGCTACGTAGTAATAAGTATCGGGATAAAACTGTCCTTCCGGATGCAGGTCAGGACGACTCAATCGCTCCATAATCTGCTCGTGGCTCAGCCCGTTCAAGGTTTGCCTCACCTTTGGCGCGCTGTTGATCGCCTGCAGAAACTGGTCGAAGGTCCAACCCTCAATTAGCACCAACGGGTACTCCACGACCCGTCCCGTCACAACCTGCTGGAGCAGTTCGTGCTGCGAAATGCCTTGTTTGAACCGGTACTCGCCGGCCTTCAGATCGCGCGCATGGCCGGTTACATAAGCAAGCAATACCAACGAGTACCCATCGGGAAGCGCATTGGCACTGTGTAGCTTGCGCGCGAACGCCCGCATTGAGGTACCAGGATCCACAACGTAGATATCGTCGTTTATGCTCAGGGGGTGATTCCAGGCCCACGCCAGGTAGCTGCCGACGCCGACCGCCACTACCACTCCAGCAATAACCGCCGTTCTATCCAGTCTTATCAAAACAGTGTGACCTCGAAATTCCTTTTTGCAGACGCCGTGTTAACGGGCCTAAAGTATAGCTTCTCGTCTCTACGCACCTGACGGGCCAGATGCCAATCAAACTGTTGGTCAGAAAGATCTCGTCGGCGTCGTCCAGCGTATCACGCGAAACCGGGCCTATCTGGTATGGTATCGACAATGCTTTGGCATGGTCCAGCACGGTGGCCCGCATCACGCCTGCTATCCCTGATTGTGACAAATCAGGGGTCAACAACGCTCCCCGAACGACCAGAAACACGTTACTCGCAGTTGCTTCTATTACGTTGCAGTCTTCGTCCAGCATCAGACCTTCGGCATACTCGTTGCGCCACTCTGACCTGGCCAACACCTGCTCCAGCCGATTAAGATGTTTCAACCCGGCGAGAGCCGGATTCCTCGACATGCGCATGCGGCAAACGCACACATCCACGCCATCGCGCGCATTTGCGGCCGGGTAATCGGGCCACGGGAGCCGTTCGAGCACTCGCGTAGGCCGGCTATTGTATCCCGGGGCGTATCCACGTCCCGACTCACCCCGGGTCACCACAAGTTTCAACACCGCCCGCCGGGCGCCGGCACAGAGCCCGTCGGCCTCCTGTTGCAGCTGTGTGGCGTCCGGTGGCGGGGTTATGCCGAGGCGCATGCATCCTTGCTGCAGCCGCGTCAAGTGCAAGCGCCACAATAACGGCCGGCCATCAAAAACCGCTATGGTCTCGAACACGCCGTCGCCGTACTGGAATCCGCGGTCGTGGACCGACACGCGTTCCGCCGGCATGCCATTGATTAACGTTGCACTATCCAGCTTCATGTACAACCAAGCGCCACCAACATCCCCTTGGCCTTGGCGCGTGTTTCCTGCAATTCCCGCAACGGCTTCGAGTCCGCAACGATGCCTGCACCGGCACGCAGACGAATGTGGTCGCCCTGCAGCACCATGGTACGAATGAGGATGTTCAGGTCCATGCTGCCGTCATGATTAATATAGCCCATCGACCCAGTATAGGGTCCGCGGGGCGTGCATTCGAGCTCGCTGATGATCTCCATGCAGCGCACCTTGGGGCAGCCGGTGATCGTCCCGCCTGGAAACACGGCGCGGATGATCTGCGCGGGAGTGACATCGTCGCTCAGCACTCCGCTCACCTCGGACACAATATGGTGCACGTGCGAGTAGGTCTCCAATACCATGAACTCGTTGACATGCACGCTGCCGGTGCGACACACGCGACCAAGATCGTTGCGCTCCAGGTCAATCAACATGACATGCTCGGCACGTTCCTTGGGGTGACCCAACAGCTCTTGCGACCAGCGTCGGTCCTGCTCGCGATCGGGGCTACGCGGATACGTACCGGCGATTGGGCGCGTGGAAATTCTTCGCTTATCGACCCGCACGAGGCGCTCGGGCGAGGAACTGACGACGGCCGTGTCCTGGTCCAGCATCATCAGTCCCGCGAACGGGGCCGGGTTGGCACGCCGCAGGCAACTGTAAAGCGCCGCCGCCGACACGGGGCGGTCCAGTAACGCCTCCCAGGTGCGGGAAAGGTTGACCTGAAACACATCCCCTGCACCGATGTACGCGAGCGTACGCTTGACGCTGTCAAGATATCGTTCGGGCTCTTCTTCTGTCAGCTTCGCCAGCTCGACCGCGGTTTCATCGTAGCTTGCGAGATACCTTAAATCTTCTTCCATTTTCGGCATCAACGACTGTGCCGCATCCAATTCACAGACCAGGTGCGTCACGCACCCGACCCGATCGCGGATAATCGCGGCAGGAAACCGGGTTACGTTGGCGACCGGCAAATCTTGATCCATTGTCATACCGCCGAGCCGAGACTCAATCTGCGACACCAGCTCGTAGCCGAGGTACACAAACCAGCCGCCCGTAAAAGGCAGCGTTGAGGCTGTGTGCGCGGCCGACAGCGTCGATTGCCTGCACTCCTGCCATTCGCGGTCGAAGGCCTCAAGGAAATCCCCGAAACCCGCCGGGCGATCATCGCGCATGAGCCGCCCACCGCTGAGAAGCGTGAGCGTGCGACGGGGAAAGGCGAACAGGATATCGTAACGCGCCTGCGGCGTACCATGGCAGACACTTTCCAGCAGGTGCGGATAACGTCGAGGTTGTGCGCGCTGCAGATCAAGCAAATCGGCACTCAGCGCCAGAGTGTGGCACACAAACCCGGGCGATACGGCCTGCTCGTCGAGCCTGGAGATACTCACATGGGCTTACACAGCACCAGTGTGCCGTTCGTCCCGCCAAACCCGAAAGAGTTGGACAACGCCACATCGACGGTCATGTCGCGGGCGCTGCCGGGCACGAAATCGAGATCACAATCGGGATCGGGGTTATCGAGATTTATTGTCGGTGGAACTATCTGATGGTAAATCGCGAGTGCCGTGTAAACCGCCTCGACACCGCCGGCTGCGCCCAGCAGGTGTCCGACCATGGATTTTGTCGAGCTGACGACGAGCTTGTGTGCGTGCTCGCGAAACGCGGTTTTAATGGCGACGGTTTCGGCGCGATCGCCAAGCAGCGTCGATGTGCCATGCGCATTAATATAATGAACCTGCTCGGGATTGATCCCCCCATTGCGCAGCGCGTTTTGCATACACTGCACCGCGCCTTCCCCGCCCTCCGACGGACTCGTCATGTGGTATGCATCACCGCTCAAACCGAAGCCAGCGAGCTCAGCGTAGATGGTAGCATCGCGCTTGCGCGCGTGTTCCAGTTCCTCCAGCACAAGCACCCCGGCGCCCTCGCTCATCACAAAGCCATCACGATCCCTGTCCCACGGCCGACTCGCAGCTTCCGGGTCATCGTTGCGTGTGCTCAACGCCTTGGCATTACCGAACCCGGCCATCGCTGTCCCCGTTACCGCTGCTTCGGCACCGCCTGCAATCATGACGTCGGCAT
>VRUB01000191.1 GCA_019456345.1 Nitrospira sp. | reverse complement strand
TACGAAGGTTGGCTGGCGCAAATGGTTCGCGGCGCCACGGCGGTGCAAACCGCGCAGATTCAGATCCACACGGCGTCCTATGCAGCAAAGCCCCGCATCTATCGCAGCTTCACAGCAGAGGACGAGTTGTTGACCATCCTCGGCAACCTACCGGACGTGGTCGCATTCTCCCCTCGGATCAAAGCGCATGGCCTGCTCGGCAACGAGGCCCGCTCGCAAGTCGTGCAGATACTCGGTGTCGATCCCAACCGCGAAGCCGCAACCACGCCGGTCGCGACCGGGTTGGTGTCCGGACGTTGGCTGGACATCGCGCCACCGGAATACCCCGCGCCACGTGAGATCGTACTCGGGCAAGGTGTCGCACGGCAACTCAAGGTCGATGTAGGCGATGAGCTCGTCGCGTTTCTCGAAGCCGCGGACGGGTCGCTCGGTAACGATCTGTTCGAGGTGGTAGGGATCATCAGAACGGGCAATACGCAGGTCGATCGGATGTCCGTGTATGTGAACCTCGAAGACGCTCGCTACATCACGGCTTTGGAGGGACAGGTCCACGAGATCTCGATTCAGACCGCCGATCTCACGCGGGCTCGTGAGACGGCACGTGAGATTGCCACTGCCGCCGGGTTGCAACTCGGACCCACGAATGACGGATCGGTTGTCGATGGAGACGCGCTCGTGGTGCGCCCGTGGCAGGTGATTCACCCGTCCATCAGCCAAATGATCGAACTGTTCCGCAACTCCTACTGGATCATGTACCTGCTCCTCTATGTCGTGGCGGCCATCGGTATCCTCAATACCCAACGGATGAGTGCGCTCGAACGTCGACGCGAGTTTGCCGTATTGATGGCGATCGGCATGCGTCCCCGGCGGATGCTTCGCACGCTGGAGGTGGAAACACTCGTCGTTGGGTTCGTGGGCGCCATGATCGGTGCCACCGGCGGCGGGCTATTGGCGTGGTATCACGCAACCGCGGGCTTCGATTTGGGTTTGCTTACCAGCAGCGCCGCATTCACGTACATGGGCGTCGCGTTCTCCCAACGACTGTTCTTCGTGCTCGAGCCACACATGGTGATTCAACCGGTGTTGGTCATGGTCCTCGCCGCGCTCATCAGCGGCCTGTGGCCGGCGTGGCAGGCCGCCCGGATCGATCCCGCGCCGACGATTTCGGGGAGGACATGATGATCTGGCGACTCGCCTGGCGTAATCTGTGGAGACACCGCGGGCGCACGCTGATCATGACCTCCGCCGTCGCCGGGGCGTACGGCCTCATGCTCGTCAGCTTGGGAATCAGCGATGACGGACACGACCGCATGCTCCGAGAAGCGATCCTCGCAGCGGGCGGCGACGTCATCATACACGGAAAGGGCTACTGGGACACCAGAGCAAGCGACGTGGTCATCCACGATGCTGATGCGGTCTTGGACCATGTGCGCGAAACAGACGGCGTGGGCCTGGTGTTTCCACGAATCATCGTCACCGGACTGGTAGCCACGTCCGCCGGCGCCCGGCCGGTGCTGCTGCAAGCCGTGCAGCCGGAAGTCGAAACGAAACTCAACGACATCGCAGACGACGTCACGCGCGGCACGTTTCTCGAAGACGAACGGGCCGATCCGATCGTGCTCGGGGCGCGGATCGTCGAAGAGCTGGAGCTCGAGCTGGGAAAGCGAGTGGTGTTGACCGCGTCGCGCCCCGACGGCGAAGTGACGCGTGCGCTCTTCCATCTCACGGGTGTGTTGGAAACAGGCACACCCTCTCTCGACGAGTTGCTGGGATACACGACGCTCGAGGCCGCGCGCCGAACGGTGAGCATGGACGGCATGCTCACGCAGATCGGGGTGCTGGCGGCCGACGGTGCAACGGGAGACGGCGTGGCCATCGCCATCGAGGAGGCACTCGGTGCGGCGGCCGCTGATCTCGAGATCCTTCCGTGGCGCGACGCAGTACCCGAAATGGTCGGTTTCATCGAGTTGGATGACGCGTTCGGATATATCTACATGGCAGTCATCTTGCTGGTCGTGCTGTTCTCGGTGACCAACACGTTCTTGATGGCCGTGATGGAGAGGGTTCGCGAATTGGGATTGCTGTCGGCGCTGGGCCTGAGGGGCGCACGCATAGGCCGCCTGATGATGTGCGAAACCATATTGATGACGGCGTTGGCAATGGGCGTCGGGTTCGCCTTCGGCCTGGGGGGCCATCTGGCCATCGACCATTGGGGCATTCCCCTATCGCTCTACGGGCTCGACGAGATGGAAGTCTCCGGGGTGAACTTTGCGGAGCTGGTCATACACAGCAACATCAATCCCATGAAATGGCTCACCGGAACGTTGTTTGTCGCCGCCGCAACCGTGTTGAGCGCGGTGTATCCGGCCTGGCGCGCAACCCGCCTGGTGCCGGCCGAGGCGATGCGTTTCTACGAATGATGAGTGTGAAACAGATATGAATTACGAATCGATGCCCAATGCGGGTAACCAAGAGGGATTGGCTGTGACCGAATCACCGTTGATTCAGGTGCGGGGCGTGACGCGCGTCTATCATCAGGGAACGCTCGAGGTACACGCGCTTCGAGGCGTCGACATGGATCTCGACGACGGAGAGTTCACCGCGCTGGTCGGCCCTTCGGGGTCGGGCAAGACCACGCTGTTGAACATCATCGGCGTGTTGGATCAACCGGACTCAGGTACGGTCACCGTCGCGGGACAGGACGTTTCGCAATTCGACAAAGGCGACGCGGCGGATTTTCGCCTGGACACCGTGGGCTTCATCTTCCAGGCCTTCAACCTCGTGCCCGTCCTGACGGCGTATGAGAACGCCGAGTTCACCCTGCTGTTGCGCGGAGTTCCCGCCGGCGAGCGACGCAAACGCGTCATGCGCCTGCTCGACCGGGTGGGGCTCGCTGACATAGCCGATCGTAAACCCCACGAGCTATCCGGAGGCCAGCAACAGCGGGCCGCCGTTGTCCGTGCGCTCGCCACCGAACCTCGTCTCGTGCTCGCCGACGAGCCCACGGCAAATCTCGACAGCGAGACGTCCGCCGAGCTGATGGAACTCATGCGAGAACTCAACGGGGAGCTTGGCACCACCTTCCTCTTTTCGACTCACGATCCCGTCGTCATCAATCGGTCACGTCGTTCGATCCGTCTACTCGATGGCCATATCGACGGCGCCGCGGACGACGTCATGTGATGTTCGCGTGCCGAATCGGCGCGGCGGTAGTGGGCGCCTTGGTTCTCTCGACGACACTGGTACGTGACGGCAGCGCGCAGGCGAATTCGGGAAGCGAGGCGACGCTGGACCTCGGCGGATACGTACGATCGCTGACCGGGTTTCGGGATTTGGGTTACGATCCAATTGTCACCGACCGACGAATCGCCTTCAACGGCGAGGTGATCCGGCTCAAGTGGCTGGTCGACGTCGGCGGGTGGCTTAGGATCAACGTTCACAATCGACTGCAGTCCCAATACTCCTCATCGGACGGCGGCGGCGGACGCGACGTGCTCGGCTTCGGTGTGAGCGCAGTTCCGGGTCGAGGCATCAATCTCGAAACCACATTGGTCGATGAAGATCACCTGCGCGTGTGGCACGATCTGGACCGCCTGGCGGTAACGATCTACTCGAACGTCGTCGACCT
>VRUB01000190.1:3347-3654 GCA_019456345.1 Nitrospira sp. | reverse complement strand
AAAGAAAGACTCCACGATCGCGTTGTCGATCGTCTAGCCAGACCGATTCGTACTCGCGAGGATGCTATATTCATTGAGTAGGTGTTGAATCGCGAAGCTGCGGTACTCATTGCCACGATTAGTATGAAAGATAAGCCCCGGCTCGGGGCAGCGCTTGGCAATCGCCGCCTTCATGGCGCGTAGCGTCAGCTCGAACGTCCGCCGATCGCCAAGCGGCCCGCCCACAATCTTGCGAGAATAAAGGTCGATAACGACTGCCAGATAGCGCCTTGTGCAGGAGAAAACACCGGCGAAGACGGTAAAGTCA
>VRUB01000190.1:0-3337 GCA_019456345.1 Nitrospira sp. | reverse complement strand
CAATAATACTAGACTTGACCTCATAGGTGGACCTACGATTTCCCGGCCAGCAGTTTGTCGATCTCCTCCTTAAACACGTTGTAGGGCTGGGCGCCGCGGATACGCTTCGCCTTCTTCAGCTTGCCGTCGCTGTCGGTCACCCCGAGGAAGAAGGTGGGCGTGCCGCTCACACCGAGCCGCCGTCCTGCGGCCATGTCCGCGCGGACCTGCTTGGCGTATTTCTCGCCGGCCAGGCACGCCCGGAACGCGGCCGCATCCAGGCCGAGCGCCTCGGCGTGGCCCGCGAGCTGCTCGGGCGCAACCGCCCTGGGGTTGGTGAAAATGCGATCGTGCATCGCCCAGTACTGCCCCTGATCACCGGCGCAGCGGGCGGCGACGTGGGCCGTGAATGCCCGCGGGTGCAGAGACTGGATGGGGAAGTCGCGAAACGCGTACCGCAGCTTGCCGGTCTCGATGTACTCCTTGGCGAGCCGCGGCACCGTGTTGTCGACGTGCCGCCGGCAGAACGGGCACTGGTAGTCGGAGAACTCGATGAGCGTCACCCGGGCACTCTCATCGCCCTGGACCGGCAGGTTGCCCACGCCGACCGCGACATCAACATATTGCGCCGCCTGCCGGCGCGCCTGCCTGGGCCTGGTCTTAAGGAGCTGCTTGATCTCCTGCAGATCCTTGCGCATGGCGTCCTGGCCCTGCTTGAGCGTCTCGATCTCCTGGCGCAGTGTCGCCATCTCAGCGTCGGTCTGGGAGAAAGCGGCCTGCGCGAAAAGACATCCCGGGATCGAAATACCCAGGACAATCGTTAAAAGCAAGTTCTTTGTCATATTCCTATCCTTCATGTTCTGACTCGGCGCAAACGCGTCCCGCTCCAGGGCCCGGGCGAGAAACGAGCGCCGCAGCTTTTGGGTGTCCGGTGGAACCTATCATGTTTTGTTCAAATTCCGAGAGTAATCACAAGTTCTTCCGAGGTGGATGGCGCCTAATCGGCCATCAGTCATAGGCCTCCAATCAGAGGGCTGTGTAATCGATCGGCTTGTTACAATCGAGCCTGCGCTCCATGGGCGGCATGGGAGATTTCAAGCCGCTCGCGGTATTGAAAAGGACGACGCGATCCTTTGGACTCACCTGGCCCGACTCCAAATTGGCCTTGTAGGCGGCATAACAGAGGGAACCTTCGGGACACAGATGCAGTCCCTCTTCCATGGTAACCTCGGCCCGCGCCTTGCCGGCGTCTTCGTCGGAGACGGCAACGGCGAATCCGGAACTTTCATAGGTGACTTTTAAGATTAAGCGATCGCCGATAGGTTTCGGTACGCGGACACCGTGAATTTGGGTCTCGACCGGCTTCCAGGGCGCCTCTACGTCCTTGCGTCCGTCCTGGTATGCCTTGACGATAGGGCCGCAACCGGTGGATTGCACCGCCACCATGCGTGGACGCCGGGAGCCGATCCACCCGATTGCTTCGAGCTCATCGAACGCCTTCCACATCCCGATAAATCCGGTTCCGCCGCCGGTCGGGTAGTAAATCACGTCGGGAAGGGACCAACCAAGCTGTTCGGCAAGTTCCAGGCCCATGGTCTTCTTCCCTTCAATTCGATAGGGTTCTTCAAGGGTGGAGAGATCGTGCCAACCCATGATCTCGGTTCCCTCACGGACGATGCGGGCACATTGATTGACCAGACCGTTGACCCCGTAGACGCGAGCCCCGTGATAGGCGATCTCCCGAGCCGTTACCTCGGGAGTGTCGGCGGGCGTGAACACGTAGGTTTCCATGCCGGCGCGTGCGCCATAAGCAGCGGCGGCCGATCCGGCATTGCCGGCGGTGGGGACGGCAATACGCGTCTTGCCGAAGACTTTCGCCATAGTTACTGCGACGGCCATACCTCGAGCCTTGAAGGAGCCCGTCGGCAAGCGGCCTTCGTCCTTGACCAGGATTTCAGCGACGCCCAGACGGTTGCTCAGGCGAGGCAGACGAATAAGCGGCGTCATCGCCTCGCCCAGTTCGACAATCTGGTCTATTCCGCGCATGGGTAAAAGCTCGCGATAGCGCCACATATCCGGCCGCCGCCGTTCCAGATCTTCCTTGCAAACGGCGGCGCGGACAGCGTCCAGGTCGTAACGGACCAGGAGAGGGTGACCGGCACTCGACAATCCGTGCATGCGGTCTTGGTAAAAACGTTCTTTCGTTTCACTGCATTCAAGATACGCTACAAACGACGTCTCGCCAGTCGAACGGTTGCCGGTGCTCATAAATTGTTCCTTCCCCGATACTTCTTGTTTTGATCCAGACCCCTAGTGTTTCGTAACAGACATATGATACCCCATACGATCAAGTTTCCCGCTTCCTCGGCAGGAAGGATAACCGCCCTTTTTCGCGTAATCGAGCGTTCATTGTCTCAATTCAGACCCATGTCATCAGCGGTGATCGCGATCGACGACATGCAGATCCGCCAGCACGTCGACCATCATCTCGCTTATGCGGCGCCGGAGCTCGGGTCCATCAGCTTCGAGAAGAGGCATACGGTTGCGAATCACGATGCCGTGCCGCCGGTCCATGACCTGGAAGGGCGCGCCGATAATTCTCTCGTCGCCGCAATAGAGATGACTCCTGGGAGTCAGTGAAAAGTGCCGGTGCAGCTTCAAGAGCACGCGAAACTCGCGCTGCATGTCGTATGAGCCGAGAGCGAGCGGCCCCAGGGGTGGGCGGCGCAGTACCTATTCCATGTCGCCGAATCGGATCAGTTAGGTGAGGTTGGTGTGCCCACCCCGAAACTGGCGCAGAACGAATTCGCCGTCGGTCACCGGGAGTCGCTCGCGGAGATAGGGCTCGAGCCGCTCCAGGGTGAGTCCTTCGTCGGAACGCGGCTCGATGAGCCCCGGATCATCGCGGTAAGACATCAGACGACGTCGTCTTCCGGGCCACCGGGGACGATGTCACGTTGATCCGTGACCAGATGCAGCAGCGAGGGACCGTCGCCGTCCATCGCAGCCTGCAGGACAGCGGGGAATTCCGCGCTGCGCTCGACGCGCCACGCCGGTACGCCATAGGCGCGCGCCAGACCGACGAAATCCGGACTCGCAAGCCGGGTCGCGTAGTCGCTGTCACCGTCGAACTGTTGCCACTGCGCGTAGAGTATCGAGCCGTGAGCCTGGTTGTCGCACACGATGATGGTCGTATTCAAGCGTTCCTGCGCAGCCGTCGTAAGCTCCTGGCCGGTCATCATGAAGCCACCGTCACCAACAAAGGCAATAACCGGCGCCTCCGGACACGCAAGTGCCGCGCCGATTGCGCCAGGAACCGCATAACCCATGGCACCGGATATGGGGCCCGCGAAGCACC
>VRUB01000189.1 GCA_019456345.1 Nitrospira sp. | reverse complement strand
GATGTTCAGCTCGTTTAATGCACCTGCTGCATCCAGGGCATCTAACCGACGTAGACAACGCCGCTGTAAATCCTGTCGCACCTTGGCGCTGCGCCCCTTAAGAAACAGGTCCTTCAGGCCTTTGTGACGGAAGCTCCGGATCACGAAACAAGTGTAATAAGGTAGTTCACATATGTCAACAATTAGTTTACATATCCCACCAAGCAAATCGCCTCGGCCTCCTCGAGGCGGCCAGCTTTATGGTGTTCGAGGGCTTGTTCTAGCGCTCTCATGATCTGCGAACGTGCGGTGATCGTTGGTTCACTGGCATCGAGTAGCAAGCGGCAATTGTTTAACTTCAAGTAGCAAGTGTGACGTGGCAAGTAGCAAGTAAAGATGCTTGTTACTCGATTCACAGGTTTTTTTCCAGATCTCCCGTTAGGCCGCGGCCGACGGCGGGGCATTACAGCATGGCACCGTTTGGATCTGGCCTCGGGGCCCTTTCGGGTGCCGGTCGTGCGGGTCCAATCTGGGATAAGGGCGGGTGGCGTTCGCAACGGTCCCGCCACCGAGGCGTCGCGGGTCGGCTCGTGGGCGCGACGGGTCCGGGGGCAGATCGTTGCGCCGGCCGGAAACCCCATTTGTGGGCGAAATTACACGTATTCGGGTCGTCCGAAGCGGTAAGGGCAGGGTCTGTTGTTGTAATAAAACAACAACATGAGCTTTTTGTCGCGAGCTTGCAAAAAAGTATTGCATCTCTAAAAAAAACTGTGCTATATACGCAGCACGACACAGCGGTGTTCGCGTTGTGTTGACGTACCTACAACAACCGATTGAGGAGACCATTCATGGCTAATAAGCACCTCAAACCGTCGCTGCTCACCTCAGCGGTGGCTGCCGGTCTCGTGGCAGTCCCGATGAGCGCGAGCGCGCAGGATCTGAACCTGAAAATTTCCGGTCAGATCAACAAGACCTTCGCCATCATCGACAACGGCGACAGTGACGCCTGGGGCGTTCTCGATAACATCAACAGCGGATCGCGCTTCCGTTTTACCGGCTCGCAAGACGTCGGCAACGGCGCGAAGATGGGCGGCGTGTGGGAGTGGCAGTGGTCGAACAGCTCCACGTCGGGGAACACATTCAACTCCGCCGGTGAGTTCAGCGAACGCAGCGCCAGCCTGGGCGATCGCAAGACCGAGCTCTACTACCAGGCGGGCTGGGGTAAGGTCTCGCTCGGCAAGGGCGACGGCGCCGCCAACGGCACGGCCGAGGTCGACCTGTCCGGCACCACGACCATTGACTACGCCGGCGGCAACCAGTGCATTATCGGCAGCATCACCTACGGCACCGGTAGCTCCACCGTAACCACCGTTACCGTCGGTACGACCTACAGCGAGTTCGACGGGGAGAGCCGTAACACCCGTGTCCGCTACGACACGCCGAAGATGGGCTGGGGCGGCATCGCGGTGAGCTTGGGTAACCAGGGTCTGGTCGAGCTCGCCTACCGCGGCAGCTGGAGCATCGGTAACGGCAAGTTGGCGGTCGCCGCCGGCGCCACCGACACCGGCGACCGCACCAACGGCGGTCCCACCGGCGGCACGTTCACGACAACGGAAGACAGCGAAAACCGCGAGCGCGCCATGGTGTCGGCGTCCTACTTGATGGGCATGGGTCTGAACTTCACGCTCTCCTACAGCACCAACGAACCGGAGGCCGGCATCGGTGCCACCGGCCCGTCGCCGCTGAAGCAGTCGCTCACCTACTTCAAGGTCGGCTGGAAGAAGGGCAAGCACGCGTTCTCGCTGTCCCTCGGCGAGGCCAAGAACCGGGGCTCGACCACCACCGACGCGACCTCGACGACGCTGGCCTATAACTTCAAGGCGGCCAAGTTCGCCGAGATGTATGCGGGTTATCGTGTGTCCGACTCCGACATCTCGACCCTGAGCAAGGTAACGTCGATCAACCTCGGCAGCCGCATCAAGTGGAAGTAACCGGGGCTTGTCGTTATAGCGAACATGCCTGAAGAAACGATAATGATTCAACAAAAATAAACGCCAAAAGTAATAACTCAGCGCCCCATAGGCGGCTGAATAAAGGCTTATCCCCAACGGGATAAGCCTTTTTTTTCGTGCGCCTGGCGCAGCCGGCCGCGGGCACCGAACCAACACCCAAGCCCGTGCGCCGTGCTCCCTTGAGGTTGCCCGGCCTGGTCGCTTGAATACCTGTCTCGCCCCGATTTATAGTACGCCAGCATCGAGCAAGTGCAGACAGAAGACCGGGCAGCAAGGTAGCGGTGCATGCGTGCGAGGATAATTCATGGCGTTAGATATTGATCTGAGTTCTGGTGTCCAGCTGGTTTTCAATACACCGATCCTGGTCGGCACGATGAAAAATGCGGCTGCCGTCAATGAAGGACTGCGGCGCGCGATTCTCGCGGCGGAATCGCGCGACCAGGGCGTGCAGGTCAGCAATATCGGCGGCTGGCAGTCTGCCCCCACGCTGCTGGATTGGCCGGTACCCGAGATCGCCACCCTGAAGGAGTGGATCGATCAGGCCGTGGTCCGGTTGAGCAGCCTGCCGGCTTCGGCACCGGTCAAGGTCGAGTACACGGCCTACGGCTGGGCCAATGTGAACCGTCGCGGTGATTACAATCAGCTCCACAACCACGGCGAAGATCACTGGGCGCTTGTGTACTATGTGAGTTGCGGTGAACCCGAGCCGAGCCATCGCATGAACGGCAAGTTCGAGCTGCGCGATCCGCGGCCCGGGGCGAGCGCGGCAAGCCTCGGCAAGTATCCCGGTTTTACATTTGGCCAGGCGATAATGATCGATCCCGAGCCGGGCATGTTGCTGGCATTTCCGGCGTGGCTGGATCACGGGGTTCATCCGTTCTTCGGAAAAGGTGAGCGCATCTCTATTGCCACCAACGTGAGGCTCACGAGCATCGAGCGCCCACCATCGGAGCAGCAGGACAGCCCCGTTCCCGAGCCCCGCCGGTGAGTCAGAGGCTTGCCGGCACGACAGCGGACCCGACGAGAGCGTGCGCGGGTTGCCGCAAAGCGGGCTTGACCGTCCTGGCGGGATTGACAATTCTTCGCAGCCACTCGAGCAGTCATGGAACATGAACTGAGCAAAGCCGCCCAGCTCGAAAGGCTACTCGACATCGGCCTTCGCTTGCACCAGCAGGGTAGCTTGGGGGAGGCGGAAGAGGTTTATCGGGAGATCCTGCGCGCGGACTTTCAGTATTCGGACGCCTGGCACCTGCTGGGCGTCCTCGCCCTGCGGGCTGATTTCGCCAAGGCCGCCATCGAGCTGATTAGCGAAGCCGTAACGCTGGATCCCGAGCAGCCGATATTTCGCAAAGACCTCGGCAACGCCTACCGGCGGCTAGGGCAGCTCGATATGGCGCTTCGCTGCTATGGGACCGCGCTGTTTCTCAAACCGGATTACGTCGAGGCGCACTACAACAAGGCCACGGTATTGCGCGAGGACGGTGAGCTCGACGCAGCAGTGGAGGCTTATCGCACGGCCCTGCGGCTCAAACCCGACGACGTCGATTCATTGAACGATCTCGGCGGAACGTTACGCCGCCAAGGTGAACACCAGGGCGCCGTGGACTGCTATCGGGCTGCCATCGAGCATGATGCAAACGAGCCCGGTGTTCACGTAAATCTTGGCCAG
>VRUB01000188.1 GCA_019456345.1 Nitrospira sp. | reverse complement strand
CGCCGGGACAACAGTCCACCGGACTGTTGTCTTTGTCCGGCTCACCCACTGGACCTTTGCCTTGATCCGCTTCACCCGTGCCCCGCCACTTCGTGCCTGCCTTCGCCATCACTCGGCTTGAATAAGGGGGCCTAAAAAACCAACAACTCCCCGTAACGACCAGTCCTTGGCCTTCCCCGGTGCTCGGCTCGGCGAAAGGCGCCCAAAAAAATACTTACGACAAAAGCACCACTCCAATTCTCGCTCCCCGCTGCTCGAGGAGGGCTGGGGTGGGGCAAGCCCAACGCTTCGGCTGCGCCGCTTCCGCCGCTTGAGTAAGGGGGTTCAAGAAAAAGCAAATCACGAATCACCAGTTTTGCCCAGCGAGACGGGAGATCGACTAAGTTACTTGCGTGGAATAGGCCGGGCGGGATTGAGGGCGAGGTCGCGCCTCGCTGGTAATAGTACGTAGAGGCGTCCTGCTTGCTTCATTTTGCCGGCCAGGCGCTCGGCGTCCTCGCCCTGACCAAAGAATATATCGGCCCGCGCCGCGCCTTTGATGGCGCCGCCCGTGTCCTGCGCGAACATCAGTCGCCGATAAGGTTGCGTTTCATCCGGCAAAGTCGTGTCCAGCCACACCGGCAGACCCAGGGGGATATAGCTGAGGTCGACAGCGATGCTGCGCTGTGCCGTCAACGGCACGTTGAGTGAACCGATCGGACCGGCGAGACCGGGATCGCGCACCGTGAAAAACACGTAGCTCGGATTGCTGTTGAGCAGCACCTCTGCCCGCTGCGGGTTGGCGGCAAGCCAACTCCGGATGGTATCCAGATTAACCTCTTCCGGCTTCATCTGTTCCATTTCAAGCAAGCGCCTGCCAATGGAGACGTAGGGGTGCCCGTTTTGATCGGCGTAGCCCACGGCAAGGGTCTGCCCATCAGGAAGGCGTATGCGACCCGAGCCCTGGATATGCAGGAAGAACAAATCGACCGGATCGTCGACCCAGGCGATTTCATAACCGGCGAGCGGCGACTCGCCGTTGTGGATTTCGGATCGACTGAAGTAGGGGATTACCGTCGTGCCTTGCAACCGCCCGCGCACTCGCTTGCCTCGCAACGTCGGGTAGACGTCGCCGAGATCCACTGTCAACAGATTAGGCGGGCGTTCGTACAGCGGGAAGCGAAAGCGCTCCGTCTTGACCAGGCTGCCTTCGAGCAAGGGCTCGTAGTAGCCCGTGATGAGGCCTTCTTTCTTACCGCGCTTGCCGACGACGACATGGGGTAGGAAGCGTGTCTCAAAGAACGCACGCGCCGCGGTGTCGTCGGGCGCAGGCATCAGCTCAGCATCGGCACAGATCGCGCTCCATGCGCTATCGCGGGTGGCCAGTTTCTCGCAGCTTTGAACCAGCGCCGGCCAGGCCGCAGCCTGGTGTCCAGCCGCCCAGCCGTCGAGCGCCCGCCAGGACACCGGGTGAATACCCTCTGGTTTGGATATAAGCCCCGCGCACGACACCAGCAGTCCCGAGGCGACCACTAATGCCATTGCGTAATACGTCCGCGCCGTCTTGCCAAGAATCCAATCGAACATCTTCGTGACTGCCGGATTGACGCAACCGCCGCGTGTTGTACGGAGCGACGTACTAGCAGGCTGCTGAAAATTTATTTTCAGCAGCCTGCTAGAGCGGCGCGCGGATGCGGCGCACATTTTTCGAACACGCAAGTGTTTGAAAAATGGAGCAGAGCAATAACCGCGCTTTTTGCTCTGCGAGCTGAAAAAGCCAGGGATGGCCTTTTTCAGCATCCTGCTAGTTTACGGCTGGCGATTCAAATGGTTCAGCGTAATCGCATTCCTTCTGGGGACACACCTTCTCCGTGCCACGCCGTTTTGTGGTCTTGATGGTCAACATTTTGTGGCCGCATTTCGGGCATGACTCGGCGACCGGTAGGTTCCACACTGCGTACTTGCAATCCGGATAACGAGCACAAGAGTAGAATACCTTGCCGTAGCGGGACTTGCGCTTTAGCATATTTCCCTGATCGCACTCGGGACATCTCACACCCATGTCCTCGGGCTTCTCCAGTGGCTCCATATGCTTGCAGTTGGGGTAATTGCTGCAGCCGATGAACTTTCCGTAGCGCCCGCGTTTGATCACAAGATCCGACTCGCATTTCGGACACTTGCGCCCCTCCACAATCTGCGGCTCATTGCTCTCCCCGGCAGCGTCATCGATGTTGCGGGTGTAATTGCAATCCGGATAACCGGTACAGCCGATGAAGTAGCCGTTGCGGCCAAGCCGCTTCGCCAGCGGCTTGTCACATTTCGGACATTTCTCTTCCAGCAACTCGACACCCGGGCGCTCCACGTGCTCCTTGGAATCGACCTGGCTCTTGAAGTCCTTCCAGAACTCTTTGAGCAACGGTTTCCATTGCTTCTCGCCGCGCGAAATAGCATCCAGGTCATCTTCGAGTCGGGCGGTAAACTCGTAGTCAACATAATGCGCGAAGTGCTCCGACAGGAACTTATTCACCACCCGCCCGACATCTGTCGGCTGAAATCGGCGCTTGTCGAGCGTCACGTACTCGCGCTGCAGCAACGTCGAGATAATGCTGGCATAGGTGGAGGGGCGGCCGATACCGTAGGCTTCCAACGTCTTCACCAGGCTCGCCTCCGAGTAACGCGGCGGCGGCTCGGTGAAGTGCTGTTCGCCGCGAATCTGTATAAGTTTAACGGACTCGCCCTTCTCGAGCGGCGGCAACATTCCCTGTTCGTCCTCGGAGGCCACCGCGTCATCGCGCCCTTCCTGGTAAACGGTCATAAATCCTGGCTTAACCACAGTGGAGCCCGTCGCCCGAAAAATGTTGCCCTCGCCGGCCTGCAAATCAATCGCCACCGTATCCAAGGTGGCATGAACCATCTGGCACGCGACGGTGCGTTTCCAGATGAGATCGTAGAGCTTGAGCTGCTCCGCCTTTACAAACGGCTTTACCTTCTCCAGCGTACGCCATGCCGAAGTAGGACGAATGCCTTCGTGCGCCTCCTGCGCGTTCTTTGATTTGCTCTTGTACACCTGCGGCGCTTCGGGCAGATTCTCCTCGCCGTAGCGCTCGCGTATAAGCTCGCGAATCTCCTGCACGCCCTCTGCCGCCAGGTTCACCGAATCGGTGCGCATGTAGGTGATCAGGCCGACGGTCTCACCCTCGATCTCCACGCCCTCGTACAGCTGCTGTGCAACGCGCATGGTGCGCTGTGCGCCAAACCCGAGCTTGCGCGAGGCCTCCTGCTGCAGCGTGGAGGTCGTAAACGGCGGCGATGGGTTGCGTTTGCGCTGTTTCTTGTCGACCGTAACGACCAGCAGCCGGCCGCGCGCGGCTTTGCGCAGGGTCGACTTGATCTCGGTCGCCCGCTCCTTGTTACCGATAGAAAACTGCTCGAGCTTCTGCCCGGCAAATAGCGTCAGCTTTGCCGCCACCGGCTTATCCTTGGCCTCGGCGTCAGCCTCTATGCTCCAGTACTCGCGCGCCTTGAACCGCTCGATCTCCTGCTCGCGCTCGACGATCATGCGCAGTGCGGGGCTTTGCACCCGACCGGCGGACAGCCCACGTCGCACCTTTTTCCACAGTAACGGCGACAGATTGAAGCCGACCAGATAATCCAGCGCGCGCCGCGCCTGCTGCGCGTTGATCAGGTTCGTCGAGAGCTTG
>VRUB01000030.1 GCA_019456345.1 Nitrospira sp. | reverse complement strand
CTACGGTGGGACCGGCTATATAAGCAACCTCAAAGGCGACCAGATCAGCGAGTTCGGTCTGATAGGCGCGATCGTAGACGTATATGACGCCATTACCAGCGACCGGGTCTATCAGCGCGGTATTTCGCCGCTCGATGCGCTGAAAAAGATGTATGAATGGCGGAATCGGGATTTTCACCCGATGCTCGTGGAACAGTTTATCCAGTGCATAGGCATCTTTCCGATTGGCAGCGTTGTCATGCTCAATACCAAGGAAATCGGTGTGGTTAGAACGATGAATCGAGCACAGCGCCTCAAACCGCAAGTTGTACTTGTGCTGAAAGCGGATCGCTCGCGTTACGGAGCGTTGCGGGCGGTTGACCTTGCGCAGGAACAGACTCCCACGGGACAGCCGTATGAAATCGCAAAGGTGCTTCCTCCCGGACAGTTCGGGATCCAGCCTGTCGACTATCTGCCGGTTATGGCAAGCGCCTGAACGCACTAAGCTGAATATTTCACCGCGGAGCGCGCGGTGCACGACTCCATTAAATATATCGCCTACCGGCGATAATATATTTTGGCGCTTACTGCGCTTCGTTCTCCGTGCTCTCGCTTGCAAGTCCTGTGCTTGCCTTCCTGCGCTACGCGTTCTCGCTGCGCTTGGAAGACCGGGGCGGGTCTTTCCGGCCCATCCACCCCCGTACGACCGGTCCGTAAACTGCGTGCGTAATGGTTGTTGATGCCGATCACAGCCCGTATGAAAGCGTTGTGATTTTTCCCAGGATGGCCTCGGCGAAGTAGTCGCTCGCGTCATCGCCAATTACGGTGTCAGCGTTGCCGAGGGAGCGTCGTTTGTGCTGGCCGCATCGCCCGAACCAGCGTGTCGAGGGCGACGGCATCAGCGGGTCCGCCATGGGCAGGCTCGTACGAGACCTTGCGCTGCACCACCTCGGCCTTGATGATCTCGAAGCCGGGCAGGTCCGCGACCACATCTTGCGGGGTGAGTAGCACAGCCGGGTCCTGCGGTCCGCCATGGCCATGCTCGATATTGCTCAGGTCGTGCCCGATGTAGAGGAACGTACCCCTTGCTGCCACGGCATTGCTCGCACTTACCATCACTCGGCGGCGTTCCGGTTGCGGGAGGTGTAGATAGCAAACGAGCACCAGATCATAAAATGACGCTCTGGACTGGTAGTGCGTTACATCGTGCAGGACCCAATCCACATCCACTCCTCGCACCTGCGCCAGCCGCCTGGCCTTATCCAACCCAAGCTTGGAAAAATCCACAGCTGTCACCTGCCAACCTTGCTCTGCAAGCCATACAGCATTGCGACCTTCGCCCGCGCCTAAATCGAGGGCGCGACCGGCCGGCAGACTGCGGGCCTCCGCAACCAGGAACTGATTAGGATCGGCGGACCAGACAAACTCTTTATCCGCGTAACGTTTATTCCATCCATTGCGGTCCATATAATTGACTGTAGAAATCGCGCGGCGCGCGGAGCATTAAGTATACAGCGCGGCCGCATCGGTCCGCATGCACAACCGCCCGCACTGCTCATCGCCTGAGTGGGGATGGATTCTTGCTGGGGACCATCGCCTGCCAGGGCAACTCGCGTTATCCCCCGTTCTTATTCGCAGAGTCTGTAATAGATTGGGCGCGAGTATCGGCCGTTAGGTGCGCGCTGCTCGGGCGCTGTGGCCGGACCGATGCATGTGAGCGGTTGGGGTCTTTTACGTGACAAGCGTTACTTTGCTCGTTGCGATTTCGAGCGAGGTGTTTTCGACGGCCGCAACCGGCACGGGTAACCCGGATGAAGCCAAATCGATCGTCGTCGAGCACTGCGTCAAGTGCCACGTGGTACCGGGTTACGGTCCCGAGCGGGCCCCGGAGAGTATCGACGCACCATCAAGCAAGTGGATGGCCCGTAATCCAGAGCTCTACCCGGAGCCGCGTTTGAGGCAGTTCTTGCGCCGGCCACACTATCCCATGCGGGGCATTATCCATTCGGACACGGATATCGGAAATATTATCACCTTCATCGAAGGCCTGCGTTAAAAACGCCACTGCCTTTCCACTGTTGGAACGCAATGCCGCTGGCAGGACGGAGCCCGAGAGCCGTTCCAGCCGTTGGGCCTTATCATCCACACCAGCGCGTTGGTCCGTCCGGGGGCGTCACGCGCCTATCCCCGGGCGTCAAGGCGCAGCGAACCAACACCTTGGCGCCTGCAGCCTAACAAGTGCGCGTGTGGGTGCTTACCTTGACACCACGATTCACTCAGATACCAGGAGGTACGCCATGGCGAGCGCATCGCCCACGGACGTCTTGATCGTGGTCAGGGCGGAGGATAAACGGATTGCATTGGTGAACTGCGCCGGCCTGTTTGCGCTTTGGGCGACGCGCTTGGGCTATGACAAAGACGATAAAGGAGAGTTTGTGGTGTATCTGCATCATGCGCTCGACATCCGCGTTTACGAGCTGCACGATGAGCTTGAAAACGATGCCGTGCGCGCAGCGGTAGAGTACACGCTTGAGCATGAGGATGCAGATATCGTGTTCTGCGAGGTGTCGTCTATCCTGGTGGGCGAGCTGGACAAAAGGAGCTGGCACACCAGCGAACACCGGCCCTTCCTTCATAAGGACCGCCTGCATTAACCGCCAACCCGCGGGGCGCGGCCTACGGCTTGCGGTGGCTTGCCTGGGCTCGTAGGATTGCAACTGGGCCGGTAGCGGTGGCAGTGGTTGCATGAAACATTCCACGCAGACGATTGAAGAGCACTACACGCGTGCTGAGTTGGGAGACCTCATTCTCGCCGCCTTGCGCCATGCCGGCAAGAATCTCGAGGCGCTGACGCCGGAGGATCTTGCACCGATTGATGAGTTTCATGTGCGTGGCCGTGAAGCCACTGTGGAGATGGCGGACATGATGGGCCTCGGTCCCGCCACACATGTACTCGACGTCGGCTGCGGGATCGGCGGGCCGTCGCGCCGTCTGGCCTTCGAGTACGGCTGCCGTGTGACGGGCCTGGATCTTACCCACGAGTACTGCCGGGTGGCCGCCATGCTGGCCGAGCGCACGGGGCTTAGTAATCAAATCGTCTATAGGCAGGGCGATGCGCTCGATATGCCGTTTGTGGACGCCAGCTTCGACGTCGTCTGGACTCAGCACGCGTCGATGAATATTGCCGATAAGACGGGGCTTTTCAGCGAGGTGCATCGCGTCCTGAAGCCCGGCGGTCAACTCGCGATCTACGATATCGTTGCGGGAGGCGGCGGCGAGTTGCACTACCCGGTACCGTGGGCGCGTGAGCCGTCGATCAGTTTTTTGATGGATGCCGGTGACATGCGAGAGCAGCTACAGAATAGCGGCTTCGATGTGCTGAGCTGGCACGATGAGACCGCGCGGGCATTAGACTGGTTTCATCGTATGATGGCCCAAACCAAGATTAACGGGCCGCCGCAGCTTGGACTGCACGTGCTTGTCGGTCCGGATGTGGAGGCCATGATTGCAAACGTGACCAAGAACCTGGAGCAGAACCGCATTGCGCTTGTGCAGGCTGTAATGGAGAAAGCACGGTGAGTGCCGCGGCCGGTTGAGCCGGAAGATATGATTGAGCGTGGTGACCTGATCGTTGCCTATCTCGTAGACTGAAAGAATTAATGGTTCCTTGTCGGTCTGCCGGCTTTGGCTGGCGCAGATTTGCGTGACGGGCAGGCGGCGTACGATCGCGGCGATTACACGACCGCATTCGCAGAGTTCACACGGGCGGCGGAACAAGGAAACCTCGGAGCCCAGTATCGTTTAGGTCAGATGTACCGCAAGGGGTTGGGCGTGGTGCGCAACGATGATCTGGCCCTTTATTGGATTCGCAGTTCCGCCGAACAAGGATTCTCCGTGGCGGAGGTTTCTCTGGGCACCATGTACTATCAGGGCGACGGCGTGGCCCGAGATTACGTGCAAGCCTACATCTGGTTCGACGTGGCCGCGAAACAGACAATCGATCCGAGGAAGCGCGCCGAGACACGTAAGTACAGGGACCAGGTCGCGCTATTGATGACCTCCTCACAGATCGCCGAGGCGCGGGGGCGCTCGCGCGAGCTTGCGCTCAAGCTCACCGGTCCACACTGCGACGTGGGTTAGACGGCGGTGCCTTATTTTTAATAGGATGTTTGAAACAGGTCATGGTACAGGGACGCGCCGCTGCCGCGTGCGCAAGGACGTGCGGGAGCAGCCCTCCTGATTACTGCCCCACAAGCTCCCACCCTAGCCTAGTACATGGATCGAGCATTCGTTTCTGAGACACGCCGTGAATACCTTGCTGTAGGCTCGGGGCCTGCCTGTGCCGATCAAGCAGGTGGTGGCTCATTGGTAAAAGCTTGCATGATGGCCACCGACGACGAGCAGCCCAGGCGGCTGGCGCCGGCCTTGACCATGGCGAGCGCCGTCGCAAGATCACGGATTCCACCGGCCGCTTTTACGCCTAGGCGATCATCGACCGTGCGCCGCAGGAGCGCAACATCGTTTACCGTCGCACCACCCGACGCGAAGCCGGTGGAGGTCTTTACAAAGTCGGCGCCGCCCTGTTCGGCAAGCCGGCACCCGAGCACCTTCTCGCTATCGCTCAGCAGGGCGGTTTCCAGGATCACCTTGACGACGGTGCCCGCCCTTTGCCGCGCCGCTCCGATCACGGCGCGAATGTCTTGCAGCACGACCTGGTCCTTGCTCGATTTCAATGCGCCTACGGGTATCACCATGTCCAGCTCCTGGGCACCGGCGGCGATCGCCTGGCTCGCCTCGAACGCCTTCAGGGTCGAGAGCGTGTCGCCGTGCGGGAAGCCCACAACACTCACCGTCTTGACCTGTGTGTCTGCCAGTTGCTCCACTGCCAGCGCTACCCAGGCGGGGGCGATGCAGACCGCACCGAAGCCGAACTCGCGCGCTTCTGCGCAAAGTTGCACGATCTGCGCCTCGGTGGTCTCGGGCCTCAGTGCCGTATGATCGATTATACTGGCGAGCTCCGCTGGAGTCATAACCGCACTGGCGACACCTTATTGAGGGGGGCACGATGAAATTTGACCATGCTGCGAGTTGTGAATGCAGGCAGAGAAAGGCTCAACTTACCAAGCTATAAGGCAATCGCCTCACATGGACGTTGGGTATTGCTTACAGCTCCAGGGCTTCGCGCGCGTCGTCATGCCCGGCTCTTGTACGTGAGGATCTCATGAGTATGTTCGCCCAGCAGCGGCGGCGGGCGGTGGTGGGCTTCATAGCCTGAAAGCTTGATGGGATTACCCACAAGGCGGAAGTCGCCGTCGGGGGTATGGATCGTGTCGATCATAGCGCGCGCTGCGGCAAGATCGCCCTCAAGGGCGCGTTCCAGTGTTTCTACACCGGCCACCACGATGTCCAGCTTGCCGAGCCGCTCGACCCAGCGCGCAGTGTCGTCGGTCTTCAGCAGGGTCTCCACCTCGCTCACCACAAGCTCGCGGTTGGCGCTGCGGCCCTTCATGGTGGCGAAGCGTGGGTCTGATCGCCACTGCGGTTTGTTCACCTCGTCGGCGAAGCGTTGCCAGAACTGATCGTGACTAATAAAGAGCGCCAGATAACCATCGCGGGTGGGGAAGACTTGCGCCGGGACGAAGTAAGGGTGGCCGCCGCTCGGATATCGTCGCGGTCGCTCTCCCGCGTTCAGGTAGGCCGCGGCCAGGTAGTTAAGCTGTGAGAGCACCACATCGTAGAGCGAAATGTCCACCTGCCCGCCTTTGCCCTCGATGATTTTCGCCAACAGCCCGACTGCACCCATGATGCCGGCCGAGTTGTCGACGATCGAGTAGCCTGCCTTGGTCGGTGGTCCGTCCGGGTCCCCGGTCAACGCCATGACGCCCGCCAGCGCCTGGATCACATAGTCATAGGCAGGCCGCTCCGCGTACGGGCCCGTGAGCCCGTAGCCGGTCAACGCTACACACACCAGACGCTCGTTCCAGCTCTTCAGCTGCTCGTAGGTGAGGCCAAGCTTCCTGATGATCGGCGGGCGCATGTTGGTGATCAGGGCGTGCGCGCCGGCGGCGAGCTCACCCAGGGCCGACTGGCCCGCGGGAGTTCCCAGGTCGAGACAGACACTGCGCTTGCTCCGGTTGAGACTGGCAAAGTAGACATTGTGCGGCCCGATGTGGTGCGGACCGACGCGCCGCGCAATGTCGCCCTGGGGGGATTCGACCTTGATGACATCGGCACCCAGATCGGCCAGCAACATTCCACAGTAAGGGCCGGCCAGCATGTGCGTTACCTCCAGCACGCGAATGCCGGACAGCGGCCCCTGATCTGTGGTCGTCAATGTCATGAGGCAAAAGCGCGGTCGATGACCGCAAGCACATCCTCGACACGCATTTCGGCGGTGAACACCTCGAGCACGCCGGCATCCTTCAGCATGCGCTGGTCCTCGATCGGGATCGTTCCGCCGACGAACACCGGCTTGTCCGCCGCATCCAGTTCGCGCAGGCACCTGATCGTGTCCTGCACAAGCTCTGTGTGGCTGCCGGACAGGATGCTGAGGCCGATAGCGTCTACATCCTCTTGCGCGGCCACCCGTGCTATGTACTCGGGGCTTTTTCGCAGGCCGGTGTAGATGACCTCTGCCCCGGCATCGCGCAGTGCCAGGGCGATGACCTTAGCGCCGACGTCATGACCGTCGAGCCCCGGCTTCGCGATCAAGAACCGTTTTCCCTTCAAGCTCATTTCACGATCCTCGTCCGGGCAGCCTCGCACCAGACTTAAAACCGCACGGGCTCGACGAACTCGCCCCACTGCTGCTTCAGAGTCGTTACCATCTCGCCGATGGTCGCGTAGGCGTGGCAGCACTCGATCAGGTAAGGCATCAGGTTCTCGCTGTCCTTGGCCGCCGCTTCTCCGAGGCGGTTGAGCAAACGGGTAACGGCCTTGTTGTTGCGCCGATCCCTGACTTGTTCGTACTTTTTCAGCACGCGCTTAACAGACTGCGGATCCAGATGGAAGACCTCGCCGAAATCATTTTTCTGATCCGCATGACGGAAATAGTTTTCCCCGACAACGACCTGCTCGCCACTATCGGTGGATTGCTTGCGCAGACGAGCACGCTGCGCCGTACGCATCTGCAGATAGCCATCCTCGATGGCTTTGACGGCTCCGCCGTACTCCTCGATCTCCCCGATGACCTTCTCAATCTCTTGCTCCATGCGATCGGTGAGCCACTCAACGAGGTAACTGCCTCCGAGCGGATCCACCGTGCGCGCGACTCCGCTTTCATAGGCCACGATCTGCTGCGTGCGCAGCGCAAGCTCGGCGCTTTTTTCGGTCGGAATCTGGAAGGCCTCGTCGTAGGCACAGGTAAATATAGACTGCGCGCCGCCAAGTACCGCGGCCATATTCTCTATGCCGACACGCACGATGTTGTTGTAGGGTTGTGCCGCCGTGAGCGAGGATCCACCGCACACGACACCAAAGCGAAAGCGCAGGGCGTCGGGGTCTGTTACTGCGTAACGCTCTTTCAGCAATCGGGCCCAAAGACGCCGTCCAGCCCGGAACTTGCAGACCTCCTCGAAAAAGTCCATATGCACATAAAAGAAGAAGCTCAGACGCCGTGAGAACTGGTTGACGTCGCCACCGCGCTTGACCAGCTCATCCACGTAGGCGAGCCCGTCTGCCAGCGTGTAGCCCATCTCCTCGACCGCGGTTACTCCGGCATCGCGAAAGTGCGCGCCGGCGATACTGATCGGATTAAATCTCGGGGTTTCCTCGTTGGAGAACAGCACCGTGTCGGCGATCAATCGCATCGACGGACGCACGGGAAAGATCCAGGTACCGCGTGCGACGTACTCCTTTAATATGTCGTTCTGAATGGTTCCCGTCAGTTTCTCGCGCGGTACGCTTTGCTTGTCGGCAACCGCGAGGTACATCGCGTAGATCATGGCTGCGGTGCCATTGATGGTAAACGATGTCGAGGTACGGCTGAGATCAATACCGTCAAAGAGGATCTCGACCTCCGAGAGATTTGAGAGCGAGACCCCGACCTTGCCAATCTCCGGCCGCGCCATCGGGTCGACCGGGTCATAGCCGCACTGGGTCGGCAGGTCCAAGGCCACCGACAACCCGGTTTGCCCCCGATCGAGCAAGAAGCGGTAACGTGTGTTGGTCTCCTCGGCGGAGCCGAATCCGGAATACTGGCGGAAGGTCCACAGCCGGCGGCGGTAACCCTCGGCATAAATCCCTCGGGTGAACGGGTACTCGCCCGGCAGGCTCGGGTCCCGGGTCGGTACCATGTCGGGCGTGACTACGACCGGAATCTCGATGGCCGATGGTGTTTGTGTCGAAGGCATTCCAGGCTGTTGCTGTTCCGAATGCGTTCGCATGCTCGCGGTGCGGTCGGATTTCGCGTCGGTCACGATTTACCCCCTGGCTCAAGGATCTCGTCGGCCGCTGCCCAGTGGTCCGGGTGCACCCAGGTGTCACTGAACAATTTTGTCTCCAGGTCTACAAGCTCCTTGCGCGGGCGCGCCAATCGCGTCTGCAGAGCCAGCGCCTTAAACGCACGGAGCACCTGTGGTGCCTGACGAAGGAGCGGTTCGAGAAATCTCTGGAGCGCGTCGTCGAGGTCCTCTCCTGGTTTTGCGACGGCGTCCGCCAAGCCGGTCGTCAGCGCCGTTGCGGCGTCGAGGAGCTCGGCGCGGCTGAGGAGGCGCAAACCGGTCGCAGTCCCGAGGAGCTGTAGCGCGTCAATACCGCCACCCCATGCGGTCGCAATATTAAGGCGCCCGTGAATAAACCCGATGCGAGCGTGGGCCGCGAGCACCCGGAAATCGCACGCTACGGCGAGCTCGGCGCCGCCGCCCAGCGCATCGCCATTGAGTGCTGCCACCACCGGCAGCGGAAAGCACCGTATCGCATCGAGCGCGGCCCGCGCCTGGGCGGTCATCTCGGCTGTCTGCCGTCGCGTGCGCACGTTGCCGAGGTCGCGCAGATCGCCGCCGGCCGCGAAACACTTGTCCCCGGCACCGCGAAGAACCGCGGCCAACAGGCGTGTATCGTCGGTGGTTGTGGTGAAGGTCTCACGCAGCTCGTGGAGGACAGCACGGCTCAGGGCATTGCGCTTCTCCGGGCGATTGATGGTGACACGCAGCACACCGTCGCGCACTTCCGTCAAGAGCAGACGCGGCCTACCCATTACCCACCATGCCCGGATAAAAGCGCCTGTCGTGCTGCTTGCAATTGCTGCACATAGCTGTCCAAGTTTGCTTCCATGCGATGGATGGGGCCGGCCACGGCAATACCGACCACCTCGTCGTCAATCGTCAGGGACACGGCGATGGCCATTACGTCAGCAACGTTCTCCCCGCGAGTGATGAAGTAACCGCGCGCGGCGGATTCGCGCAGGTCGGCGCGCAGGCGCCGGGGATCGGTGAGGGTCTTAGCGGTGACAGCAGGAAGCTTGATGACACGTAAGAGCTCGGCGAGTGGCTCATCTTCCAGTATACCGAGGAGCGCCTTTCCGATCGCACTGGAATGCAAGGGCTTGTGTTCACCTGCGCGTGAGGTATAGCGCACCGTATGCAGGCCTTCCATGACCTCGAGATAAACGACCGCACGATTATCAAGTTTTCCAAGGATTGCGGTTTCGCGTGTCTGGTCGCGCAGGTGGCCGAGTACGGGCGCCACCCTCTCGAGCAAGGGGTCATGCTCGGCGATCGTTTGCGCGATGTAATGCAGGCGCCTGGTCGGATAGAGGCGGTGACGCGAGGTCGTCGAGTACAAGTAGCCCCGTCCTTGCAGCGTGCGAATCAACGCATGACAGCTGCTGACTGGTGCGCCGATGGCGCGCGCAATCTCACTCACGGAAAGCGGTGCCCTGCGGGCGCCGAAGGTCTCGAACACGTCGAGCACGCGCGCCGCGGTTCGGGTTTCAGACTTCATAATATCGAAAGAGTTTTCTTATATATGTAAACATAACTCGTAACCCACGAGCCCGTCAACCGCGCTGCGTCAATGCATGCCCGAACTGCCGGGGTCAGCGCCGATGGGTTGCGGCCTGATTCGAGCGTCAAGATTGCCGCGCGGTCTGGGGTCGATGGCGGGAAATCGGTGGAATGGGAACGCACGGCCTTCGGTGTTGCTGCTGCTACTCGGGCATGAGAGTAAGCCTTTGCGCTAGGCGCGAGGCACAGTGTGGGCCGCTGAACGAGGACGGGCTGCGGGCGTGCTGTATCATCGCGCTTTGGCTTCATCTTATCGCTGTGCCCATTGCGTCGGAGACGCAAGAACTCTAGGCGTGCCCGCGTAGTCAAGGCGCTTTACTTGATCCGCATTACCGTGTTACATGCGGGCAAGTGATTCGTCAGGGTAATCGCATGCCGGGCATCATTTTGCATCACTATCCGCAGTCACCCGTGTCGGAGAAAGTTCGGGTGGTACTGGGAATGAAAGGGCTGGATTGGCGTTCGGTCGAGATTCCACGCTTGCCACCCAAGCCTGAGCTGATGCCACTGACGGGCGGTTACCGTCGAACGCCGATTATGCAGATCGGCGCTGACATCTATTGCGATAGCCAATGCATAATCCGCGAGCTCGAGCGCCGCTGTCCGCAGCCGACCCTGTACCCGGGTGGAGGCGCAGGCATGGTATGGGGGATCAGTCGCTGGACCGACGGACCGCTTTTCACACTCGCGCTCTCACTGGTTCTCGGCGCGCAGGCCGATGAACTGCCGGAGGAGTTTGCCGCCGACCGCGGCCGACTCTACTTCGGACCCGATTACAACCTCAAGGCATTGCAGCAGGACATACCTCATATACTGGCGCAGCTGCGAGCCCAGCTCGGGTGGATGGAACAGCGGCTGCGCACCGGCCGTGACTTCATGCTGGGTGCCGAGCCAGGCCTGCCTGACGCGCTGTGCTATTACCTGGTGTGGTTCATCCGTGGGCGCTACGCGGGCGGCCCTGATTTGCTGAGCGAGTTTTCCAACCTGCTCGCCTGGGAGGACCGGGTGCGCGCTCTGGGTCATGGCCGGCCCACGAGCATGACGGCCAACGAGGCCCTAGCAACCGCGGGCGCGGCGACGTCGGAGACCGGCACACACAGCGATGCGGGCGACCCCCAGGGCCTCACGGCCGGCTGGCAGGTCGCTGTGGTCCCGGATGATATCGGCGGCGGGCCGCCGGTTGTCGGCGAGATCGTCCATGTGAGTACCGAGCAGTTGGCGATTCGTCGCCGCGACGAGCGCGTCGGTGAGGTAGTGGTTCATTTCCCCCGGGTGGGTTACCGAGTGTCACGGTGTTCGCCCGGGGGCGGGTAGGTGGTCGAGCTCGTGGGTCAACTCACGCGAGTATGGGAGGCAAGGGGCACGTTGTTTTGATCAAGGCTGTTGGGTTTCTAGCGCTGGTCCTGGTTGTAGCGTCCGCCGTGGGTGCCGAGGCCCCACGACACGAATGTCCAAATCCTGCGGATTTCAAGCCCAAGCAACAGGAGCTGGACGCAATACTCGATGCACATGAAGAATGGTTGCAAGACCGGTCCCGTGGCAAGCGTGCCATACTTTGCCAACTTCATCTCGCGCGCGACTACCGCAAGCGGGCCGTGCTTGCGGGTGTGGACCTGCGCGAGGCGGACCTGCGCTATGCCGATCTGCGCAAGGTCAAGCTACCCAACGTTAACTTGCGCCGCGCCAGTCTGTTACGCGCAAAGCTAAAGCATACCTATCTGTTTCGCGCGAACCTACAACAAACCATTCTCACCGGCGCTGATCTGCGGAAGTCGGATCTGTTCGCGGCTGAGTTGCAGAATTCAGATCTTCGCGGCGCCAACATGAAGCGTGCCGTCCTGGGGTTTGCCAAGCTCGAAGGTGCCGTGCTTGCAGGCGCCAATCTCAAGCGCGCCAATCTCTTCGCGGCCAGGCTTGCAAAGCTCGATCTCAGCGGGCTGGACCTGCGCAAGGCCAAGCTCAGCTTTGCGTGGCTCCAACAGGCCAAGCTCTCCCATGCCAAGCTGCGAAAAGCCAAGTTACGCCACGCTCGACTGGAGGGCGCCGACCTTCGGCATGCCAACCTGCGGCGCGCAGATCTGGAGGGCGCGAACGTGCAAAAGGCGGACCTGCGCGACGCCGATCTGCATAAGGCCGACCTGCTCGGTACCAACTTCCAAGGGGCCGATCTGCGCGATGCTGTGGGGCTCACGCAGAAACAACTCGATGAGGCTTGCGGGGATGTCAGTACTCGCCTGCCTGCAGATTTGTCACTCAAGCCGTGTGCGCCTTAGAGCCGTTAGCGCGATGACGTCGACAGAGGCGTGCCCATTGTTGCCGCAGAGACGCGACATTGGGTATCAATGATGGTTGTCGACGGTGACGATGTCGATGTTGCTGTATTGCGCTGCGACGCCGTGACAAGGCAGGCCGCGGTTTGTAGATTATGTTGCGCTCCGCTTGGTATTTTCGGTACAACGCCGTCAGTCGGCGGGGGTTAATTGATGGGACAGGCTCGACAGGCGTTTGTAAAACCCTTCCGTGTGAAACGAGTCAGGTAGATTCAAAAGCTCATAATCGAGATGATGACAGAGCTCGTGCAGCAGCGTGCGCAGGAACGTCTTGAAGGCGACTACACGCTTGTGTTGCACGGTGCGCATCCATAGCTGGACCCTCGCTCGGCGCCCCTCTGCAGGTGAGTAGAGCCCGTGCAGTTCACCCCAGTCATCATGCGGGCGCACCGTAAGCACCTCAACTCGCACGGTTGGAACGTTCAGGCTGCTCGTAATACCATCCGCTAGTCGCTGGCATAGCGTTTGTGTGCGGGTTTTGTTTTCCTCCTGTAATGCCTCTGCCAGTGCGTGCACCGCGGGATGCAAGGCGGACGCACGCCGTAACCGAATGGACGCGATCTCGTCACTGCGTCGGTAAATCTTTCTCTGCACCGGCGAAAGCCGCCGGTAGTAAGCAAACACCATCAGGACTTAAAGTCTACCCGCCTGTTGCGGCCGCCACCAAGTCGCAGGGCACCATGGGACGCGCGCAGTCGCCGCGTTTGCCGGGCCGTGCCGGCACCGTGCGGCGTGGTGAGCGGAAATAGGCCGAAGCTCGATTCGATCTCGGTCAAAAACGTGCCAAGCGCGGTAGGGCATTGGCGATCCATCGCTCGATGGCGGTTTTCCGGAATAGATCCTGGTCAAAATGCCTCATAGCAGCCGATATGCAAAGCGGTTATACTGCGCCGTGCTGCAGCTTGTAACCGCCGGTTAATTCGGAAACCCCACGTAAGGTTCTCTCACGTCGTGTTCTGATGATCTGCATGCAAGCAATCTGTTTCGTCCATATTCGAGGGTGTGTTCATGCGTACTGGAACTGTAAAGTGGCTCAACGACTCCAAGGGGTTTGGCTTTATAGCGCCGGAAGATGGCGGTGAGAATGTATTCGTGCATTTCTCGGCAATCCAGGGTAACGGTTTCAAGTCCCTGCCCGAGGGGCAAAAGGTGAGCTTTGACGTCGAACAAGGACGCAAGGGATGGCAGGCGATTAACGTGACGGCGGCGCGAGACGCCATTTTCCTCTTTCACGCGGAGCTACCCAACATGGAAATCCCCAAACACGAAGTGCTTGCGATCGGGTTGAATCCGGAGGAGCCTTGCAGGCAGCGTATTGAAGCGTTGGTGCAGGTAGTTCCGCTGGACGATTTGATACCGACAGATGTACGCGATGCGACGGCTGAAGAAAACAGTCACGGGCACCCCCACGGGCCGGGCACACACGGCCGTTAAGAGCACCCGGCGAAGTGGGTGTTCGTGGCGTTGCATGCGGCGCACACTCTCCTATTATTAAAGTTATTCAGGCTATATCGGCTGTGGGGCACTGTGCGCGATGAAAGCGGTTTAACTTGTGAGCGCGACGATTGGTTGTGTACCCCAACCGGCCCGATCAATGCAGGTGTGATTGCGGCACGTTGGCGCACGCGGGAAAACCCACAAGATTAGGGGAACATTGATGACGCGATTCTGCGTCGCCGTGATCGCACTGTTCATAACTGCTGCGGTATCGGCGGCAGAGTTCAAGGCGTTTCCACGGCCACCGGCACTGGAGCCCGACATTGGCTTCTGGACTCGCGTGTACTCGGAGGTAGACACCCGAGGCGGATTGATCCACGATGCGCGTAATCTCGGGGTCGTTTACGAAGTAATTCGTTTCGCACCCGGCTCGGGTCCGCGCGCGCGCGCGCGCCGTGTCAAGCAAACCAAGCGACATTACAAGAATATTCTTATTACTCTAGCCCGTAGCAAACGCGAGGGCCTCAGTGCCGAGGAGCAGCGCGTACTGGCATTGTGGTCGGACGATATATCAAACCGCACCCTGCGTGTCGCTGCACAGCAAGTGCGTTTCCAACTCGGCCAGGCGGATAAGTTTCGCGCCGGTGTGATCCGCGCAGGGGCGTGGATGTCGCACATCGAGCGCACCTTTTCCGAGATGGGCCTGCCGGTCGAGCTCGGCGCCTTGCCGCATGTGGAATCTTCCTTTAATCCCGATGCCTACTCGCGTGTGGGGGCGGCGGGTCTGTGGCAGTTTACACGCTCCACCGGGCGTCGTTACTTGCGCATCAATAGTGTGGTGGACGAGCGGCTGGACCCCTTCAAGTCGACACTGGCCGCGGCGCGCTTGCTAAAGCATAACCACTCCGTGACGGGTACCTGGCCGCTGGCGATCACCGCCTACAATCACGGTGCCGCCGGCATCCGGAGGGCCGCACGCCAGCTCGGAACCGATGATATCGTTGTGATCGTCCGCCGCTACAAGGGCCGAACCTTTGGTTTCGCCTCGCGTAACTTCTACGTCGCCTTCCTTGCGGCCACGGCGGTTGCAGCCGATGCCGAGAAATTCTTCGGTCCGCTCGTGCGCGACCGCGTTGTACAAAGCCAGGTAGTTAAAGTCCCGGATCGCATGAGCATCGCAGCAATCGAGCGCGCGCTCGGGATGAACCGCATTACGCTCCGCCGGTTGAACCGTGCCTTGAGACGATCGGTATGGAGTGGCTTCAGGCTAGTACCGCGTGGCTATGAGCTGCGTATACCGCTCGATTCGGTGCCGGGCTCCCCCGAAATCGTACTAGCAAGCGCCGCAAGCGCGCAACGTGCGCGTCGGCAAAGGGCCCTTGACGGCACTACGGCGAGCGCTACGGGATCATCGACGGGCGATACCTATCGCGTGCGATACGGTGACTCACTGTCCGAAATTGCGCGCCGCCTTGGTGTAAAAGAGCAAGATCTGATGGACGCCAACGATATAAGTGACAGGCATCGCATCTATGCTGGGCAAGTTCTGCAGGTCGCCATCGCGCCGCCTGACATGCCTGGGGTGATTGAAACGCCCCCGCCTGTTGCGGCCAGCACGCCAACGCCCGATCACGCAATAGAGGAGGCAACGCCACCCGCGGAAGAAGGTGCCGGCGCGGACAAGACCGAGCTTGCCAAGGTGGAGACCGCCGAACCCATGAATGCCGAAGAGGCCGAGCGCCTCGGACCGACGCTGCCCGTAGGGGTGCACCCGGCACTTTCAGCCGATCCGAGCGATTATCTCGTAGGTGACGATAACACCATCGAGGTGCAGGCGGCCGAGACGCTCGGTCACTATGCCGAGTGGCTCGGAATCCGTGCGCACCGCCTGCGCAAGCTCAATCGATTGCGTTTTCGCCAGCCGGTGGTGATTGGCCATCGCCTGCGGCTTGATTTCTCCAATGTAAGTCCGGAGGCATTCGAGCGGCAGCGTCTTGCCTATCAAATCTCGCTGCAAGAGGCGTTCTTCGAGCGGTTTCAGATTTCGGGTACGACTGTGCACGTGATGCGTCGGGGTGAATTGCTGTGGGTGCTTTCGCAGCGCGAGTACGATGTGCCGATCTGGTTAATCCGCCAGTTCAACCCGGATCTCCATTTCGAGACGCTGCTGCCCGGCACGCAAATTACTATCCCGCGCCTGGAGCCTAAACTGGAACCCACGCCAAGCGCCGACCCCGACGCGCCATCGCCGCGGCGCACGACTTGAGCTGTCGGTGCGCTGAGACCGCCGGGGAGCAACGACCGCAACGGGCAATCGGCTCGCTGACGGTTTCTTGGCTTACCTTGTCCTCGACCCACATCATGCAACGTCCCTGGCGCACCCGTGTGCGGACCTTGTACACATGCCCGGCTTTCGCGTGAAAGCGCAAGCGTTCGCGGCCATACGAGTGCTCGGTGACGAGCTGTTGGCTGTAACCACAAGAGATCAAAATCTCGTGTGTCGCGGGCAGCAGCGCGAAACTGGTGACCGCCGATGACACCGGCATGTTATCGATTTGATGTACGCGCAGGCCGGGGAAGCCGGCGTCGTAGAATGGGAGTACCAGCGTCGCGATTTCGTTCGCGGACCGCGGTGGTCCTGGGTAGACTTTGAGGGTCTCGCAACCTGAGGTTTCGATCAGCGCTGCCAGCGCAACGCCTAACAGAAGGGTACGGTGAATTGTAAACCCACAATGTTTTGGTGCCCGCATTTACACCTTCTCATTGTGCCAGGCTGGAAAGTGCTGTCTTGAATGCAGATCCGCACCCAGCTCGGCCGCATTCCGGTGTGCCTAAGCGGCGACGGTGAGATCGATCTTGTGTCCGGTTGAAAGGCGCTTGGATATTGGCACGCGGTGACAGAAGCGGGCTGTTAGTTCCCGCCGCTCCTCAATTGAGCTTCTCTTTTTCTACGGGTTTTGGCGGCAGTCGATGCACTTCGATCCCCTCTTCGTGCAGCTCCTTGGCCTCCTCATTGCTCGCTACGCCGCAAATGTTTCGTTCTTCGGCCTCGCCATAGTGGATCTTTCTGGCCTCTTCAGGGAACTGTGCGCCGACGTCGGCGAAATGCTTGTCGATGTATCGGTGCAGCGCCTGCATTGCATGAGTCGATACGACCTGTTGGCCTGATGGTTTCGTCGCCTCGTCCTCAGACGCACTTACCGTCAACTGGGTCTTGACGTGACTCGCGGTAGGGATCTTTTTCACATTGGTAGAACTGCAGATCGGACAGCTAAGAATGCCCTTACGTTTCTGTTCGACGTAATCTGCCGGCCGGCCAAACCAGCCTTCAAAGTGATGGCCGGCATCACAATTCAGGTCATAAATAATCATGTAGATTCAGCGGTACTGTTCCAGGTGCACTTGGTGTAAATATGCGGTCTGAGATGTTTTTATTCAACCCTATCAGGGGCCGAGCACTGGCGAGCTGTCGGCGATCTCCAGCCGCCAGGCAGTTTTCCGGCTCAGCAACCGGGAAAAGGCCCAAACTGGCGGTTCGGACGCAGCTGTGCGCGGCGACTTGCACAGTATCTCGCCGGATCTTAGCATGGCCGAATGCTTTGGCGTGGCCGCTCTTCTTCAAAAGCCGGCGTTAGGGAAGCGCCGGCGCCAACGATAACCTGCCCTCACAAGCCAACCGACAAGGACAAATAGCGATGACCTATGAACAGATTATTTTTGACGTGCAGGATCGCGTTGCGCGCATCACGCTGAATCGGCCAAATGCGGCGAACAGCATCAATCTCGAGCTGGCGCGAGAGCTGATGGACGCCGCCATTCGCTGCGACGCGAATCCCGGAATCCGTTCTGTGCTACTCACGGGTGCCGGCGACAAGATGTTCAGCGCCGGTGGCGACCTGAAAATCTTTGCCGCCTACGGGGCGGAGATTGCCTTCGCCTTGAAGGAAATAACCACGTACTTGCACTCGGCGATCTCGCATTTCTCTCGCATGGACGCCCCGTTGATCGTGGCCGTGAACGGTGTGGCCGCGGGTGCCGGTATGAGCCTGGCCGTCGCAGGGGATATGGTACTCGCCGCCGAGTCGGCGAAATTCACCATGGCGTACACGGCGGCGGCGCTGTCTCCTGACGGGAGTGCCACGTATTTTGTGCCCCGTCTGATCGGCTTGCGCCGCGCCCAGGAGCTGATGTTGACGAACCGCTCGCTCAGTGCGCGCGAGGCGATGGAGTGGGGGCTGGTTAACAATGTGATCGCCGATTCGAAACTGTTGAGCGAGGCCGAGATGCTCGCGCGATCGCTGGCTGACGGACCGACCCTCGCGTTGGGGGCCGTGAAGCAACTGCTCAATGAAAGTTTCTCCGGGTCGTTGGAGACCCAGATGGAGCTCGAGGCGCGTATGATTGCACGGATGGCGAAGACACATGATTCGCGCGAGGGAATAAGCGCTTTCGTGGAGAAACGCCCACCCCATTTCACGGGCGCGTAAACTCGGATTTGGATTAACGAGGACACGAGCATGCTGCTGCAACTTTGCACCTGGCAGGAAGTCGAGGCTTACCTGCAACGATCCACCGGCATCATCATTCCCATTGGCTCAACGGAGCAGCATGGACCCACCGGTCTGATCGGCACCGATGCGATTTGTCCGGAAGCCATTGCCCGCGGTGTGGCCGAGGAGACCAACGTACTGGTGGCGCCGACCATAAACATAGGCATGGCGCAGCACCATCTAGGTTTTCCGGGATCGATCACGCTGCGCCCGGGCACCTTGCTTGCGGTCGTGCGGGACATCGTAGACTCGCTTACCCGGCATGGCTTTGACCGTTTTTATTTTTTGAACGGCCACGGCGGCAATATCGCGACCGTCACAGCGGCGTTCTCGGAGATTTATGCGCAATGCAGCCTCGGTACGGCGCCGCCGGACCGACTACCGGTTCGATGCAAGTTGGCCAACTGGTGGATGGGGGCTCAGGTCAAGAAGCTGTCAAAATCGCTGTTCGGCGACGCCGAGGGCAGCCACGCGACACCGTCCGAGGTATCGTTGAGTTACTTTGCTTACCCGAACGCGGTGAAGACAGCCGAGATGAGCCCGAAGATCGCACCCAAGGGCGAGATCTTCGACGCCGCCGATTACCGCCGGCGTTTTCCCGATGGGCGTATCGGGTCGGATCCCTCGCTCGCCAGTATCGAAGCCGGTGAGAAACTTTACAAGGCCGCGGTAAGCGATACATTGGAGAGCTATCGGAGTTTCCTGAAATTCCAGTAGCTCGGTGCATTGCAAACCGCAAACCCTGCGCATATCATGAACCCCCTCGCCGCTGAATAGTAAGGAGGAGCGATGAAAGCGTTCATTATATTGGCTGCCTTGTTGGGAACCCTGATCGCCATGCCCGCTTATGCCTTTCAATGCCCGGGCGACGTGGCGAAGATCGATGCCGCATTAAAGGCTGGCCCGAACGTGAGTGCGGAGCAGCTGGCAGAGGCAAAAAAGCTGCGTGCCGAAGGCGGGCGATTGCATAAAAGCGGTCAGCATGCCCAGTCCGTTGCTACATTGGCCAAAGCCAAGGAGATTCTGGGTATCAAGTAAACTGCCACTTTGAGCGGGTTGCGCAAGGCCTCGCTTGTCTAACCTTTTCCTCTTCGAGCAGCACGACCTGATGCGATGGGACGCCCCGTACTGACGCTGTACACGCGCCAGGACTGTCACCTTTGTGAGGAGATGCGCATCGAGCTGGTGCGCTTGCAAGCGTGCCTGGAGTTCGAGCTGCGCTTAGTCGACATCGACCAAGATCCCGAGCTGGTCGAGCGCTTCAACCACAAGGTACCGGTACTCGCGCACGGGGACCATGAGATCTGTTACTATTTCCTCGAGGAGGAGGCGCTGCGGGAACGCCTCGCAAGGACACGCTGAATGCGCGCGATCACAGATAAATGTAGCCTCATTGTCGAACGAGAAACGCTTTTTTTGCTGTAGTGCGTATCAGCCGGGAAAGTACTCTTTACCACGCTTGAATGAGGGGGCATCCGGGATCACCGTGTAGTCCTGTCGGGGCTCGTGTTTGACAACCGCCTCTTTGTGTCGGCTCCCGATTGCGCGCACTATCAAGGCCTTGCTTTCCTTGTCCAGAAAAAAGCTGCTGTAAAATCTCTCGAACGCTCGCTTGTCGATGCGACGCACGGCGGCAGCCAGCTGCTCGCGCGAGTCGAACTGGTAGTGCTCGCGGTCAAGCTCGGTCCAGTAGCGGTTGGTGCGGGTCTGGAGACGTTTATCTTTTTCCAAGATACGGGCCAACAGGGCTTGCTTGTGCCTGTCAAAGGTCTCCACGCTCATTCCCACGATCGTCCCGGCGTAACCCGATATGAACTGTTTCACATAGTTTTCCAATGTGATCGGATCGGTTGTGGGTGATTGGACGACAAAGGCGAGACCCGGTACTTCAAGCAACGGCATGGCTGTGGCGAACACGACGTAACCAAGCTGCTTTTCCGTTCTCAGGTCATTGTAGAAAGGCGACGACAAGATCTGCGCCGTCAGCGCCACCCTGGCGCGGGTGCCGTAGCTCTTGTCGCTGCCTTGCAGGTAAACGGTAATCGCAGAGTCCGGGTGATCGATCTCCAGCTGACGTACGTATTCCTTACCAGCTGGCAACTTGACTACCTGCCCGCTGGGCACGGTCACCGGCTCCGCGTTCTTCAGCAACTGCTGCTCCAGCACGTTTGCGAGTGCCAGCGCCTCTCGGCGGTCCACGTTTCCGTGCACCAGCGCGATCACGCGGAGCTGGTGCAATAGCTTGGGCATAAAGCGTTCGAGGTCCTTGGCGGTCAACGGTTTTAGCGCGGCGAGGCGTTGTTCCTTAGTCCAGCTGGGCTTTATGAGCAGCGTGGTGACCTCGGACATAGTTTGAGTGTTGGGGCGATCGCGCGCGGCGTTCCTCAGGCTTTGCTCCAGCTCTTGCTTCAGAATGGCGAAGCGCTTCGGGTTGATGCTTGGGTGGATGAGTGTGTCCATGATCCGAGAAAGCAATAACCCTTGCTTGTCGTCATATCCTGATATGCGCACGCTGAAACCGCGAATGTGGCTATACAAGCTGTAGTTAAGTCCGGCGAGATACGCCGGGTAGGAGAACTCATTGAGCTGATCGTTAACGAGCTGCACGTACAGTGCGGTGAGCATCGCGTGCCGTGGACCGTCATTGGCGAGAGGCGATTGCACGCTGAAGTAAAAGTTTGCCTTGGGTATCCGGAACGTGACGTCCTGCTGAAACCAGAGATCAAATCCAGGGGACTGCTTGATGCGAATCGGCTTGGAGGCCGCATCCCCGGAAGCTTTTACCGCGAGATTATCCGGTAGAAATGGGTTCGGCTCAGGGAACGCAAGGGCCGTATCGACCGTGTCGCGGTCCCAGTGCCGGATGGCTTCGTTGTCCAGGTGGGTGACCCTGTATGACGTGCCGAACCACGGATCTTTGGCGTTGGTCTCAAACCCCGCCGCGTTCACCGTCAACAGAACGTTCTCCGGCCTCAGGTATGCTAGGAACTGGCGGATAAGAGCGGGATCGTACTCGTCCATGGCGTAAGGGCCGCGCAGCACGTCCTTGGCGGGATAGCGTTGGAGATTCCGCGCGAGATAACTCACGAAGCTGAGCGGGGAAGATTTTTCTTGAAAACGAAAATCGATTTCAGCGATTTTCCTTTGCTCGTCAAATATCCACCTGGCAATGCCTCTTTCGCTGATAAGGCGCAGATACTGAAACACGTAAGAGGCCATCTCGGGTACATGGGCGACGCCTTTCTCGGTGAGCTGCATGGATACCTCGAACGTGGCCCCGTCGCGGGTGTCCATCCCTGCGCCGGCACTGAGGCCGTCAACCCAGCCCTTGTTTTTTAGCAGCGACAAAAGGCTGCCCGCACCCTCGTGACCAAGGAGATTGGCGACATACTGTGTCGGCTTACTGCGATAGTGCTCATGCAGCGGCGGTATGGGAAACGTCAGTGTGATGACGCGCCGTTCTTTGAGCGGCGTAATGTTTAGCTGTGCCGGCAGTTGCCCCGCAGCGAAAAGTGGCTCAGTGATCTCGCGGGGCTGGGTGTTACTGTTTTTTATCGAAGAGAACTTGTCGATTACCCATTGCTTGAGAACATCGATAGGCTCTTTTCCGAGTACCAGCAGGGCCATGATATTGGCCGAGTAGTGCTGCTCGTAAAACTCAATCAGATCTTCACGCACCGTCCGGCCATTGCGATCCGACAACGTGTCCAGACGTCCGATGCCGAAGCGCGCGGAAGGATGTCTGGGATTAACTGCGTGCGTGCGTGCGCTGTGGGCCCGTCGGCTATCATCTTTTTTATGAAGCTGATACTCGGCATCGACCGCGTTCTTTTCACGTTCGACATATTCAGGGGTAAACAACGGCGCGACAAAGAATTGCGCAAAGCGGTCCAGCGTGGGCTCGAGATAGTCTTTGTCTATGTCAAAAAAATAATTAGTGTGCTCGAAGCCGGTATAAGCGTTGTGACGGCCCCCATGGGTAGAGATGTAATCCTGGTACTCACCAGGCTTCGGGTATTTTTTCGTGCCGAGGAACAGCATATGCTCGAGGAAATGAGCCAGACCCTGGCGGTCTTCGGGGTCGCTGCTGGTGCCGGCGAAAACGTCCAACGCGGCGGCGGCCTTGTCCGTAGTGGCATCGGATACGACCAGCACCTTTAGCTTATTGGGGAGCTCGAAGCTTGCGTATTCTCGCCGATCGTTCGGGCTCTTGACGATGGTATTGTCGGCATTGGCGGTCGCGCCGAGCAAGAATGCGCCGATGACAACGGCTACTAATGCCCGGTATCTGTAGCGAGTACGTGGTTCCATTCAATGCTCCGTGTTGTTATGTCTCGTGAGTCAGGCGCAACGAGCCTGCGGCTACGAGGCCATTTGACTCGAATCCCAGTTAACAGTTCAGTGCCCGGGTAAGGCG
Organism: Nitrospira sp.; assembly: GCA_019456345.1. GTDB lineage: Bacteria > Pseudomonadota > Gammaproteobacteria > Acidiferrobacterales > SPGG2 > VRUB01. The sequence goes on along the minus strand of VRUB01000030.1, from coordinate 2,158 downwards.
CCCACAGCTAGAAGTACTTGCCGCACCTCTTCACGCGCCTCGCCGGTCAGTGGCGCCTGCGGCGCCAGCGGGTCACCGACCAGGAGTCCCTGCCGCTCCAGTTCTGCTTTGATGCAAGCGGCGAGCGAGTACTTGGCAAAGATCTGGTTGACGCGCCACAGCTCCAAGCGATGTGCCAGCCGCCCGTGCTCCTGCATGCTGGTTTTGGCAACGGGCCTATTTCGGAAGACTGCGCTTGCTATTGAGCCACTCGATCAACGGCTGCCACAATTCCAGATCATAGGCCACCATCGATGGGGCAAGCTCGAACAGGCCCAGCCCGCGCTCGGCCGCCTGGATGTAGTTCTGGGTGTCGCGCAGGGTGGTGAGAAACGGCACCTTGAGCCTGTCGAGAAACTCATAGAGCGCGTCATAAGCGAGCGTGTTTTCCCGCACGCGGTTCGCCACCACCGCCACTCGCGGGGCCGACGACATATCGCTGGTCGCCAGCAACCTGCCGAGAAAAGCCATAATGCTGTCGAGGCCAAGCGCTTTATCTTCTATCACGGGTCGGGCAACGGGTCCAACCCGGCAGATCTCATCGATGAATTGAGTGGCCGCACGGATATCCATGGGTGAGGGCAGCACCGGGACGATAATGGTCTGCGCGTAGCGAACCAGCGACACGAGGTGAGTGCCGTGGCGCCCGGACGGGGCATCCATAATGACGTAGTCGGTGTCCGGTGCCACGCGCGGCGATTCGCGAAAGGCTGCGACACCCCGAATCGGCGGGCGCTCCTGCGGTCGCACCCCGAGCCAGGCCAGACTGGAGCCCTGAGGATCGAAATCGGCCAGCACTACAGATCTGCCCTGGGCGGCGTAGTATGCCGCCAGGTTCGTTGCTAACGTGCTCTTGCCCGAGCCTCCCTTCGCGTTAAGCAGCATGATGGTGCGCATTTGTTTCTCCTCGGGTAGCGGCCTCAGACTGCATAGTTGGCTTGCTCAGCGACAGCCCCGCCGACGGTTGCATCTATGTCATCACGCCTCGCGGAGCGTACACGGGCCGTGAGTTTTTTCAAGGACAGCCGGGTTCCTCCAACATCGAGCGCTGGTCCGCCAGCGCCCTGGTTTCCCTGAGATGGGGCGATAGTGACCACTGGCAGGGCGCACGCACATTCCGTATAGTTGCTGTTGAATTAGGCATCAAAGGATCGACGCACGGCGCACCAGCCCATGGCACACCATTGTGAAAACAGACACCGGCACCCAGGCGAAAAAACCAAGGTATGCCGTTCGGGCCACCTTCTCTTCGTATTATTGATTTTCTTTGCGCTCGGCGGTGTGGGTTGCCGGAGCTATGAGTATTACTCGGGTCAGCAACCGGTTAAGTCAGGCTCGCCTAAGAATCGCAGTGCCGCAGCCATATTGTCGCTTCCCTCGTACGACGGTGGCTATCCTAATCTCGCCCTGGAGCGGGTCGATGATCGTTTTACGCCCACACTGGAAAAAAAGTTCCAAATTCCACCGGGCGTGCATGAAATCGTGGTCACGTGTGAGTACACGGGGGCGTTTGGAACCAAGCACTACTTCGGTCGTCAACGCTTGGAGTTCACGGCAGAGGCGGGGCGCACCTACAAGGCCCAGGTCCATAAGGAAAAGCGTGACAGACGGCGTTGTGTGGTGAAGCTCGTGGACTCCTCAACAAAGACGGTTGTCAGCAAGACAATACCCGGCTATGTGCCACTGAAGGATGACAAAGCGCATCGTTAATGCCGTCGACGCAAATGGTCGATCGCGCCGAAGGTGTCCGGTTCAGGGTTTTCTGCTGCGCTCCAACGCTTCCGCGATTGCTGCGAACTTGCGATTGTGACTGTGCACGTAGCCGGTCTTCACCGCGCTTAATAAAAAGGCGTCTTGTGGCGCGCCTGGCGGGCCGAAGCGGATCCGGGTCCATGCGACACCGGCGGTCCCGAGTTTCTCGAACGCCACCTGCTGAATCTGCTCCACGGGTATCTCTACGATGATCTTGCGGGATTTCCAGCGTACCATGTGCTCATTGACCGTAAGCTTGCCGCGACGGCTCAGCCATGGCCAGTTGTACCACCTGAGCTTGCCTTTATAGACAACATTCCCAAGATCTAGTGGCAACACCTTAGCGCTGGACTGCCCTGCCTGCTTC
>VRUB01000187.1 GCA_019456345.1 Nitrospira sp. | reverse complement strand
GCCAGCCCAGTCAGGCCAACAGCCAACACCAGCACTCCAGCAACTCTGGCGTACATAGGGCCTCCTTTCTGCTTGTCAGTTCAAGCGCAAACGAACGCGCGGGGAGGGCAAGCTATATGGGGGTACCTTGCCCTCCCCGATATCGCTTTACGCCGGGTAGGCCGTCTCCCAACCCCATGTCTTGGATCGACCACCGCGCCGGATCACCCGCTGGCGGTAAATATCGGCGAGCAGATCGCCATCGCCGGCAAGCAGGGCCTTGGTGGAGCACATTTCCGCACACAGCGGCAGCTTACCTTCGGCGATACGGTTGCTACCGTACTTCGCATACTCCTCATCGGAGTTGTCGGGTAGCGGTCCGCCGGCGCAGAAGGTGCACTTGTCCATCTTGCCGCGAACACCAAAGGCAGACTCCTGCGGGTACTGCGGCGCGCCAAACGGACACGCGTAGAAGCAGTAACCGCAACCGATGCACAGATCCTTGTCGTGCAAGACGATTCCGTCGTCGGTGGTGTAGAAGCAATCCACCGGACAGACGGCGGCACACGGCGCGTCCGTACAGTGCATACACGCCACTGATATGGACTTCTCGCCAGGCACGCCGTCGTCAAGCACAACGACCCGGCGCCGGTTCACGCCCCAAGGCACATCGTTGGCGTTCTTACACGCGGTAACACATGCATTACATTCGATGCAGCGCTCCGCGTCACAGAGGAATTTCATTCTAGCCATTGCTATGTCTCCTCAATCTCGCTAGGTCAGGCAACTTCGACGCGGCACAGGGAACACTTCGTCTCCTGCATCTGTGTCACCGAGTCGTAGCCATACGTGAACGCCGTGTTGGCAGCCTCGCCAGAGACAAACGGCGCCGTGCCTTCCGGATATCTATCCCGGAGATCCTTGCCCTCGAGGAAGCCGGCAAAGTGGAACGGCAGCCACACGACACCTTTGCCCACACGACGGGTCACCGTTGCCATGACTTTGATCCTGGCGCCTTCCGCTCCGACCACCCATATCTGCTGACCGTCGCGAACGCCGAAGTCATTGGCGTCTGCTGGGTTGAGCTCTGCAAACATGGTCTGTTGCAGCTCGGCCAGCCACGGGTTTGCCCGGGTCTCATCGCCACCGCCTTCGTACTCCACCAACCGCCCACTGGTCAGGATCAGCGGATACTCCTTGGTGTAGTCGTTTTTCTGAATCGACCAGTAGCGCACCGGCAACCGGTAGAACGACTTCCAGTCGTCGTAGGTACGATACTTCGGTATCAGATCGCGACGTGACGTGTAGAGCGGTTCACGATGGATCGGCACCGGATCCGGGAAGGTCCAGACGACGGCACGGGCCTTCGCGTTTCCGAACGGAGCACAGCCGTGCTTGATCGCAACGCGTTGAATGCCACCCGAAAGGTCCGTCTTCCAGTTCCTGCCTTCGGCCTGCTGCTTTTCGTCGGGCGTCAGGTCATCCCACCAGCCAAGCTGCTTGAGCACGTCAGCGCTGAACTGCGGATAGCCGTCCTTGATTTCGCTGCCGACTGGATAAGATCCGTCCGCCAGTAGGTTCTCGCCATTGCGCTCCACACCGAAGCGTGCACGGAAGCACAGACCCCCTTCTGCTACCGGTCTGCTGGTGTCATACAGGATCGGCGTGCCCGGATGTTTGAGCTCTGGCGTACCCCAGCATGGCCACGGCAGCCCGTAGGCCTCGCCGTCGATCGGACCGCCCTCGGCCCTCATCGTATTGGGGTTAATGGTGTGCCAGTTCTCCTGGTGCAGCTTGAGGCGTTCCGGACTCTGACCGGTGTAGCCGATGGTCCACATGCCGCTGTTGTACTCGCGGGTGATGTCCTCGATCAGCGGCTCATCATTGTTCACCTTGATGTTCTTGGTGAGCTCATCGCCGAAACCAAGCTTCTTGGCGAACAGGTACATGATGGTCTGATCGGCTTTCGACTCGAATATCGGGTCGATCACCTTGGAACGCCACTGCAGGTTGCGGTTGGATGCCGTCACCGAGCCGTAGGTCTCGAACTGCGTCGCGGCAGGTAACAGGTACACCCCGTCTTTGCGGTCGGGCATCACCGGCGTGGCCGTCGGGACGATGTCGATTACGACCAAGAGGTCCAGCTTCTCCATGGCTTTTTTCATTTCGGTGCCACGGGTCTGGCTGTTAGGCGAGTGTCCCCAGAATACCATTGCCCGCAGATTGTCCTTCTGCGCGATATTCTTCTTGTCCTCGAGCACGCCATCGATCCAGCGTGACACCGGGAAGCCCTTGGTGTTCATGGGCTTGAGGGGCTTGCCTTTCTTCTTCTCATAGCTGCCCTGGTCAAAGCGTGCCTGCATCCAGCCGTAGTCCACGCCCCAAACCCGCGACCAGTGCTTCCACGCTCCCGCGGACAGGCCGTAGTAGCCGGGCAAGGAGTGACTCAGGACGCACATATCGGTCGCGCCCTGGACGTTGTCGTGGCCGCGGAAGATGTTGGTGCCGCCGCCGGAGACGCCCAGGTTGCCGAGCGCGAGCTGAAACACACAGTACGCACGCGTGTTGTTGTTGCCGATGTGGTGCTGGGTGCCGCCCATCACCCAGATGTAGGTGCTGGGACGGTTCTTGGCCATAATTTCGGCGGCCTTCTTGACATCCGCCTCCGGTATGCCGGTCACCTTCTCGACCTCATCGGGGGTCCATTTGGCCACCTCTTCGCGGATCTGGTCCATACCCCAGACACGCTGGCGGATAAACTCCTTGTCCTCCCAGCCATTCTCGAAGATATGCCAGAGCATGCCCCAGACGATGGGCACATCGGTGCCCGGACGTATGCGCACGTAATGATCGGCGTGGGCCGCGGTGCGCGTGAAGCGCGGATCGATCACGATCAGCTTGGCCCCGCGTTCCTTGGCATAGAAGATATGCTGCAGCGAAACGGGGTGCGCCTCGGCGGGATTGCCACCGCAGATCAGGATCGCCTTGGAGTGGCGGATGTCGTTCATGGAGTTGGTCATCGCACCGTAACCCCATGTGTTCGCCACACCGGCGACCGTGGTCGAATGGCAGATACGCGCCTGGTGGTCCCCGTTATTGCTGCCCCACATTGCGTAGAACTTGCGGAACAAATAGGCCTGTTCGTTGCTGTGTTTCGCCGAGCCCAACCAGTACACCGAGTCCGGTCCCGACTCCTCGCGGATCTGCAGCATCTTGTCACCGATCTCGTTGATGGCCTGATCCCACGAGATGCGCTTCCACTTGCCGTTCTCGAGCTTGGTGGGGTACTTAAGCCGACGCTCACCATGACCCATTTCGCGCAGTGCCGCGCCCTTGCAGCAGTGCGAACCCAGACTAATGGGGTGGTCAAACGCGGGCTCTTGACCGGTCCATACACCGTTTTGAACCTCGGCGTAGACACCGCAACCCACCGCGCAATGAGTACAGATGGTCTTAACTGTCTTTGTCTCTACACCTTCTTTGGGCGGGTTGATTTCGGCCCGCGCCCGTCTCATCATCAACGGCGGGAGCGCCGTGGCCACCACGGCACCGCCGAGTGCTAAGCCCGAACGGCGCAAGAAGGTGCGTCGGTCCACAGCCACGCCTGCGAAGCGGGCCTGAGCGGACGATCCTTCCGAAGCCTTCTTTTTGATCAACTTCATGATTCGATCTCCTATTCAGGACTGATTCTCACCAGAAATCCAGATACCTAGGGCAGCGCCACTAGACCCGCGCAGTCTTGTAGTACGCGCGGATGTGAGGCGTCTCGTGAT
>VRUB01000186.1 GCA_019456345.1 Nitrospira sp. | reverse complement strand
CCTCCCAGACCTTCGAGCACATCTCGAAGCCAGGCGGCAGTTGCTCGGCGTAGCGTTCCAGTTGCCATGTGGCGGCCGGACGATAAAACGTCTGATCGAGCCCGACCGTCCGAAACAGCGGCTGCCCCTGGTATTCGCATCGAGCATATTCGGCTAAGCAGTCCTGTTTGAAGCGGCCTTTAAGGTAGGGCTTTGTGTAGACCAGCCCTTGCCAGCCGTCATAGGCCCAGGTGGACGTGCCGAATCTGAGGAGATCGGGGACCGGCATAAATTATGAGTTGTGAGTTACTGGTTTTGAGTTTTGAGTGATGAGTGCCGAATTTTGTATAGTTGAACTCACCACTCAAAACTGAGAACTCAAAACGTTTGATCCACAGTCGCTCGTCTAATGCAGATCATTAATTATACGACATAGCCAACTCCCGTCGCCTGCGTGGTTAGCGTCGGCTGGGTGTCCAGGCTTTTCATGTGGTGAACCGTCAAGGTGACGGCGTTGAAGTCCTCCTCGATCAGGCCTTCCAAGATATAGGGTCTGTTGGTGGAGAGGAGATGGGCGAAACGGCGGTACGCGCCGGGGAACAGCGTGGCGTCGTATAGAGCTGTCGTATCCTCGAACGTGACAAACTCCATGGGCTCTCCGTCTTTGGTTTCCGCTCCCTTTTCCGTGATCAGCCAGCCAACCATGGTCACCACGCGCCCGACATGCTGGCCCATCTCTCGGGCTGGGATGTAGCGCAGGCCTTCGAGCAGATCGCGATAGCAGTCGAGCGGGTGCTGACTAAGGGGAAAGCCCAGTGTGTCAATCTCCTGCTGCAGTTTTCGGGTATCGGGATACTCCAGTGGGACCGGGAGGGGGGCCAGCAGTCCTGATCCCTTCCCCTCACCCCACCCTCTCCCCGCAGGGGAGAGGGAAAGGGAGAGGGGGATTTTCTGAGTAGTGGAGATGGAGGAGTCTCTCCAGGCGAGCAGGCGCCAGATCAAGGCTGGCCGGGTGAGTTCTCCGGCAATCGAGTCGAAGCAGCCGGCTTGGATGAGAAGCCGAGCCTGGGCTGGGTCTGGGTTCACTCGTTGGAGAAATTCTCGAAATGACCGATAGGGGCCGTGTGCAGTACGCTCGGCGATCAGCCGGTCCACGAGCGTATTGGACAGGTGCTTGATCTGCATCAAGCCAACGCGAATCGTCTTGCCACTGCCGGTGTATGCCCAGTCGCTGGCGTTGATGTCGGGTGGCAGGACCGCGAGTCCCATCCGGCGGCTTTCCGAAAGATAGGCAAAGGTTGAGTAGAAGCCTCCCTGGTTGCTGAGCACCGCGGCCATGAACTCCGCCTGGTAGTGAGCGCGCAGGTAGGCGGACTTGAACGAGACCTGCGCGTAGCTGGCCGAATGGGGCTTGCAGAAGCTGTATCCGGCGAAGCTCATGATCATCGCCCAGATCTCCTCGATCATGGCGGCCGCGGCGCCGCGGGCCGCAGCGCCCCGGAAGAACTGCTTGCGGTAATCCTGCAGTTGCCGCTGCTTGTGCTTTTTGCTGAGGACCTTGCGCAGTTGGTCCGCGTCTTCGAGCGAGAAGTCCGCTAGCGCCATCGCCACCTTGGTGACGTCTTCCTGGTACACCATGATCCCGTGGGTCTCAGCCAGCACCTCCTCCAACACGGGGTGCAGGGGCTGGTACGTCCCACCATGGGCTCGCCGGACAAATTCGCGGATGAACCGGTTGGCCGCCGGCCTGATCAAGGAGGACACGATCACCAGATACTCGAACACGTCGGCCTGGGCTCGGCGCATACCCGGCATCCTGGTCCAGAGCTTTTTGAGCAACTGCCGGGTGGCCGGCGACTCGATGTAGAAACAGCCGATCGTGTCGCCTCGCCGAATCAGGTCCAGGGTGGCGGCGTCGGTAAGCGGATCCCACGAAGCATAGTCAATCCGATGACCGGTATGCCGCGCAATCGCCTCCAGCGCATCGCGAATCACTGCGAGCGAGCGGTTCCCCAGCAGATCAATTTTGACCAGCCCGGCTTCTTCGGTCTGGTCCTTCTCCCACTGAATCACCGGCACGCCTTTGGCCGCGACTTCCACGGGGACGTAGCGCCGAATCTCGTCGGGCACGATCACGATGCCTCCGCAGTGAAGTCCCAGGTGCCGAAAATGCCCTTCCAGTTGCACAGCCAGACCCACAATCTCCGGCCACGGTTCCCGAAGCGTGAGCTCCCGGCACAGGCGTTCCGCCCAGCGGCGTGGCGACAGGATGTGGTCCAGCCGGAGGAAGTCGGCGTGCCGCATGATCCGCTCCGTGGTGCGTCCGATCTCGGCCGGCGGCATCCCATACACCTTTGCGACTTCTCGAAGCGCCGCCCGCGACCCGAGACTGTTCTGGTTGGCCACCATCGCGGCGCAGTGCGTCCCGTACCGCGCGAACACCGTATCCAAGATGGAATCTCGCTCATCCCAGGGAAAGTCGATGTCAATATCCGGTGGATCGTGCCGGCCGAGGTTCAGGAAGCGCTCGAAGAACAGGTTGTGCCGGATCGGGTCCACATGCGTGATGCCCAGAGAGTACGCCACGATCGACGCCGCCGCTGATCCGCGGCCACAGGTCAGAGGTGACTGCCGGACGATGTCCTCCACCACGAGAAAATAGTGCGCATAATGCTTGGCTTCGATCATCGCAAGTTCCCGCTCGATGCGCTCCCTGACGACCGGGGACAGCGTCCCATACCGCCACCGCGCGCCTGCGTAGGTCTTGTCGCGGAGCAAGGCAAGGGCCTGGCGGTCGGGCAATTGTCGGAAGGCCGGAAAGATGATGTCCTTGAAGTCCCAGTCAGTGCGGCACGCCTCCGCAACGCGCTGCGTGTTGGCCAGTGCGTGCGGGGCATGGGGATAGTGCCGTTCCATCGTCTCGAGCGGAGCGAGCCAGTGGGTGGGGGCGCAGCAGGCGTCTGCCGGAAGGCGCGAGAGCGTGGTGTTCAGCGCGATGGCCCGCAGGAGGCGGTGCAGGGCAAACTCCTCCGGGCGCACGAAATGGGCCCGGTTGGTCGCCACCGGCGGAAGACCCGTGCGTCGGCTGAAAGCCAGGGCCTGGTGCATCATCGCCCCCGGCGTCAACTCCACGTACAGATCCTGGGGCGACTCCTGCTTCCAGGCTGTGAGTGCCTGCGCGTCGTCCGAGAGCACGATCAGGCCTGCCCGGTGGTGGGCCACGGCAGCAATCAACTCGAAGGCGGCATCGCAGTGTCGAGTCGAGAGGAGCCGGCAGAGATTGGCGTAGCCCTCGGCGGTCTTGACCAGAAGGACGGCGCGGTGGTGATCGTGCGTCAGCTCCGCGCCCAGGATCGGCCGGAGGCCGGCATGATGGGCCGCTTCGAGAAAGCGGATGGCCCCATAGAGGCCGTTGGTATCGGTGAGGGCGAGCGTCTCGGCGCCCTGCGCGCGGGCGGCCGCGCAGAGTGCCTCCAGCGATGCCACACCCCGCATCGGGGAATAGGTGGAATGTACGTGCAGATGAACAAAAGGGGGCATAGGTATTGCCTTGGGCGAGGGGCACGGGGCGAGGGGTGATAGGTGAGATACGTAATACGTGAGGCGTCAAGCGTAACAAGTGCCGCTCGCCTCTAGCCTCTCGCCATGCGCCCCTTGCCTTCCGTGCCAGATCGCGCTTTCGCCGAACCGCTCCCGCAAATGATCCAGCGCCAGCGCCAGCCGGCGCCCCCGAGCCTGCGAGGTCTGCTCGGGACTTGGCTGCTCAGCGAACAGCGGAAGCTGC
>VRUB01000002.1 GCA_019456345.1 Nitrospira sp. | reverse complement strand
ATTGAAGGGATAAAGGGGTCAGACTCCTTTAATCCAACAGTGTACGTAAGCCGAGTACCCTCTCCCCAGCCCTCCCCCATTCAGGGGAGGGAGTAGTTTTTCTTTTGAACCCCCTTACTCAAGCCGAGCGACGCGTGAAGGCGAAGAACACGCCCGAAGGGGCGCGAGATGGATCTCGCGCGTCCGGGCCAGGGCCAAGGATGGCCCTTGCGCGGACCGTCTGAGACGAGGGCCGAGCGAGGGAACCCCGCATGGGAAGTACCCATGCGGGGCGCAGAGTCCGGGGTGCCCTTTCTTTCGGTTCCTTTCTTTGGGCACGCAAAGAAAGGAACCCGTCGTACGGGGGCGGAACCCCGTTGGAGAATAACCGCCGGTAGGCGACCTCAAAACGACTGACCCATTTACGGATCGCGGTTAGCGAATAACCACTTTATCCTTCATCGTCGCACGGATCTCGCGGACCACGGTATCGACTGCCTCATGTGGCGTCACCGCACCACTCCAAGCCGCCGTCAGGCCCTTCCAGACGATCTGGTCAAATTGACCAAAGTGTGGATTGTTCGGAAGCGCGAACGCGCTTTCTAGCAAGGTGGTCGATTCCGCGGTCCAGCGGTCGCTCGCGTACGTATCGAGCCCCGTTTGCGTACGCGTGATGCCAAGGTGCGCTGAGGCGATTGCATGCAACGTGTTCAATCGCGGCTCGGAGACGATGGTGATCAAGCGGCCGCACAGCTCGGCTTGCTCGCCTTGAGCGCGCTTGCTCACCAGGTAAACCAGTGGGTGCGTTAGCGTCGTGGCCTTGCCGCCGGCGTCGCCGGCGGGAATTAACGCGAACACTACCGTATCGAAGAAATCGGCCAACCCCTCGCCGCGGGTGTAACGGGCGTAGTGCCATGTGCCCCCATGCCATAGCCCGGCCCTGCCGCTCGCAACCTCGCTGTACCATTGGTCCCAGTCCATGCCGAGATGGTTCTTTTTCGTTACGCCATATTTGAACACGGCGTCGTGAAAAAAGCGGTAATACCTGAGCAATACGGCCCGATCCAACAAGAGCTTGCCGCTCGCCCGATCCGTAAGCTCACCGCCATTGGCCACATAGAACTGCCAGAAGTCAGGCCCCTTGCCGGCCCGCGGGTAGAAGCCGTAACCAGGCTTTACCAGACCTAAATCCTGGATCTTTTTTGCGTCCTGCAGCACGTTCGTCAACGTGTACTCACCGCGCTTGATACGCGCCGGCAATGCGGCTATGTCGGCATCGGAGTAGCCGATCGCGCGCAGGTGTGGAATCCACCCGAACAACGGCCGCGACTCGGCGTCTTGCGGCACCCCCCAGATCCTGCCGTCCCACACCATGATGGGCCAGAGGTTGGGGAACACATCATTGAACGGGTAGCTTTCGAGATCGACGAGCTCCTCGAGCGGTTGGATCAGGCCTGCCTTGCCCCAGACGGCAATGTCCTCATGACCCGCAACAATGATGTGTGGACCTTTGCCTGACTCGATCGCTAGCGCAAAGGCTTGCTTGAGCTTCTCCCACGAGCCGCTGCCCGACCACGACTGCTGCTTGATAGTGACGCGTACATCACGGTCTTCGATCTTGAGCTCTTCGTTCAAGATCGTCGCCGCCAGCCGGATACCCTCGGTACGATAGCGCTCGTTGACATCGGCGTTGGCCCACACCGTGATCTCGACCTCTCGGGTCTGACTGCCCCACGCAGCAAACGAGACTAGACACGCACAGGAGAAAATAATTCGTCGCCAGAATCCAGCGCCACACATACGTCCTAATCCCCTCCTTACGATCACACCGGGCGCTTGTGCTCGCGGCGTTGCCCGGAGGCTCGAGTCGCGCGGTGCTGATCATGTGCCCGGTCTTGCTCGCGGGCGTTACGAAGCTCCTTGCGGACGGGTTCCGTACGGCCAATCTCGCGTCCTACGAAGTAACCCAGGGCCAACAAGCCCGCCCCGACCAGGATTCGGAAGATCATAACTGTTACCTCCGGCGCTCAAGGCGCTCGAGCAGCGTCTCATAGTAGGCCTGCTCCACCCGCAAGTCGACGGCACTGCCTCGCATGGCCTCAAGCTGTGCCATCGGCAGTTGAGTAATCGCCGGCTACTCAGGTGATTCCGGTTGCACGAACCACCGGGCACGCAACAGGCCGATGATCGTCTTGGCGTCACGGACCTCGCCAGCGTAAGCCCAGCTCAGGGCCTCGGTGAAGGGCAACCAGTGCACCTCGATGACTTCGTCTTCCGCAGGCGCGGGCTCGACGAGCGCGAGGTCACGGGCGAGGTAGAGATGGATGACCTCGGCAAAAACTCCCGGGGAACTCAACAGGTCGCCAAGCGAATCCCAACGGCCGGCGCGGATTCCAGCCTCTTCTTCCAGCTCGCGCCGCGCCGTCAGCAGGGGGTCCTCCCTGGAATCGATCTTCCCGGCCGGCAGCTCCCACAGCCAGCCACCTGCCACATGGCGATACTGGCGCAGCAGGCACACTCGGTCGCGCGCGTCGAGCGCCACTGCAGCCGCGCCACCAGGGTGGCGCACGATCTCGAGCTCGGTGATCCGGCCGTTCGGCAGCTTCACCGTCTCGAGATATACGTCGATAATCTTGCCGGAATAACCGGTTGTGCGCCGACGCGTCACTACCTCGTCTCCCTCTGAGCTACCCCACCCGAAGCTATCGCCCGCGCAACAGTTCCCAGAATCCTCGTGGGCGGCAAATCCGAAATGGGACGCGATCCTCGATCGCAAGCAATGCCGGGTCGCTTGTCACCAGCACGTCCGTGCCCACCTCGAGTGCTGCCGCCAGGATCCAGCGGTCATCCGCGTCGTTGACAGGCCATGGCGCCGGCTGCGCGGGAGCGCTGATTTCGCCTTGCTCGCGTAGGAACGGCATAACCTGATCGGCCGTGGCCTGCGGTAAGCGCAGCTGCTCCACAAGTACCCGGCGCAGCTCCCGGAACACCGGTCTGCCCGTAACCAGCTGGTGCTCGACCAACACCAGCCGCAGCAGATCGGCGCACAGACCGCGCGTCGCCAGCGCGGCCACGAGTACACCCGTATCCGGAAACACCCTCATGACAGCTCGCGGAAAACGTCCTCATCGGTGAGCCAGCCCCGCGCTTCGGCAAAGGGCGCAGTGCGCTGGCGCAGGTCTTCAAAGCGCGTCACAGCGAGCTGACGCTGTAGCGCCTCGCGAATGAGCTCGCTCTTCGGGCGGCCACTCTGCTTACTGAGTCGATCCAGCAAGCGCGCCAGCCGGTCATCAATGCGAAAGGTGACCATCGCCATGTATTATAATGTAATACATTACTTGCGCCTAAGGCAAGGCTGAACGCAAAAACAGGTGGATCATCCTCTCGTACGACCTTTCCTGGCCCCACCCCGGAGTCACTGCGCATGCCGATGTTTATAAAGAACAGCCCGATTCACGGGCAGGACCAGACAGACACGTTTATCCGGGTTGGACACCGGCTGTCATGGGTTCGGCCAATCCAAATATGTATTACAATATAATACAAACCAAAAAATACTCTTCTTCCTCGGGATTTCTGGTCGAATTCATACGCTAAGGTCAATCTGGCACGGGTGTTGCTTAGTGTTAGACAGAGCCGGGTTCCCGGCCTGGTACGAACCGAAGGGAGTGGGAACCCAACCGTGTCGAGTAGCGAGGACACGAGCATTAGCAAGCGAACAAGGAGTTAGACAATGGTTATGCGCAAAGCGTCTGGGTTCACGATTCAATACTACGGCGACATGATCGTACTGAGCGGTACTATGGACGCGATCCATCTGGAAGCCGAAAAGATCGTTCGGCGGTTCGCCTACAGCGCCCGACCCTACCAAGTGAAGAGCGACGGCATCGATCGCATCGTGTTGGCCGCAACCAGCTGAAGACCGATCGTAGCGCGAGTCCGGCTCACCCACGCTATATTATTCACGCCGCCATCAGACGCCGAGCGGCATCATCCACCGTCACACCCTTCGGCAATCCCATCACCTTCGTCCATAACACGATTCGTTGCGTCGACAAAGCGCTGCCTACCCGAGGTTGTCAGTGAGCACAAGTTCTGTGCATGCCGCAACAACGTGAGGCGCCCGGCTATCACGCATCCGCACAGAGCGGACCCGCGTGTGCATTTCGTTCTTCCCGGAAAAATTGCAGTTGCTTGAGCAGACACTGCTCGGTTTCCCAGCGGGGTCACTTAACCGAGCGGCCTGCTGCCCCTCCTCCCGACTGGCCGGGGAGGGAAGATCTTAGCTAACGAAGTTCACAGGTTCACCCTCCCCCTCCGGGGGAGGGCAGGGATGGGGACTCATACAGGATCACACCGATTCCGCCTCTGCAATTATTGGGGAGGGCCGGCGAGGGGCCTCGCCGATCCGCAACAGGCTGGGGAGCAGTATCAGCGTGAAGGCGGTGCTAACCGACATGCCGCCGACAATCACCGCGGCCAGGCCACGATAGAGCTCGGTGCCCGCCCCGGGCATCAGCATAAGCGGCAGCATACCGAATATGCTGGTTAGCGTACTCATCAGAATCGGCCGCAAGCGCAGGCCGACAGCCTGCTCCACCGCCGCGCGCCTCGAAGTGCCTTCGCGCTCCGCCGCCCGCGTCTGGTGCACCAGCAGGATGGCATTGTTGACCACCAGGCCCAGCAGGATGATAAAGCCGATCATGGTCAGCATGTCCATCGGTTGAAAGGTAACGAGGTTAACAAGGCGCAGCGCCACAACCCCGCCCACAGTGGCAAGCGGTAGTGCCAGCAGCACCAACAGGCTGTCGAGGAAGGAGCGAAACAACGCACTCATCAGCAGGTAGAGGATCGCGATCGCGAGCAGGAAGCTGCCGGTCATTTGTTCGAGTGCCACCTCAAGCTGGTCCGCGGTGCCGGTGTAGCGGATAGCACCGTCTTCCGGCAGGAAACGCTCGACGATAGGCTGGACCTTGTCCCGCAGGACCTGCAGCGCCTCCTCCAGAGAAACGCCGTCGGGCGGCCGGATCTCCAGCGTCACCGTGCGGCGACGGTCGAGGCGGCGGATCTGGTCGGGCCCGGCGGTGCGGACGATTTCCATCAGCTCGGACACCGGCAGAATACCGCCCCGCGGGGTCGCCAGTGGAATCGCGCCCAGCTCCTCCGGGGTCGACCAGCCTTCTACCCGCACGATAATGTCCAGGCGCTCCTCGCCATCGAAGTAATCGCCGACGAACAACCCATCGCCCAGCGCCCGCGACACGCCCGCCAAGATCTGACGGTCCCAGCCGGCCTCGGCGACACGACGCTCAATCGGCATCAGGCGCAGCTCTGGCTCGGCAAGCTCCAGGCCGGGCAGCGGGCGCACGACTGCACCCGGCAACTCTTTCTGGATTGTGCCGAAGGCCACCAGCGCCGCTTCGAGCACCGTCTCCATGTTTCGCCCCTGCAGGTTCATGTCTATGCTGCGCCCCCCGGCAAAGCCGCCGAACAGCGACGCACGCCGCGTAAACGCGAGCGTGTCGGGAAAACCACGGATCGCGGCGTCGACCGCCGGCAGCAGCGCGTCGGCGTCACGGTCATTCTCGGCGCGCGCGCCCATGAACACCCCGCCGGGAAAAGCGACAAAGAAGTAGTGCTTGATCTTGGGTTCCTTCTCGCCCTTGATGTAGGGCTCCAGGCGCTGCGCGATCACGCGGCCCATCTCTTCCTCGATGTGGTCGATGTTGACACCGGGCGGTGGCAGGATGAACGCAAAAACAAGGTTGCGGTTGCCTTCCGGCAGGTAATCGGCCTTGGGAACCAGTAACCAGGTCACGAGCAACGGCACACTCAGGAGCCCCGCGATCCACGCACCGCGCCGCCCGGGCGTATCGGTCAGGCGCATGATGAGCGCGGTGCCGTTGCGCCACCAGTGGGCGTGGCGATCGTGTAGATTTATTTTGCTCAACCATTGCTTCGCGGCGGTGGGAACGATCGTAACTGCGACAATCAACGAGGCGGTAATAGCCACCGCAATCGCAATCCCGAGGTCGGCGAAAAGCTGGCCCGCCTCATCCTTGAGAAACACGATTGGCAGGAAGATCGCGACTGTCGTTGCCGTGGAGGCCAGCAACGCGCCCCAGACCTGCGTGGTGCCGCGATCTGCTGCCGTTTCAGCCTTTTCGCCGCGCTCACGCAGCCGCACGATGTTCTCCAACACAATGATGGCCGCATCCAGCACCATGCCTATGGAGAATGCCAGCCCGGCCAAGGAGATTACGTTGAGGGTGTGGCCACTGGCATCGAGTACGACAAACGCCGCCGCCACGCACAGTGGAATCGCGGCGGCAACCATGAGCGTGGCGCGAAAGCGGCGAAAAAACCACCACAAGACACCCACCGCGAGCAGAATTCCCAGCGCCAGATTGTTCCGCAACATCTCGATGGAGCGGTGAATATAGATGGTCTCGTCATACACCTGCTCGATGGACAATTGCGCCCGCGCAAGCGGTCCTGCGCCCAGCTCGGCGGTGGCCTGTTGGAGCCCGTCCATCACTTCCAACACATTCACCCCAATCTCGCGGTGTGCATTCACGGCCATCGCGGCTGTGCCCTTAGTGATGACGAAGCTGTTGCGGTCCTCCAGGGTCACGTCGATGTCGGCAACGTCGCGCAGACGCACTGGCCGCCCATCGCGCCACTCGAGCACCAGCTCGCCCATGGTCTGGGGCTGCAAGGCGCCCATGAAACGCACCGTGTATCGACGTTTTCCCACATCGGCAGTGCCTGCGGAGATATTCTCATTGCCGCCGGTGAGCCGCGCCGCCACTGGAAACTGAACACCGAGGCTGGCGGCCTTGTAGGGATCAAAGGTGATGCGCACTTCCCGTTCGCGACCACCGCGCACTTCTGATAGGGCGACGCCGGGTACGCGCTCGAAACGGGTTTGCACGACCTCCTCGATGTAGTCTTCGTAGCTCTGGATGTCGCGATCGTTGCCGGGCAGCGTCTTGATAATGAACCAGGCGATCGGGCGGCTGCGTCCGCCGACCGTGCTGATTACGGGCTCGTCCGCGTCCTCCGGGTAGCGCGGAACCTGGTTCAAGCGATTGAGCACCTCGACCAACGCACGCTGCAGGTCGAACCCGACAATAAACTTGGCACTGATCTCGCCCTGGCCGCGCCGCGCCTTAGACAGCATCTCCACCATGCCCGGCAGACCGCGCAGGACCTTCTCCTGGGGTTCGAGGATCTCGGCCTCGATCTCCTCAGGTGCGGCCGCGCGCCAGCTTGTGAGAATGGTGATCTCGGGCTTTTCCACCTCAGGCGTGAGCTGAATAGGCAAGCGGCTCAGACCAATCGCGCCGAACAGGACGACCAGCAACACGGCCACGAAGGCAGCTACCGGATTACCGAGTGCAAGGCGTGTGAGCGTCACGGCTTTGTCGCGGTCGGCAGCACTTTGACCTTCATCCCCGGGCGCAGGCGTTCACCGCCACGGATCACAACGCGGTCACCGGCGTGAATGCCGTTGCGCACCTCGATGAATGCGCCCTCGGCGATCCCCGGGATCACCCCCACGCGCTCGGCGGTGTCATCGTCCAGGATCCGGTACACGCTGACACCGTCACGTCTGAGCACGAGCGCATCGCGCGGCACCGCGATGACCTTGCGCGGCGTAGCGGTCGGTACGGCAACCCGCAAGGTTTGCCCGGCAGGCCATGCGCTGTCTTCCAGGCTCAGGCGCAGCTCGTAGAGCCGCGACCGGTCATCACCCACCGGCACGATAGTCCTCACATGGCCCTCGCCATTTTTTGGGCTTGCGGTGAGCTTGAGCACGGTGCCAGCCTTGATGAACGCGAGGGTCTCGGCCGGCACCCTGGTCTGCACCTCGAGTGCATGCGAATCGACCAGGTGCACAACGGCTTCCCCGGGCTCCGCCCACTCACCGACCCGCTTCAGCCTCTCGGTCACCACACCGCTGAAGGGCGCGTAGATCTGCGTGCGTGCGAGCCGTTCCTTGGCGAGTTTAACGCGGGCACGCGCCACCGCCACCTCGCCCTTGGCCACATCCCGATTCGAGATGGCCTGGTCGAGGTTGCTGGGCGTGACAATCTTGCGTTTGACCAGCGGCGCCAGCCGCTTGACCTCCTGCGTGTAGAACGTCACGCGCGCCTGCTCGCGCAGCACCGTGGCCTCGCGCTCGGCCAAGGTATCGCGTATCAATGTAGCTTCGAGCCGGGTCACCAGCTGGCCCCGTTTTACCGCCGTCCCCACCTCGGCGACCCACGTCAGGCGCCCGGCGACTTCGGCCGCAATGCGGGCATCGTCGCGGCTGATCACGGTGCCGGCAAAATACGTGACCGGCGCGAGCACGCGCTCCGCGGCCGTTGCTACCACGACGGGCACGGCCGGCGGGCCCTGCGCCATTGCGGCGAGTACAAGCACGCCCGCCAGGGCGGCCGCCGCACCAGAGGTTCGAACCAGGCGCACTACGCCAGGTATCGTGCAGATTCGAGGATGTCGCATGCCAGTGAGAGACTTAGACTCAAACCATTGCGCAGAGCGGAAGGGCCTTGCTGTGTGGCAGGCCGTTATATTGCGCCATCTATGCTACCACGCGTCGCACCGTTCGCCAGCGGCGCTTCCAATCGCCTTCATTGCAGACAGCCGCGCACGCAAGAAATTTCTCGATGGAAAGGAAAGTCGTCATTGGTCCCAAAACGGAATGATGACTCAAGCATGCGGTCGACCTTGATAGTTTTGTACGCTTATGGGATCCCGGGCCCTGGAATTGTACCGGCCCCGGCGGACTTCTTCAGTCGTCTGCGTCCGGGGGCCTCGCCTTGGCTTTGCGGGCCGCGGGCTGCGGACGCTTGCGGGGCGGTGCCTTGCGCAACGTGGGAAGACCTTTTTGCGGGGCAGCCCACGTGCGGACATGGATGTCGCGTTGCGGGAACGGGATCTCGACGTCATGCTCGCGAAACGCCTTATCGATCGCGAAGTTCAGATCGCTGATCACCAGCATCCGGTTATCGATGTGGTCGATGTGACAGCGCAGCTCGAAATCGAGTGAGCTGTCGCCGAAACCCCGAAACCGCACCTGCGGCTCCGGTGCACTTCCGTCTTTGATGACCATGTCGTGCCCGCTGGCCACCTCAAGCAGTATGTCTCTGACCTTTTCCGTGTCGCTGCCGTAGGCGACACCGACGGGAATCCGGATCCGGCCGCGTGATTCCTTGAGCATCCAGTTGGTGACCGGGTTGGAGATGAGATCGGAGTTCGGCACGATGACATCGGCACGGTCAAAGGTCTGGATCTGGGTGGAGCGGATCCGGATACTTTTTACATAGCCTTCTATGTCGCCGACGACAATCCAGTCACCGGTCTTAATCGGGCGCTCGAACAGCAGGATCAGGCCCGAGACGAAGTTGTTGACGACGCTCTGCAGCCCGAAACCGATGCCCACCGAGAGCGCACCGACTATAATGGCGAGATTGGTGAACTGCACGCCGGATACCGACAGTGCCACGACAAAAGCGATGGTGATGCCGACATAGCGGCTCATCGTGACCATCGCTTCGCGTGTACCGCGCTCCATGCGTGTCCTCGGCAACCAACGCCGCGCCAGGCGGCTACGGATCCAACCACTCAGGGCCAGCAGCACCGAAAGAATGAGAATGGCGAGCACGATGCGCGACGGATTGATCGTAAGAGAGCCGACCGTGAAGCCGTCTACCGCAAGTGTGTACAGCTGATTCAGATGCGCCTGCGGCAGGCCCCAGATATAGAGCAGCGCGACCAGGAACGTAGCCCAGAGAAACGAGGCGACAACGAAGCGCATCCACGCCAGCCCCGCTATATGGTCGCCCGGCTTTAAGGCCAGCACCTTGCGCACACGGCGGTGCCAGGCGTAACGCCCCGCGTCCAAGCCGTCAAAAAGATCGCCAAACAGATGCAGCAGGAGCTTCAGGATCCCGAACGCGATAAGCGTGCCGACGACATCGCGCAACACCCAGATAGAAAGATTGCCGTAACCTACCAGCTCCGCGGCGATCGCGGTAAGCAGCACCAGCAGCACGATCGCGCGCAGCCAGAGTGTTTTCACCAACGCCGGAATACGGCCAAGCAGATAGAGCACCCACACGAGGTTCAAGAAGGCGAGGATCGCAAACACACCCCGCGCGAGCAGCAAGAACGGTGGCGGCAGGCTCTGGGTCAATACCGTTGCCAACACCAGGTAAAGGGCAAATACCAGCAGCAGGAAGGCCTTCAGGCTGATCGCCAGCGCCCTGCCGACGTCCTTCGGCACATTCCAAAATACTTTGCCCGGCGCGAAGGGCGCCAGAAACACGTGGATCACCGTCGCCATTAGAAAATACGGCGGCAGGCCGAACAGCACAACACCGAGAACCGGTAGCGTGCGGGGGCCGAGAGTGAAATAGAAGAAAAAGGCGGCCGCTGCGATGCCAAAGAGCAGGTAGGGCGCGTAGTGAGCGAAGACGGTGACCAGCGATCGGCCGAGCTGGCCCGCGAGGTTGTCGTGCCAGCGGTGACGCCGGGCCCAGCCCATCATCTGCCTTCTCAGCAGCATGCCCAGCGCCGTCGCCACGACAAGCACAAGAACAAGGACCCCCAGCTCGGTGGATGAGGCCTGCGCCAACACACTGCGCGTAGTGATGAACGTCTTTGCCGCTTCCACCAGCACCCCGAGTGCGAGCTGCTCGTCTCCCAGAATGGCCACGATGGTCGGGCCGCGGGCGAACAAGCGCTGCGCTCGCAACCGGTCTTGCAGGCGGGCAATCTTGGGCAGCAGGTCGCTGCTGCGCTGGATCAGTACCTGACAGGTGGCCAGGCGGTTTTCCAGTCGGGTCTTCTCTTGCGCCAGCGCCTTGCGCTGGCGCACCACCTCCGGCGGCTCGCCCTTGCCGGGCACGCCCAGGTTGTTGAGATCTCCCTTGACCTTATCGAGCGCCTTCTCGGTCTTGGGAACGCATGCGCTGGCGACTTTCTTGATGGCCGTTAACGACTTGAGCCAGCCGCTGAGCGTTTGTTCGCCCGCCGGGGCGCGTACGAGCGCACGCTCGATCTGGCCCACCTCCCTAGCCAGGTCTTGCGGCTGCCGCTCCTCGCTCTTCTCTTGCGCCCACAGGTCAGTGCTAAGGGTAAGCGCGATGCACACGAGCACGGCGAGTGCGGCCCAGCGCAGCAGGCGCGGGCGCGACAGCGTGACGCCTGTGGTGGGCACCGTAGCGAATGTGATTTGACGTTGCATCAAGGTTGGCCGGGTGTCCGTTTTCGGACGGCGCTAGGGTATTAGAAGCCGGTCGCAGCGACAAGCCAAAGACGCTCGCTGTGCGATTTGACACGACAAAATGCTTAATCCCTGTATTGGGCTATAGCGGGGGTTTATGTGACAGCAGCGAGCGGGCACGGATTACTACTTGGCACCCGCACCCATCCACCAATCCATGCCCGATAAGGCTGGCCGGCACCGCAGCGGCAACCGCAATCGTACGTCCGAGAGCGTAGTCTGGCAGGACGAGCAGCTCGCCAGGATCGAATCCGGTCTGCGCGCGGATCACGATGCGCCGCAACCGCATGTGACCCGCCCCGCGCTCAAAGACCTGCCCGCCGATGAAAAGGCCAAGCGCGCTGCACGCTCGGTGCGCATCGCGGTCGGCGTATTGGGGTTGGCATTTACGGCGGCGTTCTTGTTCGAGCTCCGGGAGTTTTTCTCCGATTTTCTCAATTAGCTCGCGTCTCGCCGCTTGCACGACTGCTCTTCGCACTGGTAACGTTCGCTGTTGCCTGTGATCCCGTCTGACTTAAATCATAAATCTTTTCGCTTGTACCTGACTTTCTAATGGCTTGGTGGGGAAAACTCATCGGTGGCACTTTCGGCTTCATGCTCGGGGGGCCGCTGGGGGCGATCATGGGCGCCGCGCTCGGCCATCAGGTCGACGCGGCCCTGGGCGATCGCGTGGGCGCACGCTACCGCATTGGTGATCAAGAAAGGGTACAGGCGGCCTTCTTCACCGCGACCTTCTCCGTCATGGGGCATATCGCGAAAGCCGACGGGCACGTATCCCCGCAGGAGATCTCCATGGCCCAGGCGGTGATGGCGCAGATGGGCTTGTCACCGGAGCAGCGCGCCGCCGCCATCAACCTCTTCAACACGGGCAGACAGGCGGACTTTCCGTTAGATGAGGTGCTCGAGCAGTTCCGGCGCGAGTGCCACCATCGTCACACGGTGATGCGGATGTTCCTGGAGATCCAGTTACAGGCTGCGTTCGCGGACCAACGCCTAGATGCAGCCGAGCGTCGAGTGCTGCAGCATATCTTCGAGCGCCTGGGTTTCTCCCGGGAGGAGTTCGAGCACCTGGCCGCCATGATTCAAGGCACACAGCATTATCATAATTATTACACCGGCGCCGAGCCCGGTGTCACCAAGCCCTCGCTCGCGGAGGCCTATGCGGTGCTCGGCGTACCGCGCGACACGAGCGAAGCGGACATCAAGAAGGCCTATCGCCGGCTAATGAGCCAGCATCACCCGGACAAGCTGGTGGCCAAGGGACTTCCCGAGGAAATGATGAAGGTTGCAAAGGAAAAGGTTCAGGAGATCAACCGTGCCTATGATCACATCCAGGAAGCGCGGCGCAAGCTCCATTGAGCGCGTTTCGCAGGGTCAGGAGCGGTGGCCTTGAGTCGTCCGTAAAGGTTAAGCTAGTCACTGCACCTTGAACAGCTGTCGCGTATCTGACAATCATGACCGTCGCCTTCATCTCACATCCTGATTGCGAAAAGCACGAGATAAGCCCTAACCACCCGGAACGGCCGCAACGACTTGCTGCCATAATGGATCGCATGATCGCATCCGGGATTGATGGACGACTGCAGCACCAGCAGGCGCCACGGGCCACGCGCGACCAGCTGCTTCGCGTGCACGATAGCAGCTACGTCGATCTGATCTACGCGAACATCCCCGAGCAAGGATGCGTATGGCTCGATGGCGACACCGCCATGAATCCTCATACCGTGGACGCGGCACTGCGTGCGGCCGGTGCAGTTGTACACGGCGTAGATCTGGTGATGGCGAGAGACGTGAATGCCGCCTTTTGCAGCATTCGCCCGCCCGGGCATCACGCCGAGCGCAATCGCGCAATGGGATTTTGCATCTTTGATAATATCGCCGTCGGTGCCGCCCATGCCTTGAGCGAGCACGGGCTCGAGCGCATCGCCATTGTCGATTTTGACGTTCACCACGGCAACGGCACCGAGGATATTTTTCGCAATGAGCCGCGCGTGCTGTTCTGCAGCAGCTTTCAGCACCCGTTTTATCCGGGCACGGGTGCCGATACCGTCAGCGATCACATCATTAACATACCGCTGCCGGCGGGGACCGGTAGCGAAGAGTATCGCGCTGCGGTCGAGGCGCATTGGTTGCAACCACTCGATGACTTCCGCCCCGAGCTGATTTTGTTTTCGGCGGGCTTCGATGCCCACGCCGAGGATCCGTTGGCGCAGCTCGAGCTGGTGGAGGCGGATTACGCATGGATAACGGCTCAAGTGAAACGCGTTGCCGACCGTCATGCTGACGGGCGCATTGTTTCGACGCTGGAGGGCGGCTATAACCTGTCCGCCTTGGGCCGTAGCGTTGTGGCCCACATCGAGGCACTGATAGGTAATGAGTAGCAGGATGCTGAAAAAGGCCATCCCTGCACTGCTGTCCCACAACCGCCCGATGCATGGATCGCACCTTTGTTTCCGAGACCGTTGCCAGCAGGGATGCTGGCACCGAGCCTACAGGGGTGAGGCCGATCAAGGAAAAGTGCCAGTGGCACTTTTCCCGGCCGAACGGGCTCGCCACGGACGGCGAGCCCCGGTCCTGCAAGCGGAGCACGATTGCGTAGCGCCGCAGGTATTCACGGCGTGTCTCGGAAACAAAGGTACGATTCAGGCATCTCGAGCGCAGCCCATTCCTAAGGCGTCTTTGTCTTGGCGAGTTTCAGCGTTTCAAGCCGGGACTTGTGGGACGCCAATGCCATCCCTGACTTTTTCAGCTCGCAGCGCAAAAAGCGCGGTTTTTGCTCTGCTCCATTTTTCAAACACTTGCCGCGTTCGAAAAATATGCGGTGCCGCCGTGCACCGCCGTATCAGGGTGCGAAAAATAATGGTTCAGCGCCCGGGTCGACCCTATCCAATTATCAACCGGGATCACGAGCATGATGCGAAATATCTTATCCTTGTTCTTCTGCGCGATTGTCGTCGCCGCGGCGCTGGGCGTCCCGGTAAATGCCGGCGCTGACGCACCGCGCCTGACGACCGAGTTGATCCAGCAGGTCCTGAATGCCGCGGTAGCCAAGGCCAACGCGATCAAGGTGCCGATGGGTATATCGATCGTGGACCAGGGTGGAAATCTCGTGGGATTCATCAAGATGGAAGGCACATTCGTGCACACCAACTACACCTCGTTCAGCAAGGCCTATACCGCCGTGTCGGTGCGCCGGGCTACGCACGAGATGCGCATCCCCCCGCAGATCATGGCCGAGATTGCCTCGACCACCGGCGGGAAGTTCACCTCGCTTCCGGGCGGTTTTCCGCTGCTCGTCGACGGCCAGGTGATTGGGGGCATCGGTGTGGGCGGCGGTAACGCCGATGAGGATGTTGCTGTTGCCGGGGCGGGTGCGACAGCGGTTAAATAAATTTGTTCTGCCGCCGGCGATTGCGAGCCCGGCTTGCTGGATAACGAAGAGACTACCACCGATTCTTCTGCAAGACCAAATACCTGCAGTCCCGAAACCGTATCGCCCACACCGCTCGCTAGAACCAGTGCGCCAGTTCGTTTACGTCCAATTCGTCGAGCCGGCGGACCACGCGATCGGCCGCGTCCAACACCGCTGCCGGATTGGTCGTCGCCACACCAACTACCTTCATGCCTGCGGCATGGCCGGCCCGGACCCCGACCACGGCGTCCTCGAACACGATGCACTGCTGCGGCGAGATCCCGAGGCGCTCAGCAGCCAATAGAAAGACCTCAGGGTCGGGTTTGCCTCTTGTTACGTCGTCGGCCGACACGATCGCTTGAAAGTATTCGCGAAAACCAAGCAGGCCAAGCACCACGCTGATATTCTCGAGCTCGGTCGAGGAGGCGATCGCGCACGGCACGGCCGCCGCCCTCAAGGCATCGAGCAAGGCGGCTACGCCTGGCAGCGGTTCAACCTCCGTTTCGCGCAAGACATCCCGGTAAAGCACCTCCTTGCGCCGCGACAACTGTTCGATCTCGCGAGCGTCGGTGGGCCAACCGAGGATCTCCGGGATAATGCGATCGTTCGTCATGCCGAAGCCACGCTCAAACGCACCGGCCGGTATGGGCTGGCCTGCTTCGTGCGCGAGGCGATGCCAGGCTTCTTTATGTTGGCTGAGGGAATCGATGATGACCCCGTCCCAGTCAAAGATCGCTCCCCATTTTTTGATACGCGGCACATGGGACCGCTGCTGTTGGTCGCTTTTGTTGTCGACCTCGATCTGCGGCTCCTTGATCCAGGTCGAGTGACAGGCCGGGCATTTTCCGGGTTTGCGCAGCTTGTCATCCGGGAAGGTGAACCCACATTTTCGGCATTGCGCCGGTGTCACCACGGCCACATACGCCGAGTGTTTCAAGCTCTTGAGCAGATGCCTGATATCCTGCTCCACGTCTCGAGGAGACAGCTCCAGCGCTCGCGCGATATCTCTAATAGACATCGGGTAATTCAAAAGCATGTCGATGAGATCCTTGCGAAACATCGCGCGTCACGTCGTTCTAAAGAGAAAATTCAGCGTGCCCCGTCCTTCGGCAGCTGCTCTGTGCAGTCGTGCACTCGAGGGGTAAATATGTCCTAACCAGGACCGCCAGATTGATCTAGCTCAATTCGACCCGAGGAACGAAGCATGGCTGCCCGTGTTGCACACGAATCGGGGTGACTGGCACGTCAGCGTGCTGTACTCCAACACCGCCTTGGCCCATCAACTGGGGCGAACGCGAGATTGGGTGGTGGTGTACTTCTACGACAACCACCACCAGCAGGGGCAACATACGGTGGTGACGGAGACTCGTGGCCAACTGCTGGGCGTAGGTGTCCTACGCGGCCGCGAGGCAGAATGCCACGCTTATTGCTCAAGCCGCGCGCGCCCCAAGCACAGCGACTAACCCCCGAGCGTTAGCGCGCGCTCGCTCGATAATCTGCGAGCGAGCCACTGCATGACGTAGCCCCGCGGTTTTTGCACACCGTTCACCACGTATTGCAGCGTATACTCATTGTTGAGCGTCGCGTCGACCTGACGCCGTGCGTATTTGGTGCTGCAAAACAAGATCTGATCTCTCGCCTTGATGGCTTGTGTACCGTCCGGCATCACGATCGCACCATGCCGGCGGTTCAGCACGAGCGGGATACACGCGAGGTTGCGCTCTCTGTCTAAAGGATCACGCAAAATGTCGACGAGCGTAATCGTATACCCCCTCTTCTTTAATATCGTGACGGCGCTCGCGTCTTTTTGGCAGATCGTTGCCGTCCACAAATGTGGCACACTGGTGCCCAGCGTCTCTATGATGCGGTCAATGACCTCTTGCAACTGCGTTTCACGATCTTCACGCATATGATCCAGAAACGTGTGGATCAATGGCGACAACAAATCGAACAAAATGTTTCGCGCCGTGATCAGGCTGGGCTGCATAATCAGGTCCGCGTTTGCTGCGTTAAAGGCCAGCTCGTTCTCGTGGTGATTTTGACGCACTACCATATAAATATTAGGATTTAGCGACCGCGCAGCCAGCAGGACTCCCAGATTGTCCGAGTCGCTGTCGGTCGCGGCAACAACTCCCACAGCCTTACCGATTCCGGCCTTGCGCAAGGTGTCGGCATTGGCGTACCCCAAGACTTTTTGCTTTGCCGGCAAGTCTTCGGCCCCCTCCATGTCCGGATCGATGATGATGGTGCGCACTTCATGAGTGTGTAAAGACTCGCGTAAGCGCTGTCCCATCCTGCCGTATCCACAAAGAATCCACACGCCCTTGGGCGGCGACAACGGTTTATCAAGCGAAAAACCCTGGGCGCCGATCAACCAGTGCTTGAGCGTGTGTAGCAGCGGCGCGTAAAGCGCAGTACCGAGCCACTTAGCGAACGCGCCGAAGGGATCCATCGTTTCGACGGCACCTATCGTGTCGAGATACTCTCCACGCCGGTGCACGGTCGACAAGCAGATGACGCGCACTGACGGATTGAGAAGACGTGCCATTACCGTAATCTTGATATTGACTTCTTCATCGTCGGTAAGCGCGACGATCGCCCGGCAATTTGGATGTTTGACGCCGGCGTCGATCAGATGTTTCGGTGCGCTCGCATCGGCACACAGACCGGGCATTGTCTTGCGGTAATCTCGCAACGATAAGGCCTTGATACGGTCCTCATCCTTATCGATGATCACGGCCGTGCAGCCGGCGTCATCGAGTCCCCGGGTCAATAAGCTACCCGTATCGCCGAAGCCGCAGATGATGAAAAATGGTTCCGTAATCCCTCTTGCACTGCGCGCGAAGCTGCGCTGCGCAACAGCCTGCTGGAAATGCGGATTCCGGACCAGCCTGATAATCGAGCTGATCGCATATATCCATGCGACCACGCTGCCATACAGCAAGACGATCGCCCAGAGGCGTTGCGCATCGGTAAAGGGGTGCGGAATCTCCCCGAAACCCGTCGTCGTCGCCGTGTAGGTCAGAAAATAGAACGCGTGGAAAAAACTCATGTGGGTCGGATTGCCCTCGGCGTCCTGACCTGGTATTAGCACCAATCCGCTGATCGCAATGGCATAAACGACAATGAGTACGAGTATCGGTCTGCGCATAAAACGCAAGACGATCGCTGTGACTCGATCAAGCTCGGACGTCGTGGCCATCTTGAGTCTCCTACCGCCCTGACATCAACGTATCTGAAACCAGCATAATCACGGACACAACATTCGCCAGCATCGCACCGGCAGCCAGCGAAACGATGCTGGCCATGACACCCGGTGCAAGTCCTGTCTCCGTGACGTGAACAGCGACCGTCCACACGATTGCGGCGCTGATCAGCTGAAGCACAGCTACAAGGCTGGTCGCCAACAGCAGCGCGCCGATCTGCGAACGGTCGCCGAGCTTTAGCCCCATAGCGATAAGATTAACCAGGATCACGGAGAAGAACTCCATGACATTGTGATGCTCTGGATCTTCGATCTCGCCCATTACAAAACCGAAATTCAGTGTCAAAGCGAGGATGATAAAAAATCCGAATATGACTTTTTCGATATTCATAGTCTCTCGAGACCACGATTTTTCATGGTGGGAGGTCGCCCAGATGGGCGCAGTGTAACGGAATCGCCGCCGTCGGCTCGACAGGGTAAGCCATCATTGGCGACATCACAATAGCCGGCGAATCAACTTACACACGCCCAGTCTCGCCTCACGGCGCCGTCGCACGCACGCGCTGCCATGAGTGGAACAGCGCATTGTCGACTGCCGACTGTATGGCCGACGCCAGCCTTTCGCCGACCCGCTTTCTGGCCGTGTATGTGACTTCATAGAGATCCGCGTCCTTACTGGCCCCCAGCAGATAGTCGTCGGTCGTCATGAGATCGTCGATTAGCTTGCGCTCCAGCGCCTGTGCCCCATACCAGTGCTCGCCGGTTGCGACCTGGGCGATGTCCAAGCTCGGCCGGTTCTCCGCCACGAAATTCTTGAACAGCTGATGGGTGTCTTCTATTTCCTGCTTGAGCTTTGCACGGTCCTTGTCCGTATTTTTCCCAAACACTGTTACGGTTCTCTTGAACTCGCCGGCTTTGATTTGCTCAAAGTCGATTCCGTGCCGGTCAAGCAACCGGTGGAAGTTGGGCAGCTGCGCCAGCACGCCGATCGAGCCGACGATGGCAAAGGGGGCAGCAATGATGCGATTCGCAACGGCTGCCATCAGATAGCCGCCGCTCGCTGCCACCTTGTCGACCGCGATTGTCAACGGAATTTTCTTTTGCTTGATCCGCAGAAGTTGAGATGCCGCCAAACCATGCTCGTGCACCAGACCTCCGGCGTTCTCGAGGCAAACGAGCACTTCGTCGTCCGGTGTCGCCATGGTAAGCAGGGCCGTGATCTCCTCGCGCAGCGAGGCAACCGCTGTGGCCTTGATATCACCACGAAAACGAAGGACGAAAATGCGCTTGCGTCCGGGCGCTTCTTTTTTGGCTTCGGCCTTCGTGCGCGCCTTTTCCGCCTTGGTTTGCTTGCGGTAATCTTTTTTTGAAAGTATTTCGTGCCTTAGGGTTTGCGCCATGGCCGCGTATTTCTTGTTGAGATTTTTTACGTCCAATCTCTCCATCGGCCGGCTCTTTCTTGACAAAGTCACCGCCAACACCATCACAATGCCGATGGCAGCCACAATGGTCACGGCTTTTGCGAGAAAAAACCCGTATTGCATCAAGATCTCTAACATGATTCGCTCCTTAGTGTGGTGTTACAGGACTGGCATTAGTCATACTAACAGGATGCTGAAAAAGTCCTTCCATGGTCTTTTTCAGCTCGCAAAGCAAAAACCGCGGTTTTTGCTTTGCTCCATTTATCAAACGTTTGCGTGTTTGATAAATGTGCGACGCATCCTTTCACCGCTCTAGCAGGCTGCTGAAAACAGTTTTTCAGCAGCCTGCTAATCATGCCACGTTGAATTCCCATGGCGCCAGCATACCGCTTTTCTGTGTCTTCCAATGCACGGACATGCCTTCACGGCCTTGCGTTGAAAGCGTCACGGAGCGACTATTAACGGAATTGCCGGCAAGGAGACTGTGATGGCGGACACAGAGGTAGCACTGGTTATTGGGGTAGGCCCCGGTCTGGGCATGGCGCTGTGCCGGCGCTTCGCCGGGGCCGGGATGAAGGTAGCGATGAGCGCTCGACGGGAAGCACCGCTGAAGGCGTTGGCCGACGAGCTGATCGCAGCAAGCGAAATCGCACATGCCTACGAGAGCGATGCGACGGACGAGAGCGCCGTTGCCAGGCTGTTCGATAAGGTGAACGCCGATCTGGGCGAACCGGACCTGGTGGTTTACAACGCCGGTGCCTTCCAGCGAGCCAGCATTCTCGAGGCGAGCACAGCCGACTTCGAGCGCTGCTGGCGGTTCGGGTGCCTCGGCGGCTTCCTCGCCGGTCGCGAGGCCGCAAAGATCATGGTCGCGCGCGGCTCCGGAACTATTCTCTTTACCGGCGCCACCGCCTCGCTGCGGGGGAGCGCGCAGTTTTTCAACCTTGCGGTCGGTAAGTTCGGTCTGCGGGCGCTCGCACAAAGTATGGCACGGGAGTTAGGCCCGCAAGGCGTGCATGTCGCCCACGTGATCATAGACGGCCAGATCGCGAGCCCACGATATGCCGATCTTATTAAAGAACGTGGTCCCGACGCACTGCTCGACCCCAACGCCATCGCCGATACTTATTATCAGCTCCATTGCCAGGCGCGCAGCACGTGGACCCAGGAGATTGATCTGCGTCCCTGGGTTGAACGATTCTGACGGTTCGACGGCAGGCTTAAATAATACATAGCAGTCAACCTTCATCACGCCTGATTCCACTACTTCTCCCGATAGCTACTTTCTTCGCCACCTAACTCGGCCACAGCCAACCAAACACACCTCCCGTCAGCAAAGCGTAGACAAGCGCGTCGACCACCTGCTTGCCGACGGCGGACCACGGGCGGCCGAACCACACGGCGTCCGGGACCACCGCTGCCGCGTACGCCAGCCACGCAACGGTGCTGGTCACGCGGAAAACGCTAAGATACTCCGCGCCCGGCGCCAGCGTACGACTGGCGATGTATGCGATTACGAACCCGACAAAGAGGTAATAAACAAACGACAGCGCCATATTCGTCCGCATGGCCGGGACACCGGTGGGAAGAATCGTAATGAAGCCAACCGGGCCTTCTTCAAATTTCTTGCGGCCGTCAGGCTGGTTCATTTCGTCTCGCGACGCCAAGTGCGGTATATCGTACTGACCTGGTGCGAGCTTCTGCGGCGTGAGCGCTCCGCGTGCTGTCGCTTCGTCCGGTAATCCTTTGAAATCCGACTTGTGGTGCGGAAGCACCGTCCAGATCAATGCGCTCGCGATCCACACGAGGACAGCGGATAACCCGATTGCAAGCCAGAGTGAACCAAGTGTCACCATCTTGACCTCCACGGTTTGAGTGTGATTAAAGCCGCCCCGAATCTGGCCTTCATAAAGTTTAGCGGCGGCGCCGGGCGATGGCTTTGCCGAAATTTCAGGCCCCGCACGAGCCCAACTCTGCCGACACGTAGCTGGCTGCTGAGCCCGTCACGCCGCACTGAAGAAATCATGCAGCGCCGCCGCGCAATTCTCGGGCTGCTCCTCCATCACGAAGTGTCCGCAGTCGAGTGCAATTTCCAAGACGTCGTCGGCCCAGCTGCGCCACACCTCGAGCGGCGACTGCGCCTTGGAAGCAAGATAGCGTTGACCCCAGAGAATCAGCGTCGGGCAACCGATCCGCCGGCCGGCGTCGCGGTCGGCGCGGTCGTGAGCCAGATCGATGCCCATGCCCGCACGGTAATCCTCGCAGGTCGCCTCGATCACGGAGGACTTGCGGAAATGGCGGATATACTCGGCGACGGCGTTCGGATCGAGCGCTTCCCTGTCACCAGCCCATCGATCCAACAAATGTCGCAGATAGAACTCTGGATCATGGCCGATGAGCCGCTCCGGCATCGGCGCAGGCTGTGCCAGGAACAACCAGTGGTAAGTGCTCAATGCCGTGTCCTGGTTCATGCATTCGGCTGCCGCTAGCGTCGGGATAATGTCGATGGCGGCGAAGTGTGACACGCGTCCCGGGTGGTCGAGCGCGAGTCGATAGCCGACGCGGCCACCGCGATCATGCCCCGCCAGCATAAAGCGTTCGTGGCCGAGCGTTTCCATGAGCACCACCATATCTTGCGCCATGGCGCGCTTCGAGTAGTTAAAATGATCTGTATCCGGCGGTGGTCCTTTGCTTTCGCCGTAGCCGCGAAGGTCAGGAATCACGAGCGAGAAATGATCGCGCAGCCGCGGCGCCACCGCGTGCCAGGCCACGTGATTTTGCGGATAACCGTGCAGCAATAACAACGGCGGGCCCGCCCCGCCCGTGAGCAGGTGGATCTCGGCCTGCCCGGTCGAAATACGATGTTCCTGAAAGTCTTTAAACACCCGCTTCGAGCCTCCCCGCGCGGACGCAGCCTGTTGTTATATCATGCCTGCATTGGCGCCCAACACGTTATTGCTACCCGGCCATGAATAAGGTGGCCCTGACATTAGGGTTACTCGTTCCTGAGGTTCTCATACCGCTATCATCCCATTTCCAACGCCGGTCTAAAGGACGACAACAAAAGCATCGACTCAAATTTCTTCCTCATCGGTTTTTCTTTTTTGCGAAGAGTCTTGCTGAGGCTTCAGGGCAGTCGCGGTTATATCAAGCCTTCTTAATAAGGCCAGCGACAAATAACAATACCACTGCGCCGACGACAGCAGTTATCAGCGAACCTATTAATCCGCCCATTGCGATATCGAGCGCACCGAAGACGACACCGCCCATTATCGCCCCGACAATACCAACGACAACATTTCCCAGCAGGCCGAAGCCCCGGCCCTTCATGATCGTTCCGGCGATCCATCCGGCGAGCGCTCCTATTACAAGGAATATTACGAGGCTTGTGATATCCATGGGTTCCTCCTGTTAGGATGGGTTAATATAAAGATGGGGCAAGGGATTGTCGATTCTTGCCGTGACAAATTTTTTGAGTTTCATCGAGCTGCCCAGTAGCAGGCAGAACTAAATTTTATCACGTCACGCTGATTTCTCGCCGCTAATCGCTAGCAATACCGTGGGCATGACGCTATTGAAGTCGGCCGTCGGTGAGAGATTCGCATGGTTGCCTTCGATCCGGGCTGCGATCGCGTGCCCGGCATCAGACGTCTCAAACTGCGATGAAGGAGGGGTGGCGAGGCGATGCAACCCGGCTAAGCTTATGCGCTCGTCAATCGTGCGAGCGCCGCTCGTTCGTTGAATACTCTTGCTTCTGTTATCCAAGCTGTTACCAGTTTTGACGGAGTCACGTCGAAATAAACATTATGTGCTTCGACGTGCGGGAGTTCCGGAGGATCGAACTCCGCGGGGTCGTTATGCTCGAGAGGGATCGCTGCGGGGGCCAACTTCGAGCACTTGAAGCTCTCAAAACAAACATAAAAAGGAATGCCGCGGTCGCGCGCAGCGAGCGCGAGCAGATAGGTACCGGCCTTGTTGATGACGGTCCCCTCCGAGGCGATGGTGTCCGCCCCCACCAACGCCACGTCGGCGTTTTGAACAAAAATACCCATCTGCTGGTCGCTGATGAACTCCACGGTGATGCCGAGGGCTGAGAGCTTCGCTGCCAGCCGCCGTCCTTCTCCCGGTGGCCGCGACTCCGTGACGATGGCCCTGACTCGGGGTGCCAGCGCCTCGAACACCGCGAAGACCGTTGAGCTCAGGCTGTGGGTAATGATGGTTTTGCCGGTACCTATAAGGTTAACCGCATTTGCCGCCGCCTTGGACAAGGCCTCCTTTGATTCCTGAATCAGTGCTTCTGCTGCTTTGGTGGCAGCGTTACGAATATCTTCCGGTGTATCAGCGGATGAGCGCTCAAATGCAGCAAGCCAGTTGGCCAGAAGATTAGTGATTGGCGCCATGGCCGGCCGGGCCTGTTGGAGCCGACGGGCGAGCCCGATGAGCCCTGCTTTCAGAACCAGTGCATCAGTCACCTGGATAGTGCGGGCGTAATCAGCCAGTCCGTCGAGACACTGGCGCGCCAGCTCACTCGCCCCGTGCTCGCGATCATCGCGGATTGCCTGCACTAAGTTGCCCGCTGTCATGCGTCTGCATCACCCAGGCAGCGTGCCAGCGTTTTTTTGAGTGCCGGTACGGTCGGATAGTTGTCGAGCTCCGCGGGTGCGATCCAGCGCAGTTCGAGATTTTCCCAGTCGAGCCGAATCGCATCCGGGCGCTTCACGCGAAACAGAAAAGGATGCACCAGCCAGCGCGCATTGCGCTCCTGATCGAGGATCTCGAGCGGTGCCGCCTGCCGGACAAGCTCCACATCGTTATCGCCGAGCCCCGTCTCCTCGCGAATTTCTATCAGCGCCTGCTCGAGCGGCTGGTGCTCGAGATATCCGCTAATCCCCGACCAGCGACCCTGGTAAGTCCCCACCCTTTGGCTGCGGCGCACGATCAGGATCTTTCCATCGTGCTCGAGGAATGCCGTCACTACCTTGCGGGTTTCGGGTCGACCTTTCTTAGGCGAGTGTGAGGTCATAATTTGCCAAACTTATCGGAAGTTGCCGGTGGCACCGGCTCGGCTCTGGAGCTGCGCTTTTTCGCCTTTTTCCCCGGAGCCGCCCGACGGGTCTTCCCTGCTCCGGCGGGCGGACGCAACATCCTGTCCGCGTCCCCCATGCGGGGGCTATTCCTGTGGCATCAGCGCGTTCCGCAAGTCGGCTCTCGCCGCCACCGTTAACTTCTTGGCAACCTCACGTGCTGTGCAACACACAGTTCGCTCACGAAACTCCGATTTTTACAACTGTTCGCCCGGTGGCTGTGCCCGCCACCAGGTTTTCGAATACTGGTGACATTTCACCGAGCGAGACGGTGTTCGTGACGATCTTGTCGAAGTGCCGCGGCCGCATATCACCGGCAAGCCTTTTCCATATATGCAGGCGGAGATCGCGCGGACAATAGCTCGAGTTGATGCCGAGCAGATTCACACCACGCAGAATAAAAGGCATCACGGTCGTGTGTAGCTCATATCCGGCAGCGAGGCCGATCGACGCGATATTGCCCAGCGGCTCGACGGTACGCGTCAGCCACGCGAGCATCTCGCCCCCCAGGTTGTCGATGGCGCCCCCCCACAGCGCTTTTTCCAACGGGCGCTTGCCCATATCCAGCTCCTGCCGAACGCGGATTTCGCTGGCGCCCAGCACTTTGAGATAATCGTGCGCTTCCGTCTTGCCGGTAATAGCAATCACTTGATAACCAAGGCCAGCGAGCATATCGATCGCCAGGCTGCCGACCCCTCCGGTCGCGCCGTTAACCGCGATCGGCCCGCGATCGGGCGTCTGCGCGTTGTGTTCCATCTGGTAAATGGCAAGGCCCGCCGTGAAGCCGGCGGTGCCCAGCGCCATCGCGTCGAATGGCGTCATCCCGTCGGGCAGCGGCACGACCCAGTTCGCGGGAACGCGCACGTACTCCGCGTAGCCCCCGTCGTGATCCTCGCTCAACCCATGTCCGGTAACGAGCACCTCGTCCCCCTCGTGCACCGCCCCCGTGCTCGATGATACGACGATGCCGGATACATCGATGCCACCGATCAGGGGATACTTGCGCAGAATCTTTCCCTTGCCGGTCGCTGCCAGTGCATCTTTATAATTGATGTCCGAGTAGGCGGCCTTGATCACGACCTCACCGGACGAAAGATCATCAAGGCTCACCTGCTCGATACCGGCCTGACCTTTATCGTCGTGAATGCGAAAAGCGCGGAATGTGGTCATGTCGCTCTCATCCTCCAATGTGCTCGCTGGTGTCAGTGTAAGGCGACTCGTGGAGCCCCGCCTGCACCCTGGAAAAGGCCCAACGGGGCGAGGGCAGGGCGAGGCGGACCCAGACGGCGATCCAGTGAATCGCCGTCCCGCCGAGCGGGCGCGCCACGGACGGCGCGCCCCGGGCTTTCGAGCGTAGCAGGAAAGCGCAGCGATGAAAGCCCCGCCCGCGCGCCGGCACAGGGGTGAGCCGGACAAAGACGAAGGTCCAGTGGACCGTCGTCCCGGCGAACGGGCTTGCCACGGATGGCAAGCCCTGGGCTTTCGCGCGATGCAGGACAGCATAGCGCAGAAAGTGCCGTCGCGCGGGCCCAGGGCGCGGGCGGAACGCCGGAGCCGCACGGTGGCACCAGCGAGTTTAACGGCTACCCTTTCGCCCGCGCTACTCTGCTCTGCGTTTCGCGGCCGAGCCTGGTACTGATAAAGCGTCCCACCTCGATGAGCCGATCCATATCGACACCCGTCTCGATATCCATGCCGTGCAACATATAAAGTACATCCTCTGTCGCGACGTTGCCGGTCGCGCCGCTGGCATAGGGACAACCACCAAGACCGCCGACCGACGAATCGACCACCGACACACCGAGCTCGAGACAGGCAAGGATATTCGCCAGTGCCTGCCCGCGTGTGTCATGAAAGTGCACCGCCACGTGCTCTATCGGCACAACGCGAGCGACTGTCGCGACCAGGTCTCTTGCTTGCAGCGGCGTACTGATGCCGATGGTATCGCCGAGGGATATTTCGTAGCAACCGAGCCCGTACAGTTGTCTTGCGACTGCGGCGACGCGCTGCGGATCGACAGCGCCCTCGTAGGGGCAGCCGAGCACACAAGAGATGTAACCCCGCACCCGCACACCCTCTTCCTGGGCCCGGGCGATCGCGGGACGAAAGCGTTCGATCGACTCGTCGATGGAGCAGTTCGTATTCTTTTGCGAAAAGGCCTCGGACGCCGCTGAAAACACCGCGATCTCTTTAACCCCGGCCGCGAACGCGCGCTCCAACCCCTTGATATTGGGCACGAGCACAGGGTAGGACACATCTGTCTTGCGCGTGATGCGCGCCATGACTTCATCCGCATCGGCAAGCTGCGGCACCCACTTCGGGCTGACAAAGCTGGTCGCCTCGATGACGGATAGTCCCGTATCGCTCAGGCGATTGATAAACTCGACCTTGGTATCGGTGTCGATGGGCGTGGGTTCGTTCTGCAGCCCATCGCGCGGGCCGACCTCTACCACCTTGACGCGCTGCGGATAGCTCGGCATGACGATGCTACTTGGTCCAGCTCGGCTTGCGCTTCTCGAAGAACGCGGCCATGCCTTCCTGGCCTTCCGCTGACACGCGAAGCCGCGCAATCAGATCAACTGTATCCTCGGTCGATATACCAGGCGTCTGCTCCAACACCAGACGCTTGCACTGCGCGAGCGCGTTCGGACCCGCCTTCAACAGGTAGTGCACATGCTTGTCCACCGCCGCGGTCAGCGCCTCGTCGCTCGCAACCTCGTGTACCAGTCCGATCCGGCGCGCTTCATCACTGGAAATGCGCTCGGCATTCAGGAACAACCGCCGCGCCTGCCGCGCGCCGATAGCCGCGATCACGTATGGCGATATTACCGCGGGCGCAAGCCCGAGGCGTACTTCCGTAAGCGCAAACTCGGCGTGCTCACTTGCGATCACGATGTCACAACACGCGATCAGACCCACGGCGCCGCCGTATGCCGACCCGTTTACCCGAGCCACTACCGGTTTGGCCAGGTTGTTCAAGACCTCCATCAGCCTGGCCAGGCGTTGGGCATCCTCGCGATTGGTTTTCTCATCGTAGCTGGCCATGGCGCGCATCCATGCCAGATCCGCGCCACTGGAAAACGACTTGCCCGCACCCGTTAACACCACCACGCGTGCAGCCGGGTCCTGCTCGATCTGTTGTAACGTGGCGAGCAGTGTGTTTATCAGCTTGTCATCGAACGCGTTGTGCCGCTCGGGACGGTTCAGCGTCAGCGTGGTCACGCCCCGGTCATCGGTGTTTACACGTAAGGTGTCAGACATGGTCAGTTTACGAAACAGTAGCCAGCGTCGCGTTTCAAGTGGCAAGGAATACAAACAGGGTGCCGGTTATGTGTATTTTTATCCTTGCTACTTGCCACTTGCTATTTGGAACTCGGTTTTACATACGAAATACACCATAGTCTGTCTTCTCGATCGGCGCGTTCAAGGCCGCGGCAATCCCGATGGCCAATACCTTTCGCGTGTCGACCGGATCAATGACGCCATCGTCCCACAGGCGGGCCGTTGCGTAATAAGGATGACCCTGAATGTCATACTGCTTGCGCAATTCCTCCTTGTACACCTCTTCCTCCTCGCCGCCCCATTGCTCGCCGCGTGCGGCCATGCTGTCGCGTTTCACGATCGACAGCACCGTGGCGACCGTTTCGCCACCCATCACGGAAATGCGCGCGTTCGGCCACATCCACAGCTGCCGCGGTCCGTAGGCACGGCCGCACATCGCATAGTTGCCGGCGCCGAACGAACCCCCGACGATCACGGTAAACTTCGGCACCCGCGAGCACGCCACCGCGGTCACCATCTTAGCGCCGTCCTTGGAAATACCCTCGTTCTCGAACTTGGTGCCAACCATGAAACCGGCGATGTTCTGCAAGAATACGATCGGTATACGGCGTCGGTCACAGAGCTGAATGAAATGAGTCCCTTTCAGCGCGGACTCGGAGAACAGCACGCCGTTGTTGGCGATGATACCGACCGGAAAACCGTGCAAATGGCCAAAGCCACACACCAGTGTCTTTCCATAGCGCGCCTTGAACTCGTGCAACTCCGAGCCGTCGACGATGCGTGCGATGATCTCGCGGGCATTGTACTGGTAGCGTGCGTCGCGCGGGATCACACCATAAATCTCCTCGGCGGGATACTTCGGTTCGACTGCGGGCTTAGTCTGCAGACTGCCCACCTTGTAGTAATTCAGGTTAGCCACGATGTCGCGCGCGAGCTGCAGTGCGTGAGCATCGTCGTCAGCCAGATGATCGGCCACCCCGGATAGCCGCGTGTGGACGTCACCGCCGCCAAGCTGCTCCACATCGACCACCTCGCCGGTGGCGGCCTTCACCAGTGGTGGCCCGCCGAGGAATATCGTGCCCTGGTTCTTGACGATGATCGTCTCATCGGCCATCGCCGGCACGTAGGCGCCACCCGCCGTGCATGACCCCATCACCACCGCAATCTGGGGTATGCCCATGGCCGAAAGCGTGGCCTGGTTGTAAAAAATGCGCCCGAAGTGGTCGCGGTCCGGGAATACCTCATCTTGCAGCGGGAGAAACGCGCCGCCCGAATCGACCAGATAAATGCAGGGCAGGCGGTTTTGGCGCGCGATCTCCTGCGCCCGCAGGTGCTTCTTGACTGTGATGGGATAGTAGGTCCCGCCTTTGACCGTCGCGTCGTTGGCGACAATGACGACCTCCTGCCCGTGCACGCGGCCGACCCCCGTAACGATACCGGCACTCGGAACGTCATCGTCGTACATATCGTTGGCGGCGAGCGCCGAAAACTCGACAAACGGACTGTCTTTGTCAAGTAGAATCTTGATGCGATCGCGCACCAGCAGCTTGCCGCGCTTGAGGTGCTTTTCGCGTGCCTTGCCCGGTCCGCCCGCGGTCACGCGCTCCAGCATCGCTTTCAGGTTATTCACCAGCGATTGCATGTTCGCTGCGTTTTGTGCGAACTGGGGCGATGAGGTGTCAATCTTGGACTTTATGATGGCCATGCCTTTATCTCGCAGCCGGAACACACGCTCTAGCCTATTGGCGCGCCGAGCGACCCGTCAGCGGACGGAGCTCCAGCACCGCTCGCATGATATACGCGTCAATCGGCTAATTGCAGATCCTTGATAACGGCCATCAAGAAACGCGTGGCCTCTCCCCCCGTGAGCGCGCGGTGATCGAAGCTCAGCGAAAGCGGAAGGATTCTATGAACCGCGGGCTTGTCATCGACGACCACAACCTCGGCCCGAATATGACCGGCGCCCAGGATGGCGACGGTGGGCGGCATCACAACGGGATCCGCGTAGCGGCCACCGAAGGTCCCGAAGTTGGACAGCGTAATCGTGTAACCGCGCAGCTCCTCCGGCGGCACGGTACGCGCCTTGATATCTCGCTTGAGCGCATCCAGCCCCTTGCGCAGATCGGCGGCATCGCGATTGCCCACGTCGTGCAGCACCGGTACGAAAAGCCCCTCTTCGGTGTCGACGGCAATGCCAAGATTGATCTTCTCGATTACGCGCCGCCCCATCGCCTGACTGTCGTACCATGCATTCAGGGATGGCTCGGCCTTGCACGCGGTAGCGATCGCCCGAATCAATCGCAGTGTGGCATCCTCGCCTTCCTTCCACGCATCAATGTCGGCGTCATCCACAACCGTGACCGCCGCGACCTCGGCATGTGCCTGCGTCATGCTGCGGGCCATCGCCCGGCGCACACCCCGCAACGGTTCCAGCGGCCCCACCTCGGCCAGCACCTTGGCCGCGCGCTGAACGTCGGCGGCGGTCACTGTGCCGTCGGGGCCACTCGGGGTGACGATGGATATATCCACGTCTAGGCGCCGGGCGAGCGCACGCACCGCCGGCACGGCCTTCACACCTATAGCCGCCTTGCCCGACGCGGTGGCTTTCTCGTTGACGACCTCCTTACCCACCTCGACGCGCCCGACGACGGTTCCTTTGTCAGCGCTCTCGCCCGCCTTGCCTTTGAACTCGACAAGCGAGTCTCCGACCTGGAGGATATCTCCCGGCTTTCCATTCAGCTTCTGGATGCGTCCACTGCGCGGGCTGGGGATTTCGACGATGGCCTTATCGGTTTCGACCGAAACCAGCGGTTGATCTTCCTTGACCTCATCGCCGACGGAGACATGCCACTCGCGAATCTCCGCCTCTTGCAACCCCTCGCCGAGGTCCGGTAACTTGAAAATAGTCATGCCATCTCCATCGTCTTTCTTACCGCCTCCACGATGCGTGCCGTGTCGGGCATATATTGATCCTCCAACCTGTACAGCGGCATAACCGTATCGTATCCCGCGACGCGTTGTACAGGCGCCAGCAACGTGAGCAGGCCATGCTCTGCA
This sequence comes from Nitrospira sp., assembly GCA_019456345.1. Lineage (GTDB taxonomy): Bacteria > Pseudomonadota > Gammaproteobacteria > Acidiferrobacterales > SPGG2 > VRUB01. The sequence goes on along the minus strand of VRUB01000002.1, from coordinate 28,025 downwards.
AGCTGCGCGGCAATCTCTGCACCCATGCCGGCCGTCTGGGCCGCCTCGTGCACGACCACGCAGCGACCCGTTTTCGCCACCGACTGCAGAATCGTTTCCATATCCAACGGCTTAATCGTTGCGACATCGATGACCTCGGCACTGATTCCTTCTTCGCCCAGCTGATCGGCAGCCATCATGGTCTCGTGCGTAATCGCGCCCCAGGTCGCGACCGTGACGTCGGATCCTTCTCGCAGCACAAAGCAAACGTCCAACGGCAGCGCCTTACCGTCGTCGGGCACCTCCTGTTTCACAAGACGATAGATCCGTTTCGGTTCCAGAAAAATGACGGGGTCCGGATCGCGAATGGCTGCAAGCAGTAATCCATATGCCCTTAACGGTGACGACGGGATAACGACGCGAAGCCCGGGAATGTGAGCGAACATGGCTTCCGTGCTCTCGGAGTGATGCTCCGGCGCATGGATACCGCCGCCGAACGGCGCGCGCAGCACCATGGGGCAGGTAAGCCGCCCGCGTGTGCGATAGCGCAATCGCGCGGCGTGATTAAGTATTTGATCGATTGCCGGGTAAATGAATCCCATAAACTGGATCTCGGCAACGGGCTTGAACCCCTGCGCCGCCATGCCGATACACACCCCCGCTATCAGCGTCTCGGCGAGCGGCGTGTCCATGACACGCTCCTTGCCAAAACGCTCCTGCAGGCCCACCGTTGCACGAAATACGCCGCCGTTAACACCCACATCCTCGCCCAGCACGATGACGTTCTCATCGGCTTGCATCTCGTGCGCCAGCGCCAGGTTGACGGCCTCGACCAGCGCGACCTCAGGCATGCTTCGCACCCCTCCTGATAGCGGCCTCGCGCTGGCTTGCCAGTGACGTCGGTAATTTTTCGTAAAGATAATCGAACATGCTCTCGGGTGGCGGTGGCGGCGTCGCCAGGTAGTCCTTGACCGCCTGCTCGACCTCCTGCGTACACTCGGCGTTTAACGCCTGCTCTTTCTGCTCCGTCCAGTCGCCATTTTTAACCAGGAAATCGTGCAGGCGTTTGATCGGGTCGAGCCGCCACTGCTCTTTGAGCTCTTCTTGCGTGCGATAACGGCTGGCGTCATCCGCGGTTGTATGATCACCCATACGATAGCTCAGTGCCTCGATCAGAGTGGGTCCGCCGCCCACTCTCGCCTTCTCGAGCGCCAGCGCCAGCCGATGGTGTACGGCAATCACATCATTGCCATCGACCTGCTCGCCATCGATGCCGGCTGCGATCGCCTTCTGCGCCAACGTCTGTGCACACGTCTGCTCACTGCGCGGTAAGGAGATCGCCCATTGATTGTTGCAAACCACGAAAACGACCGGCAACTGCCATGCACCGGCGAGATTGATGGCCTCGTAGAAATCTCCCTTCGAGGTGGCGCCATCGCCCAGCGTACACACGGCAACCCGCGGCTCGCGCCGCAGCTTCATGGCCAGGGCAACGCCGGCCGCCTGCGGTGCGTGCGTGGCGATGGGTATACAGATAGGAAAGTCCTCACGAGCAACCGCGTAATCCATCCCGCGCTCATCGCCACCCCAGTACAGTAATAGCTCCTGCATGCTCACGCCGTGAAGAAACATGGCGCCAGACTCTCTATAAGTGGGCAGCAGTACGTCCTCGGGCCGCATGGCGCTGCCGACCGCCACAAAGGTGGCTTCTTGCCCCAGCGCCGGTGAGTACGTACCCAACTGCCCGGTACGTTGCAGCGCGACCGCCTTCTTGTCGAAGAGGCGCGTGAGTACCATGGCGCGATAAAGCGAGATCAGATTCGCCGGATCGCGCGCAAACTCGGGCAGTGAGCCCTTGACCTTGGCGTCGTGATCCAGCAATTGCGTATGATGAATCTCGAATGTCGCGACACAAGTCGAGACGGTGCCTTTGGTTTCTGCTGTCGGTTTTTGTCTTCCCATGGTCGAATCGTCGCTATTACTCATCTCGTGCTTTTCGTAGTCCAAAGAATTTCTTTTCAGTGCGGCAATGGTGCAACAACTTCTATGGTCGCTCCCCCATGCTCAGGCCGTTTTCTTCTCGGCCAGCATGGCATCGACTATACTATCCGCCACACGACGAGGTGGCTGGTTCATTTTCTCGGACTGCGTGAAGATACGCATAAGCGTATCATAGATGCCTAGGATCTTTTCGTTCATCTCAGCTTCATCATCAACGATGATCTGAATAATTCCTCCGGCATTGATCACGTAGTCCGGCGCATACAGGATACCGCGCCGGTGCAACAAATCCCCATGTCGAATCTCGGCCAACTGGTTGTTAGCCGCGCCGCCGACAATTTTCGTGTTGAGCCGGGGCAACGTCTCGTCGTTGATGATGGCACCCAATGCGCACGGGGCGAAGACGTCACTCTCAATCTCGTAGATGCGCTCGCGTGCGACGCTCGCGGCTCCAAACTCATCAACGCAACGCTCGACTGCGCTTTCACCTACATCGCACACCGTCAACCGGGCTCCATGTACGGCCAGCTCCCGGGCCAGTGGATAGCCCACATGCCCCACACCCTGGATGGCGACGTGCACACCCTCCAGGCTATCTCTCTTGAGCTTGCTTTTCACGCCGGCCTCGATGCCGCGCCGAATACCGAGCGCCGTGTGCGGCGAAGGATCGCCGCTGCCCGCACGACTCGCGGATGTGCTGGCCACGTGTTGCGTACGCCGTGCAATGATATCCATGTCCGCAACGCTGGTGCCACTGTCCACGGCGGTGATATAGCGCCCCCCGAGCTCGTCAACGAAGCTGCCGAAGGCCTCGAAGTAGGCCTCGCGATCAATGGGGTGCGGTGGCCGAATGAGCACGGCCTTGCCCCCGCCCGAGGACAGGCCTGAGATCGCCGCCTTGTAGGTCATGCCGCACGCCAGGCGCATGGCATCAAGCAACGCCGCCTCCGTAGTGGGGTAGGACAGCCATCGACAGCCACCCAGGGCCGGGCCTAGACAGGTGCTGTGAATTGCAATAATGGCATGAAGCCCGGTGGCGGGATCGATCTTGATATGAATGTCGCCGAAACCCAGGTCATCGGCGTGCTCTAATATGTCCATATCGCTGCCAGCGCCCGCCCTCGTAGCCTACACCGAGCCTGCTACCGCGGAGCCCGCTACACACGTTTAGTTGGATAACCGAAAGGCGACGAAGAACTCAGCGCCCACCCGTTGCCTCGGCGCATACACGCTTCCCCACCTTGTTTGGCCCCATACGCATTTCAGAACAACGGGGCCCCTGCGTGTCACAGGTTTTGCTAGACTTAATTATAGCTTCTATTATTTCGACCGGATTTGGCATAAAAGGGTTCCCGCAAGGGTTATGCGACCTAGGGCGCAGCGTGTCTGACCAAAGAAAAAATCCATTTGGTGAAGGCGAGTCAATCGAGCTCGATCTTCGAGGTCGCTTGACCTACTCGAGTTACCTGCACCTGGATCAGTTGCTGAATGCACAGAAGCCACTCAGTGAACCCCCGCATCACGACGAGCTGCTCTTTATCATACAGCACCAGATAGCCGAGCTGTGGATGAAGCTTGTACTGCATGAGCTGCGCGCAGCGATTGATCACATCAAGGCCGATAATCTGGGCCCTTGTTTCAAGATCCTGGCCCGGGTCAAGCTGATACAACTTCAGCTGTTCGAGCAGTGGGCGGTGCTGTCGACGCTCACCCCAAGTGAGTACAGCAAGTTTCGCCATGTCCTGGGGCATGCATCGGGTATTCAGTCCCCGCAGTACCGCGCCATCGAATATATTCTCGGGAACAAGAATGAGGCAATGCTCGAGGTTTTCCGTTACGACACGGCCGTCTACGAGGAGCTGCGGGCGGTATTGCGCAGCCCCAGCATCTATGATGAGTTTCTGCGCCATCTCCACCGCCAGGGCTACGCGGTTTCGGCTGAAAGCGTGGATCGCGACTGGTCGCTCCCATACCAGCGCAACGAGAAGCTCATACCCGTATTCAAGCAAATCTATGAGTCACCGCACGATCACTGGGATGCTTATGCTTTGTGCGAAAAATTCGTAGACGTCGAGGAACAGTTCCAGCTCTGGCGCTTCCGGCACATGAAAACGGTTGAGCGCATCATCGGCTACAAGCGCGGCACCGGTGGCTCCTCGGGCGTCGCTTTCTTGCGCCGGGCGCTGGACCATACCTTCTTTCCCGAGCTCTATGACGTCCGTACAGAAATCGGCGCGGAGCAGTGACGGCGATGCAAAAAGCGGTGAGCGCGCTGGGTCCCGCCCCGCTGCGCGAGGAGGCGCTCGTTCACTGGATCCATCCCCTCTTCTCCCGGGTGCTACACCGGGCCGGTGACGAAATCTATCTCGCCAATCACTCGCTTGGCCGCCCCTTGGACCAGACCGCGCGCGACGTGCAAGAGGCGTTGCAATGCTGGTACGAGAACATGGACGACGCCTGGGAAGATTGGCTCACCGAGCGGGAGGCCTTTCGCGGCCGCATCGCACGGCTTATAAACGCCGCGCGTCACGACTGTATCGTCCCCAAGAGCAGTGCCGGTCAAGGTTTGCGTGCCGTGCTTAACTGCTACGACAAGAAAATCGGGGTGGTCACAACACGCGATGAGTTCGATTCCATTGACCTTGTCCTAAAGATCTACGCGCAGCGCGGCCGCATCGATCTCAGCTTCGTCGCGCCGGATGAGCACGGCGAGTACAGTGCCATCAAACTGCTGGATGCGGTCGGCCCGTCGACGGCACTGGTGGTCGTCTCTATGGTGTTTTTCACGACGGGCCAGCTACTCACCGATTTGCAGGACCTGGTGGCCGGCGCACAGGCAAAGGGTGCCAACGTGCTGGTAGACCTCTATCACGCTGCCGGCATCGTGCCGACGGACATTCAAGCGCTGGGCGCCGATTTTGCGATCGGCGGGTGTTACAAGTATCTACGCGGGGGTCCGGGCGCCGGCTGGCTCTATGTGCATCCGCGTCACCTGAATGCCAGCCTGGCGACCCTCGATACCGGCTGGTTCGCACAACCCGAGCCGTTCAAGTTCGAGCGCCCCGCAACACCCAAGCTCGCACCCGGCGGCAATGCCTTTCTGGAATCCACACCCGCAATATTGCCGCTCTACCAGGCCCGCGCGGGCCTGGAATTAACGCTGACACTAGGGGTGACGCGGCTGCGCGATTACTCGCTCGCCCAGCAGCGGCAATTGGAGGAATCCTTGGCTGCGGCAGGCTTCCCTGTTCTCGGCGCCCCGGAGCGGCGCGGGGGATTCCTGGCCATTGCGTACGACCGGCGCGCCGATGTAGCGGCCGAGCTCGGTAGGCGGGGTATCAAGGCCGACGCCCGCGACGGCCTGCTGCGCCTGTGTCCTGATATTCTCAATACAGAACAAGAAGTTAAGGCCGCGGTCGCACGCCTGGCCGAGGTCGTGCGCACGGCGTGAGACCCGAACGCCGGCTGGCCCGGTGGTCTATATTTTGGCGTAGGGGCAAACCACCGCCCCCCGCCTGGTGCACAAAAGGATCTTTGGCATAGGGACATGAAAACCTTGCAGACGGGTTCGAACGACCCGGAACGTCCCGGCCGGCGCCGATGCGGGGCGCAGAAGTCGTGGCCGGATCTCAAAAACAGCACGGGGGTCGCGCTATGAGCACTGTCCCGGATAACCCCATGGGTACGGACGGGTTCGAGTTCATCGAGTACACGGCGCCCGATAGCCGGTCGCTGGAACAGCTCTTCCAGCGAATGGGGTTTGTCGCCGTTGCGCGCCACCGCTCCAAGGACGTGACGCTGTATCGCCAGGGCGACGTTAATTTCATTATCAACCACGAGCCGCAGAGCTTCGCGCAGGCCTTTGCGAAAGTGCACGGCCCCTCTGTCTGCGCGTTTGCGATACGGGTCAAAGACGCGGCAGCTGCCTACGCACGTGCGCTCGATCTCGGTGCCGAACCCTACGAGGGCCGTGTCGGGCCGATGGAGCTCAACATTCCTGCTATCCGCGGGGTCGGGAACAGTCTTATTTATCTGATCGATCGCTATGGCGATCGCTCGATCTATGAGGTCGATTTTGTTCGGCTCGAGGATGTACCGGCACGGCCGAAGGGTGTCGGCCTTACGCATGTGGATCATCTCACTCACAATGTCCACAAGGGCCGGATGGATCAATGGGCGAGCTTCTACGAACGGCTGTTCAACTTCCGCGAGACCCACTTCTTCGATATTCAGGGCAAGGCGACCGGCCTCAAGTCGCGCGCCATGACCAGCCCGTGCGGAAAGATTCGTATCCCGATCAACGAGCCCTCGGACGCGAAATCGCAGATTCAGGAATATCTCGATACCTATCGCGGGGAGGGCATCCAGCACATCGCGTTGGCAACGGACGATATCTTTGAAACTGTCGAGGCTTTGGGCAAAAACCAGGTCAAGTTCATGGATACACCTGATACCTATTACACGGCCGTCGATAAGCGCGTAGCCGGCCATGGCGAGGACCTCGAGCGTCTGAAACGCGGTCGCATCCTTATTGACGGTGCGCCCCGCAAAAACCTTGGCCTGCTGTTACAGATCTTTACCGATACCGTGATCGGGCCCATCTTCTTTGAGGTCATCCAGCGCAAAGGCAACCAGGGCTTTGGTGAGGGCAATTTCCAGGCGCTGTTTGAGGCCATCGAACACGATCAAATGGAGCGCGGGGTTATCTGACATGGCCAGGTCCCACTGGATCTCGTTTCCCAAGGTCGAAGGTATCGCTTCCCGGCAAGCGCACGCGGATTTGCCGCCGGGTAGTTACGAGCGCGAACTGGGCAAGCACGGGTTTTACGGACCGTCGACCCAGATGTACCACCGCCACCCGCCAACGGGATGGACCGAAGTAGACGGGCCGCTGCGTCCACGCGCATTCGACACGGCAAAACTCACAGCTCTCGTCCCCTCACCGTGGGACGCGACGCCGCTGCTCAGTAACCCGAGCGTGCAGCTGCGCCTCTGGAAAACGGACCGCGCCATGAATCATCTGGTACGAAACGGCGATGGCGATGAGCTGCTGTTCGTGCACGCGGGGGCGGGGAGCCTGTATTGCGATTACGGTCATCTCGAGCTCCGTGAGGGCGATTACATCATGCTACCGCGGGGCACCATGTGGCGCGTGGAAACCACGGGACCCTTGACGGTCTTGCTGATCCAGGCCACCGACAGCAGCTACCAGTTGCCCGAGAAAGGAATGGTCGGCGACCATGCCGTGTTCGATCCGGCGGTGCTCGATACGCCCACGATCGACGATGCGTTTATCGCCCAACAAACCGAGAGCAGCTGCGAGCTGGTAGTCAAACGCCGCGGCACCTTGAGCAAGATAACCTATCCGTTCAATCCGCTCGATGCGATGGGATGGCATGGGACGCTGGTGCCGGTTCGTTTGAACTGGCGTGATATCCGCCCGCTCATGAGCCACCGCTATCATGTACCGCCGTCGGCTCATACTACTTTTGTGGCAGGCCGCTTCGTAGTATGCACGTTCTGTCCGCGCCCGCTGGAGAGCGATCCCGGGGCCCTGAGGGTGCCGTTTTTTCACAATAACGACGACTACGACGAGGTGCTTTTTTACCACCGCGGGGAGTTCTTTTCGCGCGACAATATTCATCCCGGCATGCTGACGCTGCATCCGAGCGGCATCACCCATGGGCCCCACCCTAAGGCATTGGCGGCCGGCAAGAAGGCCGTGCGCAAGGAAACCGACGAGGTGGCGGTGATGATCGACACCCGCGATGCGCTCGATGTGGATCAACGGCTGTCTGAAGTCGAGTGGACCGGTTATGTCGACTCGTGGAAAGACAGCAAGAAATGAAGCTTGCTTCGCTGAAGGCCGGTGGCAAGGATGGGACTTTAGTCGTCGTTAGCCGTGATCTTAGCGTGGCGTGCGAGGTCCCGCAGTACGCCAGCACGTTGCAGGCGGCGCTGGAGGATTGGAACAACACCGCGCCCCGGCTCGCTACCGTCTACGAGGCGCTCAACGAAGGCACACAGGACGGTTTTCAACTGGATTTCGCCGCACTCGCCTCGCCGCTGCCGCGCGCGTACCAATGGCTCGATGGCAGCGCGTATCTCAGCCATGTTGAACGCGCGCGCAAGGCACGCGGCGCGCAGATGCCACCGAGCTTTACCACGGATCCGCTGATGTACCAGGGTGGCTCGGATGGCTTTCTCGGCCCGCGCGATCCGATCAGCGTCGCGGATCTCGAGTGGGGTGTCGACTTCGAAGCCGAGCTCGCCGTCATCACCGATGACGTCCCCGTGGGCGTGACCCGCAAGGAAGCGGCGGGTCACATCAAGCTGTTGATGCTGGTCAACGATGTCTCGCTGCGTAATCTGATCTCCTCCGAGTTGCCCAAGGGGTTCGGCTTTCTTCATGGCAAGCCTGCGAGCACATTTTCACCCGTGGCGGTGGCCCCGGACGAGCTCGGCGCGGCGTGGGACGGGGCCAAGGCCCACCTTCCGTTGATTTCACATCTCAATGACACGCTCTTCGGAAATCCTGATGCAGGGGAGGACATGCAATTCGATTTTTCGGAGCTGGTCGCTCATGCAGCCAAGACACGCTCGTTAGGTGCCGGAACGATCATCGGCTCGGGTACCGTGTCGAACGCGGACGAGTCGCGGGGCTGTTCGTGTCTGATCGAACGACGCGTGCTCGAGATTATCAACGAAGGAAAGGCCAGGACGCCGTTCATGCGCTTCGGCGACCGGGTTCGTATCGAGATGCTTGACGAGAAAGCACAGAGCATCTTCGGCGCCATCGAGCAGGAAGTGCAGCCCTGTTGAATCATTGGAAAAAACGCAGAGACCGAGGAGGCGCAGAGTACACAGAGAAACTGACAGTTTTTCTTTAACTCTCAACGATATGCGCGTTTTACGCCTTTGCATTGGGTAGTTTTTCCCAGGAACCTGGCTTATGCCGCCTCGTCTAAACTTATCAGTATGAAGCTGTCATCGGGCAGCAGGACCGAATGCAATTCGAGGTGGAATATGAGCGTTGCAGCAAAACTGGCGTTGGATACCTTTGCCGAGGAGCATGATCTGGTTGGGCTGACCCAACCGTGTTTGCAAGCGATCGCGCAAGGACAAAAAGGTTACTCTGTGGAGAAGGCGAAGCGTTTTCTGGCGTTCCAGGCGCGTATACACAACGAGCTTCTCAAGCACCGCATTATTACCGATAACCGTTACACGGCATGGTTCAGACAAGGTAAGCAAACACAGGAGCAGATACAGGCATTTATCATTCAGTTCTCGGTATTTTCGAATCTGTTCCTGGTAGCTCAGCTTTACAAGATGATCAACGCCGATTCGCTTGAAGGAATGCGTGCATCCAAGGAGATTCTCGCCAACGAGATCGGCGTGGTTTTCAAGCCGGACAGCAGCAGGACTACAGTCAATGGCGATGAGGCCGAGACCCGGCTCGTTTCCACCGAAGGTACGGTCGAAGGCGGAGTATTCCGCTTTCGTGCCGCCCATTTCGAATGGCTCCTGCAGATGGCGAGCAGGTTGGGGCTGGAGTTCAACGACGTCGGTCAGCAGCGACATGGCACGGAGTCAACGTTGTTCTTCTGCGACGAGCTCAGGCGCTTGTATGGAGGCGATGATTACATGACCTCGCAGGCGGCGAGCTACGCGGTCGAAAACTGGGCGGCGGCCGGTTTCTGGGACGAGCTCGTCGAAGGCTTTAGAAAATACAACGAGCGCACCAGATCAACGCTGCCATTGGCTTTCTTTAGCTGGCACAGCCGGCTCGAGGCGCAGCATGCGCAGCACACGCAGGAGGAGCTCGAGGAGCTCTACTTCGGCCGTGATGTCGACGAGCACGCCTTTATCCGTCGCGGCAACGAGATGTTGGATGGCGTGGCTGCGTTTTGGGATGGATTAGAGAACCAACGCAAAAAAATTCAGTAGCGAGTCCGTAGTAGCGAGTAGCTAGGGATTGCAAAGGCCATCGAGGGGTTTTTCCTCGCTACCAGCTACTCGGCACTCGCCGCTATCTTTCGTAAGTCCCGATCAATTCCACCTGCTCGAGGATGTGTCCTTCCATGGCCTTCTCGAGCTTGGCCTTGCTCGGCTTGCCGAAATCGGGCAGCACGGTGTTCAGCGCGTAGAGCTTGTGGAAGTATCGATGCCGTCCGATCGGCGGGCAGGGTCCACCGTAGCCGGTACGGTTCCAGTCGTTGAGGCCTTCCCGCGTGCCCGCAGGCAGGGCCGTGGGCGCAACTGCTTCAGACAAAGCCGTCGCATCCGGTGGAATGTTATAGAGCACCCAGTGGACCCAGGTCATCTGCGGCGCCGCCGGGTCTGGCGCATCGGGATCGTCCACGATCAGCGCCAGGCTCTTGGTGCCTTCCGGCACCCCCGCCCACGCGAGCGCCGGCGAGACATCATCGCCGTCGCACGTATACTTCTTTGGGATTTCGCCGTTGTGAGCGAATGCCGGGGATGTGATTGTCAACGCCATCGCAGCACCTCCTTTGGACGTCTGAGCCCCTTGCACCGCAGCAGGGCCGGCCAAACACAAGCCGATCAGCACGCAGATCACCGCCCGCTGCATTGTGGAGGCAGCGGCTGCAAGCCCTGCTGCAGCCATCGCCATCGCAACCCACTTCAAGTCGTGTGAGCCAATGCTAACGCTTTTCGCGAGCGAGATTAACAGAGTGTGACCGACGGTCCTTCACAACGGCCGCTGTCATAGGCAATGGTAAAAAGGACGCCGGCACAAATAGGCGAAACTCTCTGCGATGAGGTTACTATAACCGCGCCGAAAGCGCGCACCGCATCGGTGCCGTCTCACCAAGTCCGACGATAGGGAGGCAACACAGCATGACATCTACCGGGCTAACAAACCGCAAGGAGAAGCTGACCTTTCCCAACCAGGACGGCGAGCAGCTGGACGCCCTGCTGGAGCGCCCGGCCATCGAGCCCATCGCCTACGCGCTGTTCGCGCACTGTTTCACCTGCTCCAAGGATGTCGCGGCGGCCTCGCGCATCAGCCGTGCGCTCGCCGCCAAGGGCATCGCGGTCGTGCGTTTTGACTTTACCGGGCTGGGAAACAGCGAGGGGGATTTTGCCAATACCAACTTCTCGTCGAACATTGCCGATCTGATCTGTGCTGCTGACTATATGAGAACCACTCTGGGTGCGCCCACGATTCTCATCGGTCATAGCTTAGGCGGTGCGGCCGTGCTGTCAGCGGCAGGAAAGATTCCGGAGGCCAAGGCGGTAGTCGTCATCGGTGCGCCGGCCGATCCGGAGCATGTCAGCCATTTGTTTCGAACGAAGCTCGACGAGATCGAGGCGCAGGGCGAGGCCACTGTGATCCTGGCGGGACGCAGCTTCAAGATCAAGAAACAATTCCTGGACGATATTTCCGGCCAGAATCTACACACCCAGATCGCGCGAATGAAAAAAGCATTACTGATTTTCCACTCGCCGCACGATGAAATCGTTGACATAGACAACGCGCGCCGCATCTTCGAGGCTGCAAAGCACCCGAAGAGCTTTATTTCGCTGGACGACGCCGATCATCTTCTCAACCGCAGGCAAGACTCGCAGTACGTGGCCGATACCATCGCGGCCTGGGCACGTCGCTACGTGCCCGCGGCGCAGCAACCCACAGACACCGGGGCGCGGCCTTCGCTCGATCGCGGTGAGGTGCTTGTACGGGAAAACGATGGGAAGTTTGGGCAGGACGTTTTGACCCGATCCCATCACCTGTTGGCCGACGAACCCGTGAAAAATGGCGGGCGCGACATCGGTCCGGATCCGTACGAGCTGCTACTGGCAAGCCTGGGCGCCTGCACGAGCATGACGTTGCGTATGTATGCCGATTACAAGAAACTGCCGCTCGACAAGATATCAGTGAAACTCAATCATCAGAAAATCCACGCCGAAGACTGCGAGCACTGTGAGACCAAGGAAGGAAAGGTCGACCGTATTGAGCGCGAGCTTTTTCTCGAAGGGGAGCTCACATCCGAGCAACGGCAACTGCTGTTTGAGATCGCCAACAAGTGTCCGGTGCACCGGACATTGCGCTCGGAGATAGATATTGAAACATCAGTAGCAAGTGCCAAGTAGCAAGAAATGCCCCCGCCAGATTGGCCTCGGCGTAAGAGGTTCTCGGCACCTTTCTCCCTCTCCAGGCCGCATCACCCCGTGAATCGCCCGGTCCAAGGAGCTCCTGCCTACCCCCTTTACAAACCACGGTGCCTTTCTTGCAAGCCCCACCGAAACGCATAATCGCCAGACTGGCGCCCTGATGACCCCATGATGACACTTTGTAAAATAACGTAATCGCAAGCCTGGCCTCAACTTCTCCATATCCTTTCCAAATTCCGTATTGCTGGGACTGGAATATCGAAAAAATTTTTTCCTCGTTATGACACCAAGATTCACTGTCCGCGCCGGGTAGCGGTTGACCCGTGTTGGGTCAAGGACTAGCCTAGCGGCAGCGTTGTCCCCCTTCACCGGTCGATCTAACCGGAGGAACCGGTATGGAGTGTCCGCAGTGCCACGCGCCGAATCCTGCTGACGCTGCTTTTTGCGAAGAATGCGGCTCTCAGCTTGAAACGGCTTGCCCCAGTTGCGGAAAGTCGAATCGTCCCACTGCGAAGTTCTGCAAGAAGTGCGGGCATCCAATGGCTGGGGCTGCCGCCGCAGCTGGCCCGCTACCTTCACCGAAGTTCGGTTCGCCTGGCACGTACACGCCTAAGCACCTCGCCGATAAAATCCTGACCTCCCGGGCGGCCCTCGAAGGCGAGCGCAAGCAGGTCACGACTCTCTTCGCTGACCTCAAGGGCTCTATGGAACTCCTCGCTGACCGCGATCCCGAGGAGGCCCACGACCTGCTCGACCCCGTGGTGGAGCGGATGATGGAAGCTGTCCACCGCTACGAGGGCACCGTCAGCGAGGTCAGGGGCGACGGGATCATGGCGCTTTTCGGTGCGCCCGTGGCACACGAAGATCACGCCCAGCGCGCGTGCTACGCTGCTCTCGACATGCAGGCCACCATCCGACGCTATGCCGAGGAGGTGAGACGCTCTCACGGGGTCAAGGCACAGATTCGCGTCGGCCTCAACTCCGGCGAGGTGGTCGTCCGCGCCATCGGCAGTGATCTACGGATGGACTACGCGGCGGTGGGAGAGAGCACGCATCTCGCCGCTCGCATGGAGCAGTTGGCCGACCCCGGCAGCACCCTCCTGACCGCGGACACGCTGCGGCTCGCTGAGGGCTACATCGAGGTCAAGCCGCTCGGACCGGTCCCGATTAAGGGTTTGAAAGCCCCCATCGACGTCTATGAGCTGACCGGGGCGGGGCCGGTTCGGTCTCGCCTCGGTGCCGCCGTTGCGCGCGGGCTAACCCGCTTCGTCGGGCGGGAGACCGAGCTCGAGCAGCTTCGCCAGGCGCTCGAGCGGACTGCGGCCATGCATGGCCAGGTCGTCGCTATCGTCGGCGAGGCCGGTGTCGGCAAGTCCCGGCTCGTGTGGGAGGTAACGCATTCCCATCGCGTCGACGGTTGGCTCATCGTGCAAGCGAGCTCGGTCTCCTATGGGAAGGCGACGCCGTACCTGCCGGTCATCAATCTCCTCAAGGGGTACTTCCAGCTTGAGGATCGAGACGATCATCGGAAAATTCGCGAGACGCTGACGGGGAAGTTGCTGACTCTCGACCGGGTCCTGGAGCCAACGCTCCCGGCATTACTGGCGCTCCTGGATGTGCCCGTCGAGGACGCCTCGTGGCAGACTCTCGACCCGCACCAACGCCGCCAGCAAACGCTCGAGGCTGTGAAGCGGCTTCTCCTGCGGGAGAGCCAGGTTCAGCCGCTGCTGGTGGTCGTCGAGGACCTGCACTGGATCGACAACGAGACCCAGACCCTGCTGGACAGCCTGGTGGAAAGCGTCCCGACTGCCCGGTTGCTGCTGCTGGTGAACTACCGCCCCGAGTACGAACAGCGCTGGGGCAGCAAGACCTACTACACCCAGCTTGGACTCGATCCGCTGCCGCCGGAGAGCGCAGACGAGCTACTGAGGGCACTTTTGGGAGGCGATCCGAGCCTGCAGCCGCTCATGCGGCTTCTCATCGAGCGCACGGAGGGAAACCCGTTCTTTCTGGAGGAGAGCGTGCAGACGCTGGCGGAGACCAAGGCGCTCGTTGGCGAGCGCGGGGCCTACCGCTTGGCGAGGCCGACCGACGCTATCCGGGTGCCGTCGACGGTGCAGGCCATGCTTGCGGCCCGGATCGACCGGCTGCCGGCTGAGGAGAAGCGCTTGCTCGCGACGGCCGCGGTGATCGGCAAGGATGTGCCGTTTGCGCTACTCCAGGCCGTGTGCGACCAGGACGAGCTTCCGCTACGTCAGGGTCTGGCGCACCTGCAAGTCACGGAGTTCCTCTACGAAACAAACCTGTTCCCGGATCTCGAGTACACCTTCAAGCACGGGCTCACCCACGAGGTGGCCTACGGAACCCTGCTCAATGAGCAGCGCCGCGAGCGTCACGCCCGCATTGTCGAGGCCATCGAGCGACTCTACGGCGATCGCTTGGCCGAGCAAGTGGAGCGGCTCGCCCATCACGCCTTCCGTGGCGAGCAGTGGGACCGCGCTGTGGGTTTTCTCCGTCAAGCTGGCGCCAAAGCCGCGGCGCGCAGCGCCTACCGCGAGGCGGCTTCCGGTTTCGAGCAGGCGCTGGTCGCTCTCGACCATGTGTCTGAGACCCGCGAGACGCGCCAGCAGGCGATCGACGTCCGGTTCGACCTGCGAAGCGCGCTCCAGGCCTTCGGCGAACACGAGCGCGTCCTCGAGCACCTTCGCGACGCGGAGCGGCTTGCCTCGGCCCTGGGGGATCAAGACCGGCTGGGGTGGGCCTCCGCCTATCTGAGCCAGTATCTCTGGCGCATGGGCGATCCGCGTCGAGCCGAGGAGCTAGGCCAGCGCGCCCTGACCATTGCCCTGGCCGAACCAGGGCTTCGCCGTCAGACACCCTTCGCGCTCCAGGTCG
Source organism: Nitrospira sp. (assembly GCA_019456345.1). Lineage (GTDB taxonomy): Bacteria > Pseudomonadota > Gammaproteobacteria > Acidiferrobacterales > SPGG2 > VRUB01. The sequence goes on along the minus strand of VRUB01000002.1, from coordinate 13,013 downwards.
TGGCGAACTTCTTCCTCGGGCAGGGCCATTTCAACGTGGGCGACTATCGTCGCGCGATCGAACACTGCCAGCGAAACGTGGCGGTTCTCGAGGGCAAGCGCGCCTACGAACGGTTCGGCCTCACCGGCTTGCCGTCCGTGCTGTCACGCATCTGGCTCGCCTGGTCCCTCGCCGAGCGTGGCGAGTTCGGAGACACAGCGGTGGCTGTGGGGGAAGCGGTCTCGATTGCCGAGGCCGTCGGCCAGCCCTACAGCGTCGCCGCCGCGTACCTCAATACGGGTCACGTCCAGCTCCTTCGCGGCGACCTCGCTCAGGCGATCCCTGTGCTCGAGCGCGCCGTCGAACTCTGCAAGAACTCGGATCTCCGCGCAATTCTCCCAACGACTGCCGCCGTGCTGGGCGTGGCGTACGCGTTGTGCGGGCGGGTCACCGAGGCCTCGCTTACCGTTGAGGAAAGTGAGGCTCTGACCCCGGCGGTCAAGATCTTTGACACACCGACGGCGGCGACCGCGCTCGGCACCGTACATCTCCTGGCCGGGAAGATAAACGAGGCCGCCGAGGCTGCCTCGCGCACCGCCGAGCTAGCTGCCGAGCGCGGGTACCGCGGGAGCCAGGCGAGTGCCTCACAGCTTCTCGGCGAGATCAGCGCCCGCCACGACCCCCCGGAGGTGGCCCAGGCCGAGGACCATTATCGTCGAGCGCTTGCGCTGGCCGACGAGCTCGGCATGCGCCCGCTTGTGGCGCACTGCCACCGCGGCTTGGGGACGCTTTACCAACGCATCGGTGAGCGAGCGCAGGCCCATGAGCACCTTTCCCGCGCCGTCCGGCAGTACCGCGAGATGAATATGGGGTTCTACCTCACGGAAGCAGAGGCCGCGCTCGCGAACCTGGCCTGACGCTGGCCTACAGAATCTCCAGCCAAGACCGAGGGTAGCGAGGCGTCCGTTCGCAGGTCAATCCTTGGCCTCGCGCGATAACACCAGGACAATTCATGTCTCGACCGCAGCCCCGTTCAAAAAGCACGCCGGTGTTAACGGGTGTCAGGAGGGCAGGCCGCAATTTGTAGGGCAATGGCAATGCCCCTTTTCCCATAACTTGAACTTCCTGTTGCCACGGTTCAAAGTCTGGCTTTGCCCTTGATCGTATCCGGCCCCGGTCCGCACAAAATCTATGCACAGAATTGCCCTTTCACCCGGTGCAGAAGGCCGCGCCGAGCTCATCGTTGGCACCGAGCACACCGCGGCCCACGTGGGCAGCGGCCAGATCGCAGTGCTCGCTACCCCAGTTATGGTCAACCTGATGGAGGCGGCGGCGCTGGCCGCGGTGGAGACGCGCCTTCCCAATGGCTACCAGACCCTCGGTATTCACCTCAACGTCTCGCACGTTGCCGCCACTCCCGTCGGTATGCGCGTGCACGCACGCGCCGAGCTGATCGAGGTGGACGGCCGCAGGCTCACCTTCCAGGTCTCGGCCGAGGACGAGCACGAGCTGATCGGCGAGGGCACGCACGAGCGTATCATCGTCGACGTCGCGCGCTTTGATCGGCGGGTCCTGGAAAAAACGTCCGGGCTTGCCCAGCGAGCAAAGAACTCCGCGCCTGACACTTGAGGTTTCCGCCTGGTGCCGAGCTCCTGCGACGCGGCGCAAGCGTTACTCGTAGCCAACAGCGGTGGAATGATCACGCCCGGCCCTGCTGCGCCAGAAAGGTGTCCCAATTAGGATTATCCCCAAAGCGCTCGACCAGAAAATCGACGAGCACCCCGACGCGGTGCGAAAGGTACCGGGCGGAAGTACTCCGCGTGCTCCGCCGCTCTCGATCGCTGTTCCCGATGCGATTCTACTTCGGCAACTGCTCCTGCGTTGCCCTAGCTCCTGCCTCCCTGCAGTCGTCCTCCATCCCTGGAGTCGTCGATCGCTGTTCCCGACGCGATCTACCTCGGCAACTCGGTAACTGCTCCAGGCGTTACCCTAACTCCTACTTCCCTGTAGTCGTGCTCCCGGCGTTGCCCTAGCTCCTGCCTCCCTGCAGTCGTCCTCCATCCATGGAGTCGTCCATCCATGGGGTCGTGCGTTCTCCGCGTTCTTTCCAGGGCTTTTCTGGGGATACAGCCTACGTGTCAATATGGAGTAGCTGACGCGTTAACTAAAAAATCTTTGCGTTGGAAGTTTTGTTTTGAAGTTTTAATTCGGGCGGGGAAGCTTGAACCGCGTACCTTCATAGATCATTACAACACCTTCCTCGACGATTGCCTCGATCCAGATCTTGCCTTCGATCTTCTCGCCCTTCCGGTACTGGCGATTATTAATGTACACCAGGTTCTCATCCTCATCGGCGGAGTAGAGGTGCACGTTGATCGCCATCTTGGGAATATTGCGCCGGAAGCGATCCGGCATCTGGCGCAGAAACGGGATGAGGCTCGGATCCGGTAGCGTCTGCCACACCTCAACCGCGGCCGCTGCCGTCGGTGTGGGCGCCGCGGTACCCGCCGCACGGGTGGCGACGGGCGGCGGTTCCGTGACCTTGGCGGTGCGCTTGCGCTTGGGTTTGCGTGACACGACTGCCAGCTGTTTGGCCAAATCACGGACCTCGCGTTTTACCGGCGCCACGTCTACGGCAACAGGGCCGGAGGTGACGACCGCTGCCAGTGGTGGCGCCGGACTGACCACGGGAGCCGGGCGGCCCGGTTCCCACCACACCCGAATCGAGGTGGCCAACACGATCAGCACCAATGCCGCCCCGACGGCCAGCGGCCACAGCGGTCGCTTCATGAAGCCAGAAAAGGCGCCGCGATCATCCGGCGGCATCACGACACGACTGAACTCGCGTTCCTGTTCCGACTTCCTTAAGGCGTCCAGGATGTAGGACATATTCAGCCGGTCTCCGCCTTCGACACCTGCCACAGCAACGGAGGCGCATTATCCGGATCATAGGTATTGAGCTGGATCAGGGTCAGGCGGCCGACGACGCCGTCCGGCGCGAGCCGGTGGTCTCGCTGGAATGCCTTTACCTGCTCCTCGAGCGCGCGGTCAAACCGACTGTTTCGTATCGATGGCGTCGGCCTACTATTGTAGCGCGCCAGAACATTGCGTAACCACAACACCGACTTTCCACGCATGCCGCGTTTAAGCGAGCGCTTGCTTGTTATGGGCGGCTTCCACAGCAATAGGTACTGGCCATACCAGTAGCGATCCATTTCGCTGATCGGGAAGTCATAGCGCTCGCCGCCAAAGTACGATGAGACCTTGTCGCCGCGCAGACCGGAAATAAGCACGTGATGTTTTTGCCCATCAGCGTCAACCAGCTCGATTACCGCCGGTCGGTTCAGGTGGCGCAGGTTATTCCAGGTGCCGGATCGAAAGATGCATCGTAGACCCGACTTGGCGGCCCGCACACAACCCGCCTGGTCGCCGACCGAAGAATACTCAAGGCCCCAGCGCGCAAACAAGCCCGCAAAAGCTGCCTCAGTATCGGTGACGGTGTTTGGATTTGCCAGCACCTCATCCAATGTCGGGCGTTGTTCTCGCTCCGCCGGCGCTGGTGTCTCGGCACTGCTGTCGGCCTCGTTCGCCGCCTGCATGTTGGCGCCGATAGGGGTGGGCTGGATTTTCTGCGGCGCAGGTTCCGCGTCATCACGCTGGATGCTCGCGACAGGCTGGGCGTCATACCAGGCGTCCTGCAGCAGCGGCGAGAACTGCCAGCCCCATACCGCGAGCAGCGCCGTTAGCGGGACCAGCGCCAGGACGCTCGGGCGCAACCAGAAGCTCTTGGGAATCGGTTGCCCAATTTGATCTGCCGCCCGGCGGACAACCCCGGCACCCACGTAGGTCTTGCCGCGCGAGTAGGCGCCGAGTAGCGAGCGATCGCAGACAATGTTAATGGTTCTGGGAATGCCCCCTGACAGCCGGTGCACCCGACTCATGGCCAAGCGCGTAAACAACGGCACCTTGGCTCCGCCCATCCGGCACCGGTACCGGATGTAGTTGCATGTTTCATTCGGAAATAACGCCTTCAAGCTGTAGCGCGCGGTGATGCGCTGGGCGAGCTGGCGCAGATCCCGCTGTGCCAGCATGTTGCTCAGCTCTGGCTGCCCAACGAGAAGGATCTGCAAAAGCTTATCTTTGTTAGTCTCCAGATTGGTTAACAAGCGTAGCTGCTCCAGCACGTCGCGACTGAGATTCTGTGCTTCGTCGATAATCAGCACCGTACGCCGCCCTATGGCATGATTCTCCAACAGGTAGGCATTCAACAAATCGATCAGCACCTTGAGGCTTGGGTTGTCCTTCGGGTAGTCGACGCGCAGCTCATCACAAATAATGCTGACGAATTCCTGAACGGAGAGAATCGGGTAGAGTACGAGGGCGACATCCACGTCGTCGGGCAGACGCTCGAGGAGAGCGCGAATCAGCATGGTCTTGCCGACGCCGACGTCGCCGGTGAGTTGCACAAACCCGCCGCCTTCGGTGACGCCATAGATCAGATGGGCCAACGCCTCCTGGTGGCGTCGACCGAGATAGAGATAGCGCGGATCAGGTGCTATCGAAAAAGGATTTTCATGAAGGCCGAAATGGCGGTTATACATGGCTCGTGTCTAGCCAAGACATAATCCTTGTCGTGATCGGTTCATGGGCCCATCATCCCCTTACTTGCAGACGTCGCCTCGAGGACGTCGATCGCCCTCCAGCGGGGCGATTTATCTCTTAAAACATTGTCTTAGAAAGATAATCGCTAGTAAAACACTAACTGTCAAGGATAAGGCCATAATTGTCAAAGGGGTCTGGCGTAGCAGGCAAAGGTGATGACCGCCACCGGCTGTCGAGCCGGCGTGCCGCGCCCGCCGGGGGGTTGGCCGGCGATTGGACCCGGCACCAGACCACCCGCCCGGGCGCCGCTTATCGCCCCTGGGCAGGCCCGCGCCGGGCGGAACGTATCGCGGTGCGCTATCAGGCCTCTTCTTTTCCGGGCTTGAACTCGGCCTTGAGCTGCTGCTGGATGTTGGGGGGCACCGGGTCGTAGTGGCTGAACTCGATGGTGTAAGATCCCTGGCCCGCGGTTACGGACTTGAGCTTGGATTGATAGTTGTTGAGCTCGCTTAATGGAACCTGGCCTTTGATTGAGACCATCCTGCCGGGCAATGTCTGAGTATCGCTGATCCGGCCTCTTTTGCCTGAAAGGTCGCCGGTGATATCACCCATGTTGGCGCCAGGGGCTATCACGTCGATGTTGACGATGGGCTCCAGCGCGATGGGCTTTGCCTTCTGGATCGCGTCGAGAAACGCCTTCTTGCCGGCGGCCACGAATGCGACCTCTTTCGAATCGACCGAGTGATGCTTACCGTCGTAAACGGTGACCTTCATGTCCTGCATTGGGTAGCCGGTGATCGCGCCCGACTCGACGACCTGACGTACCCCCTTCTCAACTGCCGGAATGAACTGGTTCGGAATGACGCCGCCGACAAGCTTATTGACAAACTCAAAGCCGCCGCCCCTGGGTAAAGGCTCGACGCGCAGAAATACTTCTCCGAACTGACCGGCGCCACCGGTCTGCTTCTTGTGCCGATGATGGCCCTCGGCGCTCGTCCTGATGGTTTCACGATACGGAATCTTGGGCGGGCGGGTTTTGATCTCGACGTTGTAGCGATCCTGCATCTTCTCCAGCATCACTCGCAGATGCAGATCGCCCAGCCCGCGGATCACCGTTTCGTTCATAGCCGCATTGTGCTCAACAACGAAGCACGGATCCTCGGCCGCCAACTTGTGCATCGCCTCGGAGATCTTCTGCTCATCACCGCGCTTAGTGGGCTCGATTGCAAGGCCCACCATGGGCTTGGGCAGCTCCATAGGCCGCAAATGGTAGTGATCCTCATCGTGCGAGGCGTGCAGCACCGCGTCGAACCGTATGTCCTCTACCTTGGCCACCGCGCAGATGTCTCCGGGGATCCCGGCGTCCACCTCCTTGTGCTCTTTCCCCTGAAGCTTGAGCAAGTGCCCGACCTTGAATGGCTTGCGGGCATCGTCAATATAGAGCTGCGTATCCTTGGTCACCGTGCCCTGGTGGATGCGAAAAACACTCAGCTTTCCGACGAACGGATCGACCGAGACCTTGAATACGTGGGCCAAAACATGCTTTGCCGGATCTGATTCCGAGGAGACCGGCTGGGCGTCCGCACCTTCGCCCTTGATGAAAACCGGCGGGTTGCCCTCTTTGGGATTGGGCATCAGCTTGGAAAACACATCCAGCAGCTCGCCGATGCCTGCGCCGGAACGGGCCGAGACGAAACAAACCGGAATCAAGTGGCTTTCGCGCAGCGCTTTTTCGAATGGATCGTGCAGTTGCTGCGGGCTAACCTCGCCTTGGTCCAGATAGACCGTCATCAGATCCTCGTCGACCTCCACAACCTGGTCGATGATCCGCGTATGGGCCTCCTCTACGGAGGAGAAATCGGCGCTGCCGCTTGGATTGAAAAAACAATCTACGACTGCCTTGCCGCCATCACTCGGCAGGTTGATGGGCAAGCACTCTTTTCCAAACGATTCCTGGATCGCTGCCAGTAATGCAGGAAGATCGGTGTCATGCGCGTCGATCTTGTTGACAATGATCATGCGACACAGGCGCCGCTCCGCGGCCCGCTCCATCAATCGCTGCGTGACCATCTCGATCCCGGCCTGGGCATTGATGACCAGGGCAGCCGTCTCGACCGCAGGCAACGAGGTGAGCGCCTGGCACATGAAGTCGGGATAACCCGGCGTGTCGATGAGATTGATGTGCGTGCCGTCATGATCGAGACTGGCAATGGCCGCGCTGAGAGAATGTTGATATTCCTTTTCCTCCGGCTCAAAATCGGTAACCGTTGTGCCTTTCTCCACATCGCCGGGGGTGTTGATCGCGCCGGCCTTGTACAGCAGCGCTTCGGTGAGCGTGGTCTTGCCCGCCAACGCGTGCCCGACCATGGCAATATTGCGGATATCTTCGGTCTTATAATGGGGCATCTGCAAACTCCTGCCATCCTAGTGTGGAACCTCAAAGTATTAGGAATCGCGCCGAAAGACGCAAGCTGGATTCCGCACTCAGGGTCCGATCCAAGAGTCAAACCGCGCCGCGGCATAACCGTGCCGGACGCTGCTACCGGCCACGGGCAGTAAAAAGGCCCGGCTCAGCGCAGCGTCAACGCACGCAGGGGGCCGCCAGGCGCCCGGCCGGTCCACGCGCGGGTGCGGCGTGCCTGATAACGGGGAGTTAGTGGCTGGCCGCGGGCTCGTTGGTGCGGCGTAGGCGGCGCTGGTTAAACCCGTCTTCGCCGTAGGAGAAGACGTAGCCGGTCCCCTGGATACTGGTCTCAAGCAAGACCTCGCGGCCCCAGAGCTGGTACAGATACACCAGCGTTTTTTCTGCATACTCCAGTTGCAGATCCCGGCCATCGTGCGCGTGGGTAAGGTAGAGCACGCGATTTTGCTCATAGTCCGCGTCCTGAATGCGGATGACGGGCACGGCTCCCATTCCCACGTTGCGTAGCAACGTGTCTTTCACCTGCCGCCAGCTCTGTTCGTCCGAGACATGGGTAATTACTACATCGTCACCCCGCCGCTCGTGCTGGAACATGTCCATCTCACGCATGAGCTCTTCCGTGAGAAACCGGCGCAAAAAAGATACATCACGGTCTACCTCCCGTATTTCGAAGATCTTTTCATTGCCGCTTCTGTCAGGCTCCCCGTATTTTTCGATTTCCTCCGCAGTAGGTTCATCGTAGCGCCGGCGAATGTCGTGCCACAGCTTGAAGCCCAGATAATATGGGTTCACGCTGCCCGGATGTGGCCGCACTACCTGATTGTGGTGCACCAGAAACTCGATGTGGAGATCTTCGGGAAGGTCGAGACTGTTCATGATCTGGTGGTGCCAGTAGCTTGCCCAGCCCTCGTTCATGATTTTAGTCTCAATCTGCGGAATAAAGTACTGCGCTTCATCGTGTGCAATCGTTAACAGATCCTTCTGCCATTCCGCGAGATACGGATTGTGATCACGTACGAACAATAAGATATCCTCCTCCGGTTCAAGCGGTAGCTTTGTCAGGTCAGGCTCGACGTACTCGGGTGCTTTGTGTATCCGATGAAATGGATCGGCTGGAGGCTGCGCAGAGCTTAACGCCCGCTCTTCCTGCTCCTCGCGCGAGAGCTTGCGTATGGCAACATTCCGGCGACACTGCATCGAAAGCGCGTGCGCTGCATCCAGCACCTCCTCGACCTTCGTAACCCCGAGGGATGGATCTTCTATGTAAGAGCGTACGCGGTCGGCACGCACCTTGAAGTTGTTGATCGTCAGCTCTGGCCGCGTATCGCAAAAAGTGAAGTTGTTCTTAAAAAAATCGTTGTGGCCGTAGACGTGGGCAATCGTGAGGATTTGCAAACACAGCGAGTTACCGCGCATCAAATAGGCGAGCGACGGATCGGCATTAATGACCATCTCGTACGGCAGCCCGCTGACGCCGTAGTCATAAAGTGTCTTCAGCTTTTCGTAGCTTTTCCCATAAGACCAATGGGGATAGTGGGCAGGCATACCAGAGTACGCCATGTACCCCAGCATCTGCTCGTGATCACAGACCTCGAACTCTTGGGGGAAATACGACAAACCGAACTCGTCCACCTTATCACGGATCTTTGCGTCCCAGTATTCTAGATCTTTTACTCCCCAAGGATTGTGCATGGCGCCTGTATAACCTCGATGCCACTGTATTCGTGGTTGCTCTACTCTACCGGCTTCTCGCGCTCCAGAAACACCTTGAAGCTCGACCAGATGTCCTCTTTACGCTCGATCAACATGGAGTGGAAATTCGGCGAACCGATCGATTTGAACAGCTGTAACATGGAGTCTTCATAATGGCTGGAGTTCAACGGCTTGATCTCGCCGTACCCGAACAGGTTAGCGACTTCACACAGCTCCTTAGCCGCATTCATGGCGGCGGTGTTGTCGTTTGGAAAGTTATCGCCGTCCGAGCAATGAAAAGCATACACGTTCCACAAGCCTGGATGGTAGCGGGCCTGGATGATCTCCAGCGCCTTCATGTAGCCGGAAGAGATGTAAGTGCCGCCGGACTCCCCCTTGTGGAAAAACTCTTCCTCGCTCACCTCGCGGGCCTGCGTATGATGGGCGATGAACACCACCTCTACGTTGTGATAACGCGCACGCACAAACTGGTAGAGGAGAAAAAAGAAGCTACGAGCCAGATACTTCTTCATTATGTCCATTGAGCCCGATGTGTCCATGATACACAGCACTACTGCATTGGACTGCGGTTTCATGTCGTGACGTAGTCGCCGGTACCTGATGTCGTCGCGGTGAAACGGAAAACGCTCTTCCACAGCCTCCACCGCCGCGACTCGTCCACTAGCCACCTTACGGCGCACGCGTGCAATCGCCGTGCGGCGCTTGTTCATGTGTACGCGAATGCCGACCCGCCGGTAGCCCTTGCGCTTGCTCGTGCGCTCTGCCAGAACCTCGCGCAACTTCTTGCGCTCCATGTCAGGCAGCTGGAGATCCTCGAACATGATTTCCACCAGCTCCTCCAGCGTTACGTCGGTCTCGTAGTAATCCACACCAGGCTGGTCACCACCGCGACCGTCTCCCCGTCCCTTGTCACCGGCCTTGCCAACAACCTGACCTGGTTGGGAGTTGCCGTCGCCGGCGCCAACACCTGGCGCGTTGTCACCGTAGACGAAACGGTACTCCTTAACGCCCCGGATCGGAACCTTGATGATTTTGTCTCGTCCCTGACCGATTATGGATTCCTCAGCGACGATGTCGGCGATGTTCTCGCGAATCGCTTGCCGCACCTTTTGCCGGTGGCGCAAACGATCGCCGGCGCTGCGATCGGAGCGCAGCGCATCGGAATGGGAATAAGGACGGAACACGGTGGTCATGGCCGCGTGTCAATGTTACCGGTCCAACAGACAGCCGCGCAAAGACTGATCGCGGCCAACGCCGTACAAAGTCCACCTGCGAAGGGCGAACCTCACCAGCCGCACCGCGATCGGTAATGCGCTAATCTTTCCACAGGTTATTGGCCGCGTACTTCAAAATCATATCGGCCGAGTGCTCATTGTAGCCTCTTTCAATGAGGACCGCGATGAGGTCATCGTATTTTTTCCCCTGCTCCTCATCCCTCGTACGGGCCTTCGTAATGATACGGCTCATGTCGCGCACCGAGCTCATGAGTTTCTTTTCGATCGCCTCCTTGAGCGGCTCGTAGGAATGGTAGTTGACCTTTTTGCCGCGCCGCGATGACGCCCACAGGTAGGCCATCACCTCCTGCCGAAAACCGTCCGCAGCCGATCCAATTATAGCGATCTGCTCCTCCACTGATTTCAGGAACCCTTCGTCCGGCTGTAGCTCTTCGCCGGTATTGCGGTCCTTGACGCGGGTCTTGTTCACATAGGCCTCGGCATGATCGAGGTAGTTCTGGAACAGGGCGTCCGCCTGCTCTTCGAAGGAGTACACAAAGGCCTTGGTGATCTCCTTCTCCAGGATCTCCAGGTAGACCTTGTGCAGCGTATCCTGCAGAAACTCGAGATATTGCTTGCGCGCATCGTCAGGCAGATCCGCCGACTTCACCATGTTAATCAGCGCCTCGCGTACGTTGATGGGATTGATTCCCTCCGGGCTATCCACCAATGCGTTGTCCAGCGCTTTCATGATGAAACGCGTGGAGATTCCGAGCATTCCCTCACGCCGGGCCTCTTCGCGCAACTCGGCCACGTTGATCTTGAGGGTCTTGCCTTTTTCCACAACCTCTTCGCCATCGTAGAGGCGCAGCTTGGTCATCAGGTCGCACTTGGCAGTGGGCTCGAGCCGCGTGAGGATCGCGAACATGCTTACCATCTCTAAAGTGTGCGGCGCAATGTGTGCGCGAAAATCAGACTGCCGCAGCATCTTCTGGTAAATCTTCACTTCCTCCGTCAGACGCAGGTTATAAGGCACCTTGACGACAACAATTCGGTCCAGGATCGCTTCGTTCGTATGATCGCCCCTGAACTTTTTCCACTCGGCTTCGTTCGAGTGCGCAACGATGACGGTGTCGACGTACACAGTACCATGGCGACCGGGAGCAGGAATAAATTTTTCCTGGGTTGCCGTGATCATGGTATGCAGGTACTCCGCCTCGTTCTTGAACACCTCGATGAACTCAACCATTCCGCGATTGCCGACATTGAACGCACCGTTCAGGTCGAGCACGCGCGGGTCGCCTTCCGAGTAAGTGTCTAACTTGGAGATATCCTCCGAGCCGATTAGCACGGAAGTATCCTGATTGTTCGGATCTACTGGAGGCACAACACCAATGCCGCGACGCTCATGTCGCGAAAATGCGACCTTGGCTACCGGGACATCCTCGTAGCGTCCCTTGTGCGATTCTTTCAAACGGTACCGGCATACCGGGCACAGCTCACCCTCGATATGTACGTCTAGCATCTTTTCGAATTCCTTGCGCAAATGATGAGGAATCAGATGCAACGGCTCCTCCGCCATCGGGCAACCTTCGATGGCATACACCGGCTCGCTGCGCTCAAGCCCGCGCTGGAGCTTGTCCATAATCGAGCTCTTGCCCGCGCCAACCGGCCCCATCAGGTACAGTACCTGACGGCTTTCTTCCCCATGTAACGCCGCCGAGTGCAGGTAACGCGCAATCTGCGCGATCGCGTGCTCGATACCAAAGAACTCGTCCTTGAAAAAGTTGTAAATCTTTACCGGTTCATCACTGAAAAGACGGGTGAGCTTGGGTTCACCAAACTCGCCGACATCGGTGACACCGTCCTTCATGACGACTTCGTAGAGACGCGTGTGTGCAAGCTTGGCGACCGACGCGTCTGCCTTGACCTTTTCCAGATAATCGAGAAAGGTACCGCGCCACTCGTTACTTTCGTGCTGAGCGCGGTCTTTCTCAATAAGTTCAGCGAATGTGCGTTTTTCCTCTGCCATAGCCGCTACCCCCGCATGCTGATTGCTGACCTGAGGTCCTAACCTTTTGACAAACCTTCCTTAAAGTTGGAAGACTTCAACATCTACTAGTTCCTCGCTGCATATATTGTGCCACTGGAATTCGTGTGGGATCCCAGTGCGTAAATCACTGCACGTGCCCACTAATTTGGGGAATCCACGCATCCCCCTACACCCCCCGGGGGTGCGGTGACTGCCGCCTTTGGCGGGTTTGCGGGCTGCCTGCGGGCGGCCGCGGCCAGACTCGCCGCCTCCCTCGAACTCGGGCGCTGCCCGAAAACAGCGCTGCTCGCAGTCATCAAGGATCTCGTTGCATTCACTGGATGTGCAATTCTATACTCGATGCGGTTGCAATACTCAAACATCTGCGCTTTACAAAGATGCATACCCCGAAAGAAATAGTATGTATTCCTAATTGAGTCGCGTAGTGCTCGCATCACATACGTCCACTCGATTCACAAGACACCGCGCGTAACGTCTTGCTTACACTGACCAAGACCACCCTTGCGCAATTAACTTCCCTCAGTAACGGCTCGTGACATGTGGCGATAACGTGCACGGTCCCTTACTGTAATTTTAGACATTACCAGCGGGAACGCGAATATATTATATCGGCTCGCTGGATAAGGGTCCGCGCAGATTCGATACGCGTGAAAACCATCCAGACTATGGGTTTTGGGCAGAGCATGCACTGCACATTCTTCAAACACTCGAGTGTTTGAAGAATGAAGGAAAGCAAAACCGCGCTTTTTGCTTCGCGAGCTAACCTATTGCGCCAGGAGCGCAATGGGACCGCAAAGCGACGCCGCCGGCGCGAGCCACAGGAATATGGCGAGTCAAAAGGGCCATAGAAGGACTCATTCAGCATTCTGCTAGAATAATGGCTGCACCAACCCGTCGAGCCGTGTGGATACCGATAGCTAAGGGCACAATCACGAATAAGCGCGGGCAAAACCGTCGCTCAGCGCACTTGATGGGGCTTCGATGCTTACCCGGGGGGCTCAAGAGCGTGGTGGGAGATCGAGGCGACAAC
>VRUB01000029.1 GCA_019456345.1 Nitrospira sp. | reverse complement strand
CCGGACAACAAAAGCTATCGCACTTATGTCGATCTCGAAAGACGTTACGCGGTCTGGAATGTCTTTGCCGCACCAGAGCTGTCACTCGAACCCGAGGTATGGTGTTATCCATTTTTAGGATGTGTCAGCTACCGCGGATACTTTTCCGAGCAGCGAGCGCAAAAGTTCGCCGACACGCTGGCGCAGAAAAACTATGACGTCTATGTCGCCGGTATTGCGGCCTACTCGACGCTGGGTTGGTTCCACGATCCCGTCTTGAGCACCTTCTTGCGCCGGCCCGAGGCCGATGTGGCCGGTTTGATATTTCATGAGCTCGCACACCAGCGCGTTTACCTGAAAGGCGATACCACGTTCAACGAGTCCTTTGCCGTCGCCTTGGAGCGCGAAGGCGTCAGGCGCTGGCTAACACGTAACGGTGCCGCCCCGATGCAGTTCGAGCGATACCTAGCGCGAAAAAAACAACGCGAACAGTACATAGAGCTTGTCTTGCAGTACCGCGAACGGTTGCAACGGCTCTACGCATCAAAGAAGTCAGACGAGAAAAAACGCACGGCAAAAGCCAGGATCTTCGAAGGCCTCAAAGAGGCGTATCGGGCCCTCAAGCGCAGTTGGGGTGGCTACTCGGGTTACGATCGCTGGTTTGCGCGGAACCTGAACAACGCTCATCTCGTACCGATCGGTCTTTACCACCAGTATGTCCCCGCCTTTCAGGCGCTGCTGGCCGAGCATAATGGCGACTTCAAGGAATTTTATGGCGCGGTCGAGACACTGGTGCAGCTCCCGGAAGCGGAGCGCATCGCCAGGCTCGAATCCTTGCAGGCATCGCGCCCGCGAGCCACAAGCCCGCCACGCGGCCAGTGATGAGGTCGCCAACGTAAGACCGAGATCGGGGCGATTTAGAGTAATTTCCTATTGGTCGCGGCGCCCCAAGTGGCGATAGCCCGAGTACTTCTCGCTGCGGGCCGGGCGCTTAACGAGGTAGGTAGGAACGATGCTCGTCAGTGATGCCGGCTGAATGCCGAAGATAGGCGGGAAACCTTTTTCACAGACGCTGTCGATCTGTAGTGAGCGGTAGTTATCGAGCGAGAACGGCTTGCCCGGGATGAACTGCAGGCAGGCCGCCTGCATTTTTGACATCGTATCGTTAAGGTCGATGATCCGACGCCGTAAGCCTGTCCTATCGGCGACGTAGCTAACCAGCTCGTGCAACGTGTAGACCTCAGGCCCGCAAAGATCATAACGCTGACCAAAGGTGTGATGGTCCTCGAGCGAGTGGGTGAAGGCCGTTACGACATCTTCGACATAGACCGGTTGGAACCGCGTGCGCGCGCACGCGAGTGGGAAGAAAACCGGCGACAGACGCATCAGCCACGCGAATCGGTTAATAAAACTGTCATGCGGACCGAAGATTACCGAAGGACGAAAGCTGGTGACATTGAAATCGTTTTTCTCGGCGCTGTGTACCACCTCCTCGCCGCGGGCCTTGGTGCGTAGATAGTGACTGGGGGCTTCCATCGACGCCCCGAGCGCACTCATGTGCAACAGCCGACCGACGCGAACTTCCTGGCAGGCGTTAACAATCTTGCGCGGTAGCTCCAAATGTACGCGCTCGAACTCCTTTCCCCGGTACCCTCTTTCATTCAGGATGCCGACTAGATTGATGACCACATCCATGCCTTGCAAGTGCTGCCGCAGTACAGCCGGATTGTGCACGTCGCCCTGGACCAGATAAAGCGTAGGCAGTACCAGCAAACCGCGTTTCTGGCGCTCGCGCCGGCGGGTGATGATGCGAACCTCGTGCCCGAGCGCCACCAGACGGGACGCGAGGCTGCGCCCGACAAAACCGGTCCCACCGAGGATACAGATTTTCAGATTGGTCATCGGCTCGTTATCCCAAAAGACCTACCCGCGCGAATGTCCGCTCGGCACAGGAAGGGGTTCAGGACCCACCGCCATTTTGTACAAACCGTTTTGAATGTCAACGAGCTTCGCTCAGACCACCGGCGATACTCAGGAGCTATCGGGCGGCGATCGATCGCCCTTTTCAAGGGTTTGTTGGGCGGGTGTGGGCGGCGGGCAAGTCGAGGCAATGCGCACGACATCGTTGTTCGGGCCGACGGCGGGCATGCGCCGGCACAGGCGAATGGGATCGCGGTCCAGGCGGTGATCGTAGACGGCGGCGTACGCCATGACATTCTTGATGTAGTCACGTGTTTCGTCGTACGGGATGGTCTCGATCCAAACATCGGCGTCAAGCGTTTGCTCTTGCGGCAACCACGCGCGCACGCGACTGAGACCGGCGTTGTACGCGGCGGTGGCCAACATTTGATGCCCGTCGTAGCGTTGTAGCATATTTTTCAGGAAAGCCACTCCTAGGCGCACGTTGTTTTCCACCTCCAGTATCGCGCCGGTGCTTCGCACCTTGAGCTTGATGCGCCGCGCGGTCATACGACCGACGCTCGGCATCAGCTGCATCAAGCCCAACGCGCCGGCCGAGGAACGCGCATCGGCGACAAAAGCACTCTCCTGGCGCATCACGCCATAGATCCAGCTCGGGTCGAGACCAGTGGCCTTGGCATTGGATTCCACCAGGTCCCGATAGATCAGCGGAAATCTCAGGCCGAGGTCGTGCCTGTGACCACTCTTACTAAGCGTGTAGATGGCGCGGTCGGGCCAGCCCCAATCGCTGGCAACACGTGCAGCGACCTCGAGCTCACGTCCGCTCATGCGGGCGATTGCCCAATTCCATTGACGACGCGCCGCCACAGCATCGCCGATCGCGTAGAGCTCCCGCGCTGCTTGCACGCCCGCGCGCGCGCGTATGCCATCGAGCTCCTCGTGACTGGCAGAGATGGCGCTATGCTGCATGGTGTACCCCGTGTCGATGCGATCAGCGGCAAGAAACCCATAATAATGACGCTCGCGCGCGACCAAGGCAAACAGGTAGCCGGCCTTGGCCGGTTCATTGGTCTGTTCCATCACGCGCGCGGTCCAATACCACCAGAACCGGTCCGCCTGCTCTGCTTCCGTCAGGGTCGCGACGAAGCGTTTCGCCAGCTCCCAGTCGCCGGCACGCAAAGCGGTCCGGAGTCGCCACAGCCGTAGATCCGGATCACTATCGGCATCAGTAATCTCTGCCAGCCACTGCACGGCTGCCGGGTCATGACGTCGTGCTCCCGCGATGCCGACCCGGCGCCGGACGTAATTGTCGTCCTGGGCCAGGACTGCGTGCTTATCCTTGAGACGCCGCCACTGCGTCATGGCGGCCGCGGGATCGCGATAGGCCAGACGTACGATGCCGTGCTTGATGATGGTTCGGGACCGCAGTGATTCCACGGGAAAATCCGGGCTTCGCAAGCTCTTCGCCGGATGTCTGTACATTTTCTGCCAGCGCCGCAACCACGTTCTGTCGTGCGCGTTCAAGTACCGATTCCCCAGCTCCCGCGCCAGACTCAACCTGCCCCGTCGCATCAAGCGCTCGATGCGCGCCCACACCAGCTCATCATTCAGGTAACCGGCCGCATGCCACTGCCTAAATACCGCATTGCACGCCGCCGGCAGCCGTGCACCTGTGAGCCACAGCACCTCGACGTCGTCGCGCAATTCCGCGCGGTTGCCATCGTTCTCCAGCAGGTAATCGAGGCGGTAACACTCCAGCTCAGCCTCATCGTTGTCTGGCGGGTATTCCTTTATAAAAGTATCCCAGTCGCCTTGCCTGACCAGGTGGCGTAGCCAAGTGCGTCGCAGGCTCGCACTGATGGGGGCGTAACGAGTTTCATCGAGGAAACGGCGGATGGTGCCTTTCGGGGTTACATCAATGCGGGTTTTGAGGAACTCGTAGCGCAAGTAACCCTGCAGCACGTAGCCGTCCAGACGTTGAAGCAAGGCGTCATAGTTCTTCAGGTCATCCTTCTGTAATGCCTGCTGGGCGGCGACGTAGTCGCGTCGTTGCTGTTCCAGCTCGTAAGCGTTCTCGCTATCAGCGGATGCGAGCGGGATGCGTGTCAGACCCACCAGCAGGAATACATAAACACGAGTGCACGCCATGGTCGTTCGCATAGCCCCAAGTATATACGTCTGCTTGTAACCGATCGGCTTGTTTCCGAACGCCGCGTGGGCCGGCTAACCCGGAAATTGCACGAACTCACCACAGAGCTCGCAAAGTTCGCAGAGAAAACAAACACGTAAACACTCGCGGGTGACAGCCACGCAGGGGTACAAACTGCTCGATCGTATCCGTTTCGACGGCACAAACAAAACTGTTTGAAATCAGGCCTCTGCGCGCTTTGCGGTGAAATATTCAGGCCAAATGCCCGATTCGTGCGCGACGCAGGGCGCTTCACCACGCGCCACCATGTACCGTTCAGGCAGGATTCTTGCGGTATGCCCACACCATCATGCCGACTCCGAGTAGAACCATCGGGAACGTCAGCACATGGCCCATCGTCACCCACCCGAACGCAAGGTAACCGATGTGCGCATCGGGTTCCCGTACAAACTCGACCAGATAACGAAACACGCCATAGCAAATTAGGAATAACCCGGACACCGCGGCAGTCGGGCGCGGCCGGGCCGAGTACAGCCAAAGGATCAAGAACAATGCAACACCTTCGAGCACGAACTCGTAGAGCTGCGATGGATGACGCGGCTGCTCCCCGGCATCGCGGAAGACCATCCCCCACGGTAGGTCCGTCACACGTCCCCAGAGCTCCTGATTAATAAAGTTTCCCAATCGCCCGGCCCCGAGACCGATCGCTACCACAGGCGCGACAAAGTCCGTGACCGCGAGCCAGTGCCGGTGGCTGCGCCGCGCAAACAGCCACATCGCAAACATGGTTCCCAGAAACCCCCCGTGGAACGACATGCCTCCCTTCCAGACCTGGAACAAATCAAGCGGATGCTCGAGATAGTGCGGCAGGTTGTAGAACACCACGTATCCCAGCCGACCGCCGATAATGACGCCCACCGCGATGTACACCAGCAGGTCCGAGATCTCTTGCTTGTTCCAACCGGAATCCGGGCGACCGGCGCGGTAGAGCGCGAGCAACCAGCCCCCGACAAAGCCGATGACATACATGATCCCATACCAATGCACGGCGAGCGGGCCGATGCTTATGGCAATGGGGTCGATGTCTGGGGCGCGTAACATTAGAATAAAAGCCGGGCTGACCATAGTATCAGGCATTGAGGCTACGCTGGCGAGCCTCACCCACGGACCTGTTGTGCGACACGCGCACGCCGCGGTGGCACACCGGCAACGGGTGCTTTTTAACATCCCGCCCGGTGCCAAGCAAAATGCGTGATCGAGATGGACGTCCCGCAGCGAAGGCAGTGCGGAAATAGGGTAAAAAGACTCTTATCGGCGGCCCGCTATGATCCGCCGGCGAGAATGGTGCGGGCCTCCCACAGCCGGACCCGCTGGTCACCGTAGGCGGCTTCGAGCACGGGCTGCTCGAGCACAGCCGCACGTGGCTGCCAGCCGTTAGTGTAGGTCACAACGACGCCATCGGGATGATCCATGGCCCACTGGTGAATGCCTGCGGCATCGACAACCTCGAGCGGCGCCGTTAATCGTCCCGCAAAGTGATACTGGCCGTCATACGGTCCGACATGGGCGACGGGTATTTGCTCGCGCTCGACGACCCCAAGGTAGGTCCCCACGATCTTGGCCTCATAGAGTTGATCGAACTGCCAACCAATGCCGAGGATGGCGATTACTAGTAAAGCTGTACCCCCGACCGCGATATTCATGATTCGTTGCTTGATCCCGCTTACTGGCAACCAGGCCACTGCGATACCGATGATGGCAATCGTGACGCCGATATAGGCTGCACGCGGCTCCCACAGCAGCGCGGGCAAGGCCTCGACCCGCGGTAAACCCGGCACTGCAGCCAGTACTCCTCCGACGATGATCAACGGTAGCGCCATGCTTGATAGTGCGCTGTCCTGCGCGTAATCCACGAGCTCGTCGCTCAGGAGTAAGTACGCGGTGCTCAGCGCCAGTGCCGGCAGGATCGGCAACAGCGCCTGCGGTTGCTTGATAGTGAGCAGCGACAACACCGCAATGGCCGGCCATACCCAGAACAGGCAGAACGTCATACCCGTGTCCATTTTCTCGCGGCGGGTATGCCACAACCGCATCCACATCAACGGAAAGATCGACCATGGCAACGCCACGACCGGCAGTACCGCCAGATACCACCACCAGGGCCGCTCGAGTGAAAATAAAATCACGCTCGCGCGCGGCAGTGCGTTTGAAAACAACCCCTCGACGTAGCCTAGTTCGATACGATTGTAGAGCGCGAATGCCCAGGCGACGATGATGACCACGGCCAGCAACATCGCCTTGGTGACACCGGTATACCAGCGGCCCCAACGCCACCCAGACGAGCGGCTGACCCATATCGGTGCGAGCACGACCAGCGGCACAAGATAAATGAAAATCGCAAGTGCGCCCGTCAGCGGTCCCAAACCCAACGCCAGGCCAAGCAGCAGATAGCCATGCCGGATGCGGCGGCGCCACATCGCGGCGATACCCAGGGCGCCCAATAAGGTAAAGAACACAAGCAGCAGCTCGCCGCCCACGAGCGTGGTGGAAAACGCCCAAAAGAACATTGCCAGCAGTAACACGGGTGCAAAGCGGGCCACATTCGCCTGGTCCGGCCACAGGGTGCGCGCCAGCCGTTGCGTCATAAACAAGCTGGCGAGACCGAACAACGCCGGAAGCAAGCGGGGCCACCAACCGTTGACGCCAAGTACCCCCCAGCCGTAGGTGATCAGCCAGAAGAACAACGGTGGTTGGTCGCTGTACACCGCACCGTCGAGGTGAGGCACCAGCAGATCGCCCCGCAGCCACATTTCCCAGGCGACGGCAAGCGTGCGTGTTTCATCCACGGGCCAAGGGGAACGTACGGCCAACGCGGCCAGCACCGGCAACAGCGCCAGCCCCACCCAGGTCGCCACCGTCTTCGTGGCCAAAATCCACGCCGGGCGACTTTTCCGCTTTCTCGTTGGTGGGGCGTCAACCGGGAGCGTACCCACGTCAGCGATTTCAATCTCCTCGACGACTAGCTTCTCGATCGCCGTGATACCGGGTGTGGCTGCTCCGTGGGCAGAGCGTTTCCGCCGCTTTTTCTTACGCCGTTTCTTGCGCGGGGTGCGCGCGTTGGGCCAGAGCTTTGAAAACAGGCTCGAACTCATCGGTACCGTCAAGTTGCGTGCGGCTCAAGTGTTGACTGCCCGGAAGGGCTTCGTGACAAGCTAACTAAAATACTAGCAGTACGAGTCGGCCAGCGTGAGCCACGACACCAAGAAAAAACAGGGTCAGTCAGGTGAGCTTCGCCTGAGGTGCGCGCGAGCGCGCCGGATCACTATAAATCCATATTACTAAAGCGGAAAGCGCGTTCGACGCGGTACGACAAAGCCCGGGAAATTCGCTATAGTGCAGGCGCCGAAACCCAAGCGCGCGAGTTATGCCAGACAGCCAACACACAAACCGCCTGATCTCCGAGACCAGTCCCTATCTTCTGCAGCACGCGCACAACCCCGTCGACTGGTACCCGTGGGGCAAGGAGGCGTTAGAGCGGGCACAGCACGACAATAAGCCAATCCTGCTCTCGATCGGCTACTCGGCATGTCACTGGTGCCACGTGATGGAACACGAGTCCTTCGAGGACGAAGCCGTCGCCAAGGTGATGAACGACTCTTTTGTGTGCATTAAGGTGGACCGGGAAGAACGGCCGGACCTCGACAAAATTTACCAAACGGCGCACCAGATCCTGGTTCAGCGGCCCGGCGGTTGGCCTTTGACCATGTTTCTCACGCCCGATGATCATATGCCGTACTTCGGTGGTACGTACTTTCCCAACCAACCGCGCCATGGATTACCGGGCTTCACGGATGTACTGCAGCGCGTGGCAAGGTTCTACCGGGAGCAACGCGATCGCTTGGCCCAACAGGGTGTGTCCTTGCGCGACATCTTTGCGCGCATCCAACCACAAGCCAGCGACGCTCAGATCAGCCCGGACGTGCTCAATCGCGCCTACGCCGAACTCAAGCAGCAATTCGATCCGCGCTACGGCGGTTTCGGCTCGGCCCCCAAGTTCCCGCATCCGCCCTCGATCGAACGCAGCCTGCGCTTTTGGGCGCAGAGCGCGCTCGACCATAACGAGGACAAGCAGGCGTTACACCTGGCTGCGCACACGCTGCACGCCATGGCCGCCGGAGGGCTGTACGATCAACTTGGCGGTGGTTTCTGTCGCTACTCGGTCGACGAAGCCTGGATGATCCCGCATTTTGAAAAGATGCTGTACGATAACGCCCAGCTACTGAACCTGTACACGGACGCGGCACTCGCCACCGGGAAACCGCTGTTCAAGCGAATCGCGTTGGAAACTGCCGCCTGGGTCATGCGCGAGATGCAATCGCCCCAAGGCGGCTATTACTCCACACTGGACGCCGACTCCGAAGGAGAAGAAGGTAAGTTTTACGTGTGGTCCGAGCAGGAGATGCAACAGCTGCTCACCGCCGAGGAATGGTCCGTGGTCGCATCACGCTATGGGCTGAGCGGTGCCGGCAACTTTGAAGGAAAATGGCACCTCAATGTCAACGCCGACATCGACGCCATCGCCAAAGCGGTCGGTTTTCCGGAGCAGAAAGTACGTGAGCTGCTCGCTGCAGCGCACCGCAAGCTCCTCGATACGCGCCAGAAGCGCGTGCGCCCAGGACGCGATGAGAAGATCCTGACGTCATGGAACGGCCTGATGATCAAAGCCATGGCGCATGCCGGGCGCTTGCTCGGTCAGCCCGAGCTGGTTGCCTCGGCCGACGCCGCGCTCGCGTTCATCCGCAAGCAGCTGTGGAAAAACAGTCGGTTGCTTGCCACCGCCAAAGACGGGCGCGCGCACCTGAATGCCTATCTGGACGACTATGTGTTCCTGATCGATGGCGTACTCGAGCTGCTGCAGGCGCGCTGGCGCCGTGCTGACCTCGAGCTGATCCAGGCCCTGGCGGAAACGGTACTGAACCATTTCGAGAATCGCACTGATGGGGGGTTCTACTTCACCGCCGACGACCATGAAAAACTGGTCTACCGTCCGATCCCGACCCATGATGATGCCGTCCCCTCCGGCAATGGCGTCGCCGCACATACGCTCTTGCGCCTCGGGCACCTGCTGGGAGAAACGCGCTATCTGGAGGCCGCCGAGCGTACTTTGAAGGCGCTGTACTCTGCCATCAGCCAGTCGCCGTCGGGTCACGGCACGCTGCTGCTGGCGGTGGAAGAATATTTATTCCCGACCCAGACGATTGCGCTGCGCGGAAACTCCGAAGCCATGCAGCCGTGGATCGCGCGTTGCAACCAGGCTTATGCGCCGAGACGCCTTACCGTTGCCATCGCGAACGACGAGCAAGGCCTCCCCGGGTTGCTGGCCGCACGCGAACCTAAAGCGGCCGTCACCGCGTACGTGTGTTCCGGCCACAGCTGCCTGGCGCCCATAACAAACTTCGAAGAACTCGATACGGAATTAAAGCGAACTGAGGTAGCTAGTAGCGGGTAGCTGGCAGCGAGGAAAACCCCACGAAGATCTTCTTCTAAGACTTTAGACCGCGCTTTATGACGAAAACCGCGGTATCAGGACCAAGGACCAGACAACAACGACGAGCACCAATGCCACGAACACCGCGGCCGAGCCGAGATCCTTGGCAACGCCCGAGAGCTCGTGGCGTTCAGAGCCGATACGATCCACCAGTGCCTCCACCGCTGAGTTGAGCAACTCGACAATGAGCACGAGCATAAGACTGCCGACCAGTAGCGCCCGCTCTACTCCGCTCTGCCCGAGCCAGATCCCGAGCGGTGCCAGAACGACGAACAAGGCGAGCTCCTGACGAAAGGCCGTCTCGCGTGATGCCGCTGCCTTCAAACCCGCGAACGAGTTCCCCGTCGCCCGTATGACGCGCCCCAGATCTCCCAGGCCCCAGAATCGTTTCTTCACAGAGCCTGTTTACCGGGCAACGGTTTCCGAATCAAGTGAAGAGAGTGAACAGATTTCGTGACCAGTGCGACAATGCAAGCATCGCTAAAACGGAGTAGAATCGCGCGCGTACTTGCTTGTTCACACCACACTACTTTGTAATTACCCCCTTACCCATGAGATCACGCGGAACTCCGCAGTACATGCGCGTGCTCTGGGGTAGGTTTTTTCCGTTCCTGCGCTGGTGGCACCTGGTAAGCGGTGACGAGAATATCTTCGCGTCCAAAGCCAATGCCATCCCAGCGATCTTCGAGCGCCTGGACCACGAGCGCTGCGCGTACTGCAGCGCCAGGATATTCAACGTATGCCGGCATATCGAGTACAAGGGTGACGGTCGCCCAAGTGGCGTCGAAGAGCGTGCCACAGTGAGGCAATTTACTGATTAGCGGGGCGCGCTTCAATCGCGCGGGCGCCACCTCAGGTCCAGCTGCCGCGCCGCTCTTACATCGTCCAAGCGCCGTACCGGCGTCGTATGCGGTGCGCCCTTGACCTGCTCGGGGCTGTCCTTCGCCTCAGCCGCGATTTCCGTCATCGCATCGATGAACCCGTCCAACACATCTTTGTCTTCGCTTTCAGTGGGCTCGATGAGGAAACACTCCGGCACCAGCAGCGGAAAATAGGTGGTCGGTGCGTGATAACCCTTGTCGAGCAAGCGCTTGGCGACGTCCATGGCGATCACCCCGGTCTCATCCTTGAGCTGCTTGAGCGTGATAATAAATTCGTGCGAGGCGCGCCGGTCAGGGTAGGCGAGCTGAAATCCGGCCTTGGCCAGTTGCGCGGCCATGTAGTTGGCATTGAGGGTAGAGAACTCGGCAACGCGTTGCATGCCGTCGCGCCCGAGCAGCCGTGCATACACATAGGCCCGCAGCAATACGCCGGCATTACCCATGAAGGCCGATAAGCGTCCGATTGAGTGCGGCAGGGATATCTCCGTGAGCCAGCGATACTCACCACCCTCGTGCGTCACTACCGGCACCGGCAGAAACGGCTGCAGTGTCTCGTTAGCACCCACGGGACCAGCGCCCGGGCCGCCGCCGCCGTGTGGGGTAGAGAATGTCTTGTGCAGGTTCATGTGAATGACATCAAAGCCCATATCACCCGGCTTCACCTTACCGAGAATTGCATTCAAATTGGCGCCGTCGTAGTAGAGCAGACCGCCCGCGTCATGGACCACGCGAGCGATCTCGGTAATGTGGCGCTCGAACACGCCGAGTGTAGACGGATTGGTCAACATCAAACCGGCTGTCTTGGGCCCGACGGCCGCTTTCAACTCCTCCAGGTCCACATCACCTTCCCGCCCCGTCGGAATCTCACGTACGCTGTAGCCACACATCGTGGCGGTTGCCGGATTGGTGCCGTGCGCCGCATCCGGTACCAGGATCTCGCTGCGCCCGGTATCGCCGCGTGAATCGTGATAGGCCCGGATCATGGCCACGCCGGTGAACTCCCCCTGCGCGCCGGCGAGTGGGGTCAGTGAGACCGCCGCCATGCCGGTGATGTCTTTGAGCATCTCTTGCAGTTCGTACATACACGCGAGGAAGCCCTGGCCGGTGGTCTCAGGCGCGTAGGGATGTCGCCCGAGAAGCTGCGGTAGCATCGCCAGACGATTGCAGGCGCGCGGATTGTACTTCATGGTGCAAGAGCCAAGCGGGTAGAAATGGGTATCTATGGAGAAGTTCTGCTGCGACAACCGCGTGTAATGGCGCAGCGCTTGGAGCTCGGATACCTGCGGCAGCAGCGGGCGTTGCTTGCGGCGGAACCTATCCGGGATCTTCTCAACCGCCGCTTTTTCAAGCGGCGCCTGCGATGGGTTGCAACGATCTTTTTTCGAGATTTCAAATATCAGCATAGTTTTGCTCATTGGTTTCTATTCGTTGTTGGCCATTCTTGCTTCGTCCTCGCGGCTAGCGATAACACGGCACGCGCGAAATCGTGATTCTTAATGCATCGCCGGATTATTGAGACATGGCCACGTGTTGCACCGTGTTGGCCGTGCAAGACAGTGTTAATCCTTCGGATTCGCTTTTACCGCGCACGGCGGATCGAGTCTGCGTTTGCTCATAATCCGCTCCATATGAAACGTGTACTTGTCGATATCCTCGTGCCCGCGCGTCTCCGTGGCGCACACGAGAATCGCCTCCCCCAGCTCCGGATAATATTGCGTGAGGTTGTAACCACCGAGGATACCCTGACCTTCCAGGGCGCGCAGTACGTCATTTGCGGGAGAGCTCAAACGCAGTACGGCTTCGTGAAACACCGGCCGATCGAACACCCGCTCGACACCTGACATCGCTGTGAGCTTCTCCAGCAATGCCAGCGTGTTGGCATGACACTGCGCAGCGACCCGCTCCAGGCCCTCAGGGCCTAACAATGCCATGTGGATGGTCGCTGCTGTCACCAGCAAGCCTTGATTGGTGCAGATGTTGGAGGTGGCCTTCGAGCGCCGGATATGTTGCTCACGCGCTTGCAACGTCAGCGTGAAACCCGGGTTACCCGTCGCATCCACGGTACGCCCGACGATGCGCCCGGGCATCTGGCGCACGTGCGCCTGCCGGCAACACATGAATCCGAAGTACGGTCCGCCGGAGGACAACGGTGCTCCGAGCGGTTGCCCTTCGCCGACAACGATGTCCGCACCCGCATCACCCCACTCGCCCGGTGGCGCCAGCAGTGCCAGCGCAACGGGGTTTACCACTGCGATCACGAGCGCGTTGTGCCGATGCGCCCAGTTGGTAAGCTCGTCGACATCCTCCAGCACACCGAAGAAATTCGGCTGTGGGATCACAAGCGCGGCAAGGTCTCCGCCCTCGTGCGATTTGAGGGCATCGAGAACAGTGTGGCCGCCCTGCTTGGAGAACGGCACACTCAGCAGCTCGATGTCCTGATTCGTGACGATGCTGTGCGTTACCTGACGGTATACCGGGTGTACCGTCGTCGGAATCAGCACCCGGCGCGCCTTCCTATGCGTACGCACAGCCATTAACACTGCTTCTGCAAGCGCGGAAGCGCCATCGTAGAGCGAGGCATTGGCCACGTCCATGCCGGTCAGGCTCGCCATCATCGTCTGAAACTCGTACAGCACCTGCAGCGTACCCTGGCTCGCCTCGGCCTGGTACGGCGTATAGGCACTATAGAACTCGCCGCGTGTAGTAATCTCCCATACCGCGGCGGGGATGTGATGCTCGTAGGCACCGGCGCCGATGAAGTTAATATAATATCCGTCCTGCTCCGCACGCTCGAGCATAAGCCGCGTGACTTCGAACTCGTTCATGCGCGGTGGCACGTTTGTCAGCTCACCGCAACGCAGCTCGGCTGGAATTTCATCGAACAGTGTTTCGATGCTATCGACACCGACGGCCTCCAGCATCGCTTTAATGTCGGCTTCAGTGTGTGGAATAAATGGCATGATTGTCCTATCTCGATTTCACCGCAGAGCACGCAATGAACGCAGAGAATAGTTATCTACACAAAAACCTCTTTAAGTCTTCGCCTGCGTTCAGACCGCTGAGCACATAGCATGATCGTTTAGTTCGCCTAACTGCATCGCATGCAAAGAACACAGGGAACTTCGATTTATTGACAATCGTTGCGATCTCTGCGCACTCTGCGGTGATATCAGTGATCTTCTTCGGCGGCGGCCTGTTCGTACGCCTTGGCATCAAGCATTAAATCGAGCTCGCCCGCATCTGACGGCTTGATGCGAAACAGCCAGCCCTCGCCATAGGGATCTGAGTTCACGATCTCGGGCGAATCAGCCAGCGCCGCGTTGGTTTCGGTGATCTCCCCCGATACTGGCGCGTATACATCGGATGCTGCCTTCACCGATTCCACCACGGCGCATTCCTTCCCAGCGCTCACGCTCGTGCCGGCTTCGGGTAACTCCATGAACACGAGGTCGCCGAGCAGTTCCTGAGCGTGGTCGCTGATACCGACGGTAATGGTGCCGTCGTCTTCGAGACGCGCCCACTCGTGGGTCTTGGCATATTTGAGATTTTCTGGAGTTTGACTCATGTGCTTGCCTTTCCTGCGTTAGGTCACGCAGCTTTTCCCGTGACGGACAAAAGGAAGTTTGACAATCCGCGCGGTGGCCATTTTACCGCGCATATCCACCTGACACCGAACACTAATTTCCACCCCCGCCGGTAGCCGCGCGAATGCGATGGTTGCGCCAAGCGTCGGCGAGTAGCTTTCGCTTGTGATGCTGCCCGCGCGTTGCCCATCGCAATATACTGATCGTACAGCGGTGTTTTGTTACTCATGTATATAACCGCGTTGCGAGTGGCGAGTTTCGAGGGACTCAGAGATTAGCGAAGTTTCGTAGTCGTGCGCACTCGGTACTAGCTACTTACAAAAATAAAAAAGGCGACGGAACTCGCGTTTCGCCGCCCCTCTGTCCGGTAACCTGAGAGCATTGCCCCTTCGGTGCCCGACCAAGAAATCGCAAAGAGATGCCTCTAACACGATTCAGTGGCTGGGTCTCTCCAGAGTCGACAGTTCTACCTGCGGTCCTTTTGCCTGAGCGATTCCGGGCGAGTTGCGCCGTCGGCGCCCGACCACAATTGTACTTACCAGCATCCCACCTACCGCAGCAAAGATCGCTACGATTTAGTGGTCGGGTCTCTCCCGCAGGTGCAAAGTCGAGCCTGCACTATATCCCAGTCCCATCGACAAGCCAAGACAGGTGCTGTGTCGCCATCACCCGGGGGTGCCGAATCTACACATGGCTTGCGCTTCTTAGATCGACTCGGGCCAGCGGCGGGCCCGATCAAGGCTGGGTGCCGGACCGCCTAACCAGCATGACGACGGGAATCAGCCCAAGGAGCACCAGGTTGATGGCGGGCAGGGCGGCTCGCTCCCATTCGCCTTCCGAGGTCAGCTCAAAAATACGTGTGGCCAACGTATCCCAACCAAACGGGCGCAACAGCAACGTGGCGGGCATTTCCTTCATCACCTCGACGAACACGAGCAGTATTGCGCTTAACGCCCCGGTGCGCAGGATCGGGATGAACACTCGCCAGAGAATCTCCCACGTACCGCATCCCAGACTACGGGCCGCCTGCAGCAACGAGGGCCCGATGCGCTCGAAGCCGCTGTCCACCGGACCGTGTGCCACGGCCATGAAGCGCACCATGTAGGCCAAAATAACGGCAATCAGGCTCCCGGTCAGCAACAGTCCGGCCTGCAGGCCCCAGTGTGCGAGCACGCCGGCGATACGCTGGTCCAGCCACACAAATGACAACATGATTCCGACGGCCAGCACTGAGCCGGGTAGCGCATAACCGAGAGTCGCAAATCGCACACCCGCGCGCGTGAGTCGATCGGGTCTCAGCCGGTAAGTGTAGGCCAGCAGCAGCGCGCCGAAGGTGGTAATCAACGCCGCAACGCTACCGAGAAACACCGTGTTGGCAAAGAACCGGAGGTAGCGCAGGTCCAGTTCCTGTGCCATCGCGCTCCAGGCCCACAGCGTCAGCTGGGCCACGGGGATCACGAACGCGAACAATAAGACACTCGCTGCCAGGGCGGTAGCACCGGCTGCGCGCCCGCCACGTAAACGGTATCGTTTCGTGCGACCCGGACCGCCACGCACATCGTAGCGGGCGTTCCCGCGCATGCGCCGCTCACCGTACAGCGCCAGCGCGACGAAGAGCAGCAGCAGCGATGCGAGCTGCGCCGCCGCATCGAGATTGAACAGCCCGAACCAGGCCTTGTAGATGGCAGTGGTGAAGGTGTCGTAGTTGAACACGGACACGGCGCCAAAATCGGCGAGCGTTTCCATCAGCGCCAACGCCACCCCGGCGGCAATGGCGGGGCGCGCCACCGGAATCGCCACGCGCAGAAAGGCACTCCACGGCCGCAGTCCAAATACCCGGCCTGTTTCCAGCATCGCGTGCCCCTGGCTCAGAAATGCCGCCCGCGCCAGCAGGTACACATACGGGTAGAACGCGAGCACTAAAACGGTAACGACGCCGCCATGCGAGCGCACGGGTGGAAACCAATTCGGCTGCGCGCCTACGTTATGGCGCAGCCAGGTCTGGACCGGGCCGCTGACATCGAGCAGGCCGACGAAGACAAATGCCAACACGTACGCCGGGATGGCGAGTGGCAACATCAGCGCCCAGTCGAACAGGCGCCGCCCGGGAAAGTCGTACATCGCCGTCAGCCACGCCAGCCCCACGCCCAGCACCAGCACGCCTGCACCGACACCCACGATCAGTACGACGGTATTGCGAATCAGCTCGAGCAGTATGGTATCGGCGAGGTGGCGCCAGATCTCGCCGGAGGGCGTAAGCCAGGCTGCACAGACTACTACGATGGGCGCCGCCACAGTCGCGGCGATGGCCAGGGTGGCGAGGCGCCAGTGCCATACGTTGACGTTCAGCCATGTCGAAATACCGACCGATGCCCGCGCCGAATGGGCAACTTGCCCGGCCGTCTGCGTCATGCTCGAGACAACTCGTTGGCAATCCGATGATCGCTACCGTCCTCGGGGCAACTCAGCGCCACGTCCTCCCATCCAGACAAGTGCCGTTGGTGAATATTATTTGTAGCCCGCGCGGTCCATCAACATCACGGCCTTGGCCTGCAGCCTGCCGGCCTGGGAGACATTGATCGGGTCCTGCTTGAACTCACCCCAGGCCGCGACCCGCGGGTCCGGCTTCACTCGCGGATTGACCGGGTACTCCATGTTTGCGTCGGCAAACAGACGCTGCGCCTCCTCCGAGGACAACCACTCCAGGAACTTTACCGCCGCTTGCGGGTGCTTGGCATGCTTCGTCACGCCGGCGCCGGAGATGTTTACGTGCACGCCGCTGCCGGTCTGGTTCGGCCAGAATAGCGCCAGCGGCAGAGACGGATCCTTTTTCATCAAGCGCCCGTAGTAATACGTGTTCACGATACCGACGTCGCACTGCCCCGCACCGATCGCCTTCATGACGCGCGTGTCGTTCGAGAACGGGGTGGTAGCGAGATTGTCGACCCAGGCGCGTACGAACTTGGCGGTCTGCTCCTCTCCCAGGCGGGCAATCATCATAGCGACCAGCGACTGATTGTAGACCTTCTTCGACGTGCGTAAGCACAGACGTCCCTTCCACTGCAGATCACCCAGCGCCTCGTAGGTCGACAGCTCTTCGGGCTTGACCCGGTCGGTACTGTAAACGATGGTGCGCGCCCGCACCGCTAACCCGAACCAGCGGTTCTCGGGATCGCGGAATCGCCCTGGAACATTGGCCTGCAGCACGGGTGAATCGATTGCCGCCAACAACCCGGCATCGGCCGCCCGCCAAAGATTCCCGGCGTCGACGGTGATCAACAGATCTGCCGGCGTGCGTGCGCCCTCGGCGATCAGTCGCACCTGTAGCGGGCCCGCCTTGTCCGTGATGAACTTGATTTGAATACCGTTTTTCGCGCTGTAGGCGTCAAAAAGCGGCTTGATTAGGTGCTCTTTACGTGCCGAGTACACCACCAGCTCGGGTTCGCCGGCGGCAGCTGCCGCACTAAACGTCGCCCCTAGGGTCAGACAAATGACAGCAAAAACACTTGTTTTTATCACAACTGCAGCGTCCGTGAAGCTTAAATGAGAATGATTATTATTTACATTTAGCTCTTGCTGTCAAGCACCCTGTGTCAACGCGGATACGCGAGTGCGCGGATTATGGGGCAGCAACGCAGCCAACAAACACCGGGGCAGGGCCTTGGCCTGTTGCCGCACGAGCCTTTCTCACTGTGCTGCCACACCTGCCAGCGCCTCGTCCGTCCCTAGGGGCAGCCTTTGAATTTCGCCACGACCGGGACGTGGTCGGACGGGCGCTCG
The DNA here is from genome assembly GCA_019456345.1 of Nitrospira sp. Taxonomy (GTDB): domain Bacteria; phylum Pseudomonadota; class Gammaproteobacteria; order Acidiferrobacterales; family SPGG2; genus VRUB01. Next base: position 7,045 of record VRUB01000029.1, on the reverse strand, counting down.
AGCCGTCGCGGTGCCGTGTCGATGGTGCACGCGGTGCAAGTCTCGGCTAACGCCGTGCTACACAAGATATGGTCGATGCGCAGCCCCATATTCCGTCGAAAGGCGCCGACACGATAGTCCCACCAGGTATAGCTTTTTTCCGATTGCCCGAACTTGCGAAACACATCAACCATTCCAAGTCCCAGCAAGTCGCGGAATGCGGCGCGCTCTTTGTCACTGAACAGCACCGAACCCTCCCACAGCGCCGGGTCATGAACGTCGCGCTCCTCCGGTGCGATATTGAAGTCCCCGAGCAAGGCAAGCCGTGGGTAGCGCTTGAGCTGCTGGCGCACATAATCGCCGAGCCGTTGGAGCCAGGCGAGCTTGTAGGCATATTTCTCCGAACCGACTTCCTGACCATTGGGAACATAGATGTTGACGATGCGTAGCTTACCGTAGCTCGCAGCAATGGTGCGCTTTTGCGTGTCATCCACCCCGGGAAAGCTGGTCGCAATCTCCTTGGCCGGGGCGCGGCTGAGGATGGCGACCCCATTATAGGTCTTCTGCCCGATGTACGCCGCGTGATAGCCTGCTTGGCGTATGTCCTCGGCCGGGAAGTCCGCATCGATCAGCTTGGTCTCCTGCAGACAAAGAACGTCGGGCTGGTGGGTCGCGAGCCAATCACCAACCTGACCCAGGCGCACGCGTAGCGAGTTGACGTTCCAGGTGGCGATTTTCATCACTGATGGACAAGCCCTGACGCGCACGGACGCACACACGCTGCCCGGGGCCCGTGGCTCGCAAAACAAGTAGTAAGGTTTATTGTTCCTGCTCTTGTTTCGATTGAGCAGTTTCTATCTTAGGATAGCCGGCAGCGTCAAGCTCACCCGCGAGAAGGGACTGCAGATAGCCCTTCATAACCTTATCGCCCACCATAATAGTAGGGACCGTCAGCGAACCGGTCTTCTCGCGCAGCTCCGCTTGCAGCGGAAAGTTTTCGTCGACGTTCTTGTCGGTGAACGGGACGCCGCGTTGTTCCAGGTACGCGCGCGCGCGGTCGCAGGAGGCACATTTCGGAGCGCTGTACAGTACGACCGGAAAATTTTCGGCGGCGGCACTGGCCTGATCGCCGGACGCGGGGGTAGTGGGCCGGCCGCCCACCTTGAAGTCCTTGCTCTCCACGCGGTAACCGGCATCGCTGGGAGGCGGGCGGTCATGGTAGGACACGTTGCCCTCCTGGTCGACCCACTTGTACAGCCGCACTGCCTGCACCGTGGGCGCCGCGAGCGCCGCGCATAGCACCACCAGCATCACCGTCAGCGTGTACTTGTTCACTTCAGATCCTCAGATACATTCCACCAAGCCTTCTGCGGTTACGCTCGCGCAGCCAGACCGCCCCGACCACGAAACCCATTATAAGCATAGCAAAGGAAATCCCCAGCCAAAGGAGGTCGAGCACGCCTACGAAATCCAGAAATCGCTGCTTGAAGTCGGGCTCTGGAACCGGCTCGGGCTGGGGCTCGTCGCCCGAACCATGCCCGACCACGGCCATAGGCAGCCCCTCGCCCGCGGGTTCCAACTCCACGGCGCTCTGAGTCACCGTGGTAGGGGCTAGATCGGCGGTGACCAGGGGAGCGGGCAGTGCCGGGGCAGCAGCCGTAGCCGGCTGGTTCGCCGCGGCTTCGGCTAGCCGTGCCGCCAGCTGCTCGCGCTGGGCAGCCTCTTGCGCCAGCGCCGCCTGCGCCTGCTGCAGCTCTTCCCGGCTTTTCGCCAGCCGTGCCCGGGCGCCGGCGAGCTGGCGCTTGAGCCTGGCCTGGGCCTTGACCAGCGCTTGCTGATCGGCGTCGTCCTGGTCGAGCACTACCTGGGTCTGGCGAAGCTGCTCTTGGGTTTTTGCCAGTTCGGTACGCATACCGGCGAGCTCGCGCTCGAGCGCTGCATAGCGCAAGCGTGCGGGGACCTCCGCGGTCAGCTCGCGGTTCTCGATCCACCCCTCACGTCCGGTGCCGTCGCTTACGTGGCTGAAATCGCCTACCTTGCCGAGTACTTCGAGCGCGGTACCCGCCAGGATCTTGTGCACCACTGGACTTTCGTAGTGCGGACCACCACGAAGATCGATGAACACCTTATCGCTCACGTAAGCGGTTTCGGCGAACACAGGCGGTACTGCCAGAAAGAATGCTAATAGGAAATAAACGGCTCTCATCGACCTGCGCACTCACCCCGTCAGACCGTTATGCCGGAGCAGTGCATCTATCCTGGGCGCCCGCCCGCGGAAGTCGAGAAACAATTCCATGGCATCGCGCGTCCCGCCTTGTTCCAGAAAACCGTGGAGAAATTCGAGTCCTGTCCGGCGGTCGAAAACGCCATTTTCCTCGAACTTGGCAAAGGCATCCGCCGAAAGCACCTCCGCCCACTTATAGCTGTAGTAACCCGCGGCATAACCCCCGGAAAAAACATGTGAGAACGCATTCTGGAAGCGATTGTACGAAGGGGGAATGACGACAGCCACCTCCCTCCTGACCTCATCGAGCAGGGCTTGCACACTTTGGTCACCATTAGGATCGTAATCGCTGTGCAAACGCATGTCGAACAGGCCGAACTCGAGCTGTCGCACCATCTGCATGGCCGACTGGAAATTCTTTGCGCCCGAGAGCTTGTCGAAGAGCTCCTGCGGCAACGGCTCGCCGCTCTTGTAGTGGCACGCAATCAGATCGAGCGTCTTGCGCTCCCAGCACCAATTCTCCATGATCTGACTGGGTAGCTCCACCGCGTCCCACGCCACACCGTTGATGCCAGCCACGCCGACATAATCGACCTGGGTCAACATATGATGCAGCCCATGGCCGAACTCATGGAACAGCGTGATCACCTCCTCGTGCGTGAACAGCGCCGGGCGGTCACCCGCCGGTGGTGCACTGTTGCACGTAAGGTAGGCGACCGGTGCCTGTACGCCATGGGAGGTGCGTTTGCGGTTTATGCACTCATCCATCCACGCGCCGCCACGCTTGTGTGGGCGCGCGTAGAGGTCGAGGTAAAACCGGCCACGCAGCTCGCTGTGGCCGTCGCGAATCTCGTAGAAACGCACGTCGGGGTTCCAGGTATCGACCGCCCCGGCTGCCACGATCGTCAGACCGTACAAACGCTGGACCACGTCGAACATACCCGTGATCACCCGGTCCACGGGAAAATAGGGCCGCACGTCTTCTTGCGAAAAATGATAGAGGTGTTGGCGCAGCTTTTCGGAGTAATACGGGATGTCCCACGCCTCCAGCCTCTCGAGACCAAACTCCACTTTAGCAAAACCGCGCAGTTCCTCGAGCTCGCGCTCCGCCGCGGGTTTGGCACGCGCAGCGAGGTCGCGCAGGAAGCGCAGGACCTGATCGACGCTATCCACCATCTTGGTCTGCAACGAGTACTCGGCGTAGTTGGCATAGCCCAGGAGCTGCGCCGCCTCCCGGCGCAACCTGAGCGTGCGCACAATGATCTCGCTGTTGTCCCAGCGACCGGCATCCGGCCCCTGATCGCTGGCGCGCGTAACGTAGGCCTCGTACATCCGCTGCCGCAGGGCGCGCTGATCCGCGTAGGTCATGAAGGCGATGTACGACGGCGCATCGAGCGTGAACTTGAATCCAGGTTTGGCGTCGCGTGCCGCGGCCTCCCGGGCAACGGCGCGCGCCGTCTCCGGCACACCAGCAAGGTCGGCTTCGTCGGTAAGCACCAGCTCCCATGCCTGGGTCGCGTCCAGTACGTGCTCTTCAAAGCGGCTGGACAAGCGTGCGAACTCCTGCTGAATCTCCTTGAAACGCTGCTTGCCGGCGGCATCGAGCTCTGCACCACTCAGGCGAAAGTCGCGCAGCGCGTTCTCGACTATCTTTTTTTGCGCCGGCTGCAGCTGTGCAAACTTGGGGCTCGCGACAATCTGCTTGTAGATCCGATAGCTCCTTTCATCCTGGGCGACCTCCGTCAGGTACTCGCTGATGCGGGGAAGCCCTTCGTTGTATGCCTCGCGCAAGGGCTGGTTATTTCGCACCGCATTGAGGTGGGCGACCGGGGACCACAGGCGGTTCAAGCGCTCGCCGATATCCTCGAGCGGCTGCACGAAGCTCTCCCACGTGTGGCTGTCATGACGTGCCAACAGTTGTTCGCGCTCGGCACGATTACGCGCGAGCAATTCATCGAGCGCCGGCCCCACATGCTCCGAGCGAATCGCGCTGAAGCGCGGCAAGCTCGAGAGGTCAAGAAGGGGGTTGGTTATCGTAGTAGCCTTATCCACCACGGCAAATTGTGTCAGCGAACGGCCATGAGGCCGCATAATCTAACATGTCTTGATACAATCCCGTAGTTATCGATTTTAGAGATTTTGCGACGGTTATCGAGCGACGGATTATGGCCAAGCACTACGATTTCTTGGTGATCGGCGGCGGCAGCGGTGGAATTGCGGCCGCCAAGCGCGCGGCCGGCTACGGCGCCCGCGCGGCCGTGATCGAGGCCGGGCGTATCGGGGGGACCTGTGTCAACCGCGGGTGCGTGCCGAAAAAGGTCATGTGGAATGCGTCCACCCTCGCGGAGCTACTGCATGACGCCCCGGACTACGGCTTCGATGTCAAAGTAGCGGGCTTCGACTGGTCCACCATCAAGCAATCGCGCGATGCTTATATCGAGCACCTAAACGCTATCTACCACCGGGGGCTTGATACCGCATCGGTGGAGGAGATCGCCGGCGTCGGGGTATTCCGGGACCCGCATACAATTGCGGTGAACGGCAGCGCACTCAGTGCCGATCATATCCTGATTGCGACCGGCTCGGCCGCGGACATCCCCGATGTACCCGGGGCCGAGCTCGGTATTACCAGTGATGATTTTTTCGAGCTCGAACACCACCCCCGCTGCGTGATGGTCGTCGGTGCCGGCTACATCGCCGTGGAACTGGCGGGCCTGTTGAACGGACTCGGTTCCGAGGTCTCCATGCTACTGCGCAAGGAGATATTCTTGCGCCGGTTTGAAGCCATGCTGCGCGAAACGCTGATGGAGGAAATGCAGAATGCGGGTGTGAGCATCATGCCCTGCATCCATTTGCAGCAACTGAGCAGGGCGGCCGACGGCACGATCCAACTGTCCACGGCGAGCGGGGAGACCTACTCCGGGTTCGATACCCTCATCTGGGCCATCGGGCGCAGCCCGAACACGCGCAACCTGGGGCTGGAGCATACAGGTGTGGCGACCGCGCAGGGTGGCCAGATTGTTGTCGATGAGTATCAGAACGCCAATGTTGCTGGCATCTACGCGCTTGGCGACGTCACCGGCAAGTGGATGCTGACACCAGTGGCGATCGCCGCCGGGCGCAAGCTCGCCGATCGCCTGTTCGGCAGCCAGCCAGACGCCAGGCTCGAGTACGAAAACATCCCAACCGTCATTTTCAGTCACCCGCCGATCGGCACGGTCGGTATGACGGAAGACGAGGCGCATGAGCTGTACGGACACAGCGAAGTGAAGGTCTATCAGAGCCGCTTTACCAACATGTATCACGCCGTGACGCGGCGCAAGGCCCCTACGGTGATGAAGCTGGTCACGGTCGGCGCGCGCGAGAAGGTCGTCGGCTGTCATATCATCGGTGCGCAGGCCGACGAAATGATCCAGGGCTTCGCCGTCGCCGTAAAGATGGGCGCCACCAAGAAAGACTTCGACAGGACTGTCGCCATTCACCCGACGAGCGCGGAAGAGCTCGTGCTGATGAGGTAGGCCGGTGGCGATCCGTGCTTACAAGAACATTACCCCGAAAGTCCCGGCCTCGGTCTATGTCGACGAGGCCGCGGTCGTCATCGGCGATGTGGAGCTGGCCGAGGACTGCTCCATTTGGCCCATATGTTCCGTGCGCGGCGATACAAACTTTATCCGCATCGGCGCGCGCAGCAATGTCCAAGACGGCAGCGTCATTCATGTCACGCACCGTTATCCGGCCGCGCCGGATGGTTACCCGGTGATCATTGGCGAGGATGTGACTATCGGGCACAAGGTGATCGTGCACGGTTGTACCATCGAGGACAGCGTCCTCATCGGCATGGGCTCGGCGATTCTCGACGGCGCTATCATTCGCTCGCAGGTGCTGCTCGGCGCCGGCAGCCTGGTCACAGAGGGCCAGGAGCTTACGAGCGGCTACCTGTGGCTGGGGCGCCCGGCGAAACGGGGGCGCGCCCTCACCGAGGAGGAGCGCACCTGGTTCAAGTACGTCGCACACCACTACGTCGAGCTCAAGAACGATTATCTCCAATAGGCGCAAAAGCGTGCGGACAAGGAGGAATGCAATGGCTGTTTTGCTGCGCTATTCCGCTTCTTCCACTCCGCGCAGACGCCTCTAACAGAGCTCGCCGCTAGCCTAGCCCGCATGAACCGCTTATTCAGATTGTTGTTGTTAGCGCTCCTTGGGATCGTCACCACGACGCCAACCTGCATCGCCGCTGCCGGCATTCCGGTCTATGGCTACAAGATCGTCAACACCTATCCGCATGACCGCGCTGCCTTCACCCAGGGACTGGCGTTCGAGAATGGATACTTGTATGAAGGTACCGGGCGCTTGGGGCAATCGAGCTTGCGCCGGGTCGAACTGAAGACCGGGAAGGTCGTCAGGCTGCTCCGGCTGTCACCGCGTGTATTCGGGGAAGGCATAGCGCTGTACGGAAACCGCATCATTCAAGCAACCTGGAAATCCCAGGTCGCGTTTGTGTTCGACAAGGACAGCTTTCAATTTCTCAAGGTATTACGCTATTCCACAGAAGGTTGGGGGCTTACGTACGATGGTGAGCACATAATCATGAGTGACGGCACACCGACTCTGCATTTTTACGATCCCAGCACATTCCAAGAGGTTCGCGCGCTCGAGGTCCGCGACGACAAGGGTCCCGTTGCCATGCTCAATGAATTGGAATATGTGAACGGCGAGATCTACGCCAACGTGTGGCTAACTGAGCGCATTGCGCGTATCGACGCGCGCACGGGCCAGATCGTCGGGTGGATAGACTTGAGCGGGCTGTTGAGTGCGGCGGAGCAAACCGAGGCAGTCGATGTG
>VRUB01000185.1 GCA_019456345.1 Nitrospira sp. | reverse complement strand
CATTCGCTCTCCACTCTGGCGCCACGGCGGGGTGGTCTTCGGACCACACCCGCGCAGTTACAAGTTCAGTATACCGAAGAATAAGTATCGGGCAGCGTTGCGGAGCGCGCTCTCGGCCAAACTCGCGAGCGGAGGAGTCATGGTCGTGTCGGACCTCGCGATTGAGCAACCGAAGACTCGATTGCTGGCCGCGGTCCTGCGCGAGTTAGGGTTAACGAAGACCACACTCATTGTCACTGATCCGAGCAATGGCAATCTCGAGCGGGCGGCGCGGAACCTCCGCCAAGTCAAGCTGCTCCGGCCCGAGGCGCTCAACGTGTACGATGTCCTACGATATGAGACCCTGGTCATCCCTGAGCGGGAGGTCTCGCGCCTTCAAGAGGTCTGGTCGTGAGGCGTGATCCCTACACCGTGCTCGTGCGCCCGCTGTTGACTGAGAAGATCACGGCGATGCGCGAGAGCGGGAACAAGGTCGCGTTTCTCGTGAGGAAGGACTCGAACCGCATCGAGATCAAGCGCGCGGTGGAGTCAGCGCTCAAGGTGAAGGTCGAGTGCGTCAATGTCATGAATGTGCGAGGGAAGACCAAGCGGCTCGGTCGGTTTGTTGGAAAACGGTCGGATTGGAAGAAAGCGATCGTGACGTTAAAGGAAGGCGAGAAACTGGAACTCTATGAAAGCGCGTGAGCACAGGGGCTTGGGCGTGATGGAGGGGTGCTGGGTACCATGAGTCTCAAGTCCTATCGGCCGACATCACCCGGACGGCGCGGGATGACCCATGTGACCAATGACGAGCTTGTCCGGAAGCGTCCGGAAAAGAGCTTGACCGAGTTTGTACTTCGGACCGCCGGGCGGAACAATGCCGGGCGCATGACGAGCCGGTCTCGGGGTGCTGGCCACAAGCGTCTTTACCGGCGCGTGGATTTCAAGCGCGACAAGATGGGTGTGCCGGCTCGGGTTGCGGCCCTCGAATACGATCCGAATCGCTCAGCCCGTATTGCCCTGCTCCATTACGCGGACGGCGAGAAGCGGTACATCCTGGCACCGGTGGGGCTGGCCGTTCGGGATATTGTGCAGGCGGGTGTCGGTGCTGAGATCAAACCGGGCAATGCCTTGCCCCTTCAGAATATGCCCTTAGGCACGATCATTCACAATGTCGAACTTAAGCCCGGCAAGGGCGGGCAACTGATCCGGAGCGCGGGGAGTTTCGCGCAGGTCATGGGGAGGGATGGCGCGTATGTCCAGCTCCGCCTCAAGTCCGGCGAGATGCGGCGCGTTCTGGGGTCCTGTATGGCGACCGTAGGGCAGGTTGGAAACGTGGACCACGAAAATGAGACAGTCGGGAAGGCCGGGCGCTCTCGGTGGCGAGGCTGGCGCCCACATGTCCGGGGCGTGGCCATGAATCCGGTCGATCACCCTCACGGCGGAGGAGAGGGAAAGTCGGGGCAGGGCAATCCCCATCCCGTTTCTCCGTGGGGTCTTCCGACCAAGGGATATAAGACGCGGCAGAACAAATCGACTGACAAGTTCATCATCACACGGCGCATGAAGTAAGACTCAGTTCAGGAGACGACGATGCCCAGGTCGGTCGCCAAAGGACCGTTTGTCGATGCCCATCTGCTGAAGAAAGTCGAGCAGATGAACGAGGTGCGGGACAGGAAGATCATCAAAACCTGGTCTCGCCGCTCGACGGTCGTGCCGGACATGATCGGCCATACCTTTGCGGTGCATAACGGGAAAAGATTTATCCCCGTGTTTGTCACGGAGAACATGGTGGGGCACAAACTAGGAGAGTTTGCTCCGACCCGGTTCTTTAAAGGCCACGGGGCAGCGAGGACTGAAAAGGCGGTTCCCCTCAAATAGGACGTGACGCGTGATTCGTGAATGCAGAAGGACCTCCGGCGAGTAACGCATCACGAGGAACGATTCACGGGGTGTGGAAATGGCGGAGGCAACAGCCATCCTGAGGTACGTTCGGATCACCCCGCGCAAGGCCCGCGCCGTGGTCGACTTGATCCGAGGACAAAAAGTGCCCCAGGCGCTCACCATGCTGAGGCATACGCCTCGCGCAGCGGCGAAGGTGGTCGAAAAGCTCCTCCGATCAGTGGTGGCGAACGCCGAGCAAAAAGAAATCGGTGAGCGTGATGAGCTCTTGGTCTCGCGGGCGTTCGTCGACGGCGGGCCGACATACAAGCGCTTTCGGGCGCGATCGATGGGGCGCGCCAACGCCATCAAGAAGCGGACCAGTCACATCACCCTCGTGCTCTCGGCGCCAGAGTCCACACCGAGGACATAAAGCCGCGAGGGTCATTCCTCGCATGTAGTGGGAGAGGTATGGGACAGAAGACGCACCCGATAGGCTACCGATTGGGCTTTAACCGCACCTGGAGCTCACGGTGGTACGCCCATAAGGATTACGCCAAGCTGCTCCACGAGGATATCCGGATCCGCAAGCTTGTGAAGCGGAAGCTCTACCATGCCGGAGTGTCCCGGATCGAGCTTGAACGATCGGGAGACCAGATTCGAGTGATCATCTTTACCGCTCGGCCGGGCATCATCATCGGTCGTAAAGGCGCCGAGGTTGATAAGCTCAAGGCGACGCTCGAGAAAGAATACAAAAAACAGGTCTATATCACCGTCAAAGAGATCAAAAAGCCCGAACTGGATGCCCAACTCGTGAGCGAAAACATTGCGGTTCAGCTCGAGAAGCGGGTGGCGTTTCGGCGGGCGATGAAGCGGAGCGTGGCCGCGGCTCTGCGACTGGGCGCCCAGGGGATTCGGATCAACTGTGCCGGGCGGTTGGGTGGGAACGAGATCGCTCGGACGGAGTGGTACCGCCAGGGTCGAGTCCCCTTGCACACGCTGCGTGCGGATATCGACTACGGGTTCGCGGAGGCCCACACAACGATGGGGCAGATTGGTGTGAAGACCTGGATCTACCGCGGCGAATCCCTGCCGGCTCAGCCGGTCAGGAGTGAGAACGTGTTTGACCGGTAGCGCGAACCGTGGCCGCGCGGTCTTTTGCCTGTGGTCGCGCCGAATCCGCGCGTGCTGAATGACAGAGGACGCCCGTGCTGGCACCGAAAAAAGTCAAGTTCAGAAAGATGCACAAGGGGCGGATGCGGGGCAAAGCCTACCGTGGCGGACAGGTCACGCTCGGAGAGTTCGGCCTGAAGGCCCTGGCGCCCGGGTGGGTCACGAGTCGTCAAATCGAAGCGGCGCGTATCGCGATCACACGCCATGTGAAGCGCGGGGGACAGGTCTGGACGCGCATCTTCCCCGACAAGCCTATTACCAAGAAGCCGGCTGAAACCCGGATGGGCAAAGGAAAAGGGAACCCGGAGTATTGGGTTGCCGTCGTCAAGCCGGGACGGGTGCTGTATGAAATGGATGGAGTCACACGCGAGGTTGCGTTGGAAGCGCTGCGGCTCGCTGCGCACAAGTTGCCGATCGCGACCAAGTTTGTGACTCGGGGCGAGCTGTAGGCTGCGGGGGAGTCCTTGCCGGGGTCGCGACCATGGAGATGAAGGAGCTGCGGAATTTGACGGAGGCCGAGCTGGCTGAAAAAGCTCGGCAGCTCACCCAGGAAGTGTTCAAGCTGCGGTTTCAGCACGCCACCGGGCGGATCGAGAATCCGATGCGAATCCGGCAGACGCGACGTGACTTGGCCAGAGTGAAGACGCTGATACGGCAACTGACCTTAAGCAGTGAGCGTTCGGCTGAGAAGCGTCCACGATGAGCGGCATGCCCACACAGTCCAAGAGGCGGCTTGACGAC
>VRUB01000184.1 GCA_019456345.1 Nitrospira sp. | reverse complement strand
AACGGTATCCAGGTCACGCTCATAGTAGTGCATGGCGACATCGGCCAGGGTGTTACTGACACTGTCTTCGTAGGGTGGGCCATCAAAGGAGCCCGCTCCGTCGATGTCTGTATTGCTGACACCCGGATTACTGCCGTTCCAGAAGCCGTCGGTCATGAGCACCGCGAAGTTCTGCTGACAGGCACCGCCGGATGCAGCCGGTAATATGGGGCAGCCGCTCCAGAGACTGCTGCCAACGCTGCATTCGTAGTAGTCCCCGGCTTCCGCTAGCGTTCGCCGCAGCGGCGTACCGCCGGTCGATTGCGTCCGATAGAGGCCGTCTAATAGTGCGCGCTTATTGCCGCTGGCTGGATCGGGATTCATCGAGGCGATGTCGATGATGTTGTTATTGTTGTCGTGCAGCGTGCCATAGGCCAGGCGCACGCCGTTGGCGGCGGCGCTGAACTTGCCGATGGCGTTCTTGGCGGCGTGCTCGCGCCGGTGGTAGTAGCTGAACCAGTTGGCGAAGTTTTGCATCTCCTCCTCATAGGTGCAGGCGAGCGCATTGCCACAGTCGGCGCGATCGCCGCTGGTGTGCACATAAGGCTCGTTGCTGGAGCGGATCTCTACCAGCGTGTGCGCATCCGTGGCGTCGACCAGACCGTTGGTGTTGGTATCGGTCCACAGGTAATAGCGCGCCGGATAATAATTTTGCACGAGGATGTCGTCGCTGCCGCTTTCAAACGGTCGCGGCACGTCATCGGATATCCATTCGAAGTCGTTTTCGAGATCTGCTTCGCGGTAATCGTCGTTGTCCTCGTCCAGATAAGGATCGAGCGGCGCCTCGGTCGGATCTACATTGCCGTAGGGCGCGCCGACCTCGTTCACACCGGCCCACGGGGTGTAGGTGACCTCGGGGTTGTAGTACATGGCGTTGAAGCCGGAGAAGCGCGCCCGCCAAACCCCATACACATCGGCTTTGTGCTTGGCGTGAGCCACTAACGCTGCCACGCTCGGCACGATTTCATGGCGATCCCACTCACTGGAGTTATCCCATTTGTCGCCGTCGAGAGTGCAGTCGTTATTGTCGGACATGCAGAACACGTGCACGTAGCGCTGCCTGCGGTCGCCAGAGAATTGGCGGCCATCTAGGACCATCGTCCCCTCACCGCCCTGTACCACCATGATGCCCCAGTCCATGCTGCCGGAGTCATCATTGACGAAGGTGATATTCGGCTCTACCGAGGTGGCGAGAAACAGCGGTGAATTCGCCAGGTTGAGGGGCGCGGCCGCACCGGTGATGGGAACCAAAACCAGCAGCGCCGCCAACACGGCGGCACCACCCTTGCGCGCAAAGCGAAGGCATTTTTCAGCCGTCGAGCGCAATGGCGAAGCGATTGTATGCCCGCGCGCGATCTTTGAGGGAACGGTATGTACTGCTTTCATTACTGCCTCCGGAACCATGTATCTGAATTACTGGTAATGTCGAAACCGGCCTCCAATGCCGCGCGGGTACGCGCCGACGAAGGACGCATACCTTGATAAACATGCGCATCTGTATTGCTGCGCTCGGTGCTGTTTGTGTGTTTGCGAACCATCATTGCTAAAATGGCCTCGAATACGTTGTTTGCAGCAGGGTCGTGGCCGTGTCGGTACCGCCGCTGCCGTAGGCGGTGATGCGCACTACGGTGTTGCCCTTGCCCTTGTAGCTGCTGGAAAGGCTGATGCTGCCACCGACTTCCGGCACCTCCCCCATGTCTTCGATGATGTATTTGGGTTGGGTCTTCACCTGGTTGAGCCCGCCTGAAGCCGAACCCGTGGGGGTACTGGGGTAGACCACCAGGCTAGCGGTGCCCGACCAATCCAGGCTGTCCCACACCGGCGTCGCGCCGGTGGCCGTGGTATAGAGCCCGATGCTGTTATCGGGAAACACGGGCTTGCTGATGAGACCGTTTATCCAGTTCTCGGCCGTAATCAACGCCGATTCGGCCGCCTGGAAGGAGCGGGTCTTGTCCGTCTGGTTACCGGCCATCTTCTCTTCGAGCGACGCGGTGCCCATGGCGGCGACGCCGATGAGGGTCAGTATCAATAAGAACACCATGGCCATGACCAAGGCCACGCCTTGTTGTTGGGGTATGCAGCAGGAACGACGATGTATGGCATCCACGGCGGTGTCCTCGATTAATTGCGAAGCTGGATAATAGTAGTGAAGACGCGACGCTGACGCCTGTCGTCGGTAGGATCGACAGTGGCGCCGGCGACGTCATAGGTGTTGGTGTCGAAATCGCCTCCACTCTCGTGTGGGGTGCGCAGCAGCAGTCCGATGCGAACGCTCACCACCTTGCTCCAGTCGGTAACGGTGTTGGCCGGTCGGAAGATGTTGACCGCACTATCGGCGGTGACAGCGGTGTCCTCGCCGTAGAACACCCGCATGTCCTCGACGCCGTCGACCAATTCCTGCGCCTGCAGGACGCCGGCCACCAAGTCTTTGCGAAACAGGGCGGGGGCAGTACTGGCGCTGGTGCCGGTGCTCACACCGGTGCCAATGAAATACACGCGACTCACCAGCTTCATCAGCTCCGCCTCATTGCCGTAGGCATGGTCCAGGAAGGGGCTGGTATTGCCGGAATTACTATGGGCAATGGTCACCTTGCCACCTCCAGAAACGCTGGTGGCCTTGAAGATATCGGCGGCCTTACAGTCCGCGACCATGAGGACATCGCCGGCCGCGATCTGACTGGTGATTTGGGCTGTGTTTAAGATTTGGATGTTGGCGTTTGACGGTACTAAATTCCCGGTCAAATGGGTGCCCAGGCTGGAGGCGTGCTGGATGATGATGACATCTGTCCCCGCCTCGACCTCGCCATTACTGAAATACGTGGCCGGCAGGGCAGGATTCCAATCGCCTAAGTTGGTACCCGCGCCGGTAGAGGCGTGCCCCCTTATCCCATCGGGATTGAAGGTGGTCGGATCTGCCGGCGGGTCGACCATATTGCCGATCTGACCCGTGGATAGGCGCGCGCAGCCGGTGTAGCCCGCCATGCGGATGTCCTCGGTGACAAAGTTCATGGCAAAGCGGCCGTTTTCCTGCAACCGCGCCAGGCCTTCCTCGAGGGCGTAGGTGCCGCGGCTGGTGGCGAAGATCTGCGCTACGGCGCCGAGGATAATGAGGCCAATGGTCATCGCCACCATCAGCTCCACCAAGGTGAAGCCATGCGCGATTGGCTTGAAGGTGTGTGCCGGGCGGGTCATAACTGGGCCTCCACCGTCAGGTTCATGTTCAGATCGTGTTCGACCCAGGTAACCGCCACCGTGAACAGGGTCGCGCCGGGGTTGACGGCACAGGCATAGGGGCTAAGGGTCAGGGTGCCGCGGCAGATGCCGCCTTGGCCCTGGGATAATAGGCTGGTCAGCGAGGCCTTCCATTGACCGATGTCATAGTCGGCCATCTGCGCCGCGTCGCAACCGGCGGCCATGCAGTCGACGGCAGACGGGTTAGGGCTTAAATCGATGTTGTCATAGGCGCTGGCGGTCATGCCCACGGGATTGGCGCGGATGCGGTCCATAATGTCATAGGCATTGAGCGTCGCCTGGGTGCGTTGGTAGGACTGGACATTGAACTTGAGCCCCAATGTTTGCAGGCCCGCCAGACCGAGCAGGCCGATCGAGAGTACGAATAAGGCGACCATGACTTCAATCAAACTAAAGCCACGCTGACGGCGGGGCCGGGTTACGGAAGCGGGGGATAAGCTTTGCATGGTCATCACCTAACAGCTCGCAGGGGGAATCAGATGGCCGGCGGAATCTTTAGCAATGGCGG
>VRUB01000183.1 GCA_019456345.1 Nitrospira sp. | reverse complement strand
ATCCAATTCACCAGCGACCTGCTACCCGCCGATATTCTCGGCGTCTCTATCTATCAGCCGCAGGCGGAGACCTTCCGCTTTCACCCCGGGCCTATCTTTGCCCAACTGGTGCTGGCGGATGAAATTAACCGAACGACCCCCAAGACCCAAAGCGCGCTACTGGAAGCCATGGAGGAACGCCAAGTAACCAGCGACGGCACAACGCTGGCGCTTCCCCACCCATTTTTTGTCATTGCCACGCAGAATCCGCGCCATCTGGTTGGCACGTTTCCATTGCCCGAATCACAACTCGATCGCTTCCTTATGCGTATCGAAATGGGTTATCCGGATCGACACGCGGAACGCGCGCTGTTGAAAGGTAAGGACCGACGCGAGTTGTTAAGGACCATGGCGCCGGTCATCGATGACAAGCAGCTGCTGACGCTACAGGCCGCGGTTGAGCGCGTCCATTGCAGTGATGCCCTGCTCGATTATGTACAAGACCTCATCGCCAGTACACGCAGTTCCGATCGCTTTGCTAACGGCCTTTCACCGCGGGCCGGGCTCGCACTGATGCATGCGGCCCAGGCGTGGGCGCTGCTGGAGGGCCGGGTCATGGTGCTGCCGGAAGATGTGCAGGCCATTGCTCCCAATGTAGTTGCACACCGGTTGCGCCCTAGCGATTCAAGTACCGATGAACCCTCGGAGGCACGCGTCCAACAACTGCTTGCATCGGTCCCAATCCCCTGATGGCGGCAGTGGAAGTGCCGACGGCGGTGGTACTCACCCGTAGGCAACTCTACCTCCTGCCCACTGCCGGCGGTCTTGTCTTCAGCCTTTTGCTAGCAGTCCTGCTATTAGCAGCCATCAACTATACAAACAGCCTTGCCTACGGGTTGTGCTTTCTGCTGGCCGCCATCGCCATCGTCTCCATGCTTTATACCCACCGAAATCTACATGGTCTGAACGTCTCGCTCGGGCCGTGCACGCCGGTATTCGCCGGCGACCCCGCCAGCTTTGAGGTCTGCCTAGATAACAGCAGCGAGAGCGCGCGCTTCGGCGTATGCGTGGAGCGCGATCGGACCCAGGTCGGGCGCGTTGATTTGCGCGCCGGCGAACAACGCTATGTACGGATCGAGGCGCCAACCCGGCGCCGCGGCTATCTCGCGGCGCCACCTTTGGTTATTTCCACCCGCTTTCCTCTCGGGTTCCTCTACGGCTGGTCAAGACGTATCCAGCTGCCACAGCGTTGTCTGGTGTACCCGCGACCGGCGGCGCCGGGGCCAACGCCGATCGCGCCCGACGAGCAGTTTGCCCAAGACCAAAATCCGCGCGCAGAAGGCGAAGACTTTCTGGGCTTACGTGAATTCCGCCCCGGTGACTCGCCGCGACACGTCAGCTGGCGCGCGGTGGCACGCGGACAAGGCATGCTGACCAAGCAATTCGGTAGTGGCGGGCGTGCTAGCCTGTGGCTCGACTGGGACACGCTGGCCGGCCTAGATACCGAGCATCGCCTCAGCCAACTTTGTCGATGGGCGCTCGACTGTGAACAAGCCGGTCTGCACTATGGCCTGCGCCTGCCAGATACTCAAATTGCACCCGCCCTTGGCGAGGCGCACCGGCGTCGCTGCCTAGCCGCATTGGCATTGTTTCCCGGCCAACCACAATGAAACAAGCGCAGCCCGATCGCTGGGGTCTAAATGGTTTGCTCATCACCAGCGTGCTCGCGCTGGCCCCACATGCGTCGCGACTGCCGGTATGGATTGTGCTGGTATGCACAGGCGCACTCGCGTGGCGTTTTGCTATCGATAATCGCGGCTGGCACAACCCCCACCCAATCGTTCGCATCACGTTAACGACGCTGGTAGCAGCTGCTATCTACGAACACTACGGTACCTTGCTGGGTCGCGATGCCGGCACCGGCTTTCTGGCCGCGTTGCTTGCCCTCAAATTCCTAGAACTTCGACGGTGGCGTGACTGTTTGGTTGTCGTTTTCCTTTGTCAGCTCTTATTGCTGGCCAGCTTTCTCTATTCACAATCGGTCGGACTAGCCGCATACAGCTTATTGGTAGTCGTGATCTGTATGGCGAGCGTAGTGCGATTAAACCAACCAACGGGTATGGCGCTGCGCGATTACGTGAGGCTGGCCACCGGATTGCTGCTTAAGGCCGTGCCGCTGATGTTGGCGATGTTTGTGTTGTTTCCCCGCATCCATGGCAGTCTTTGGCGTCTGCCCAGCGACGCCTACGGCGGCATCACCGGAATGTCCGAAGTTATGCAGCCCGGCAGCTTGAGTCAGTTAATCGTATCTGACGCGCCGGCATTCCGTGTCGAGTTTGATGGTGAACCGCCGGATACCGAACAACTCTACTGGCGCGGCGTCGTCTTATGGCACACCGATGGACAGCGTTGGGTAGCGGGTAAAGCCAAAACTGTGTTGGATCCTAAGCTGTCGTTTGAGCATATCGGTGCGCCGGTAAAATATACGATCACGGCTGAACCCAGCAACAAGGTATGGATGCTGGCGTTGGACCTGCCGTTCTGGGCGCCGCGCGAGGCGCGTGTGCGGGCGGGACATCTGTTGGAACATAGAGCCCCGCTGCGTGAACGCAAGAGCTACTCACTCGTGTCCTATCCACGCTACAACACCGGCGCATTGACGTCGGCTGAACGCGATTACGCATTACAGCTGCCGGATCAGGTAAGCGCACGCACCCTTGCTTTGGCAAATGAATGGCGGCAGTCGTCCGTCGATAACCTTGCGATCGCACAGGAGGCCCTAGATTACTTCCAGCGGTTGCCATTCTTTTACACGCTGGAACCACCGCTGCTTGGCAAAGATCCAGTCGACGAGTTTCTGTTTACTACCCGCCGCGGCTTCTGCGGCTACTTTACATCTGCGTTTGTCACCTTAATGCGCGCGGCTGGTGTACCCAGTCGCGTGGTTCAGGGCTATCAAGGCGGCGAATTCAACCCTGCCGGCGGCTATTTATTGGTGCGGCAAGCGGAAGCCCACGCTTGGGCCGAGATCTGGCAAGCCGGCCGCGGTTGGGTACGTATAGACCCAACCGCCGCGGTAGCCCCAGAACGCGTGCAGTTCGGCATCGATGCGGTGCGACGACTACAAGGGCGTGGCATTGACCTGGGCAATCTTAGCGCCGACGCGGTGCGGCGGTTGATCGAACTCGGTTGGTTCGAAGGCGCATGGCGTGGGCTGCGATTCTACTGGGATGCGACCAATCTTGCTTGGCATCGCTCGGTGTTGGGCTACGATCGCGCTCGACAAGAGCGATTGTTGGCCAAGCTCAGTCTGCCTGAGCTGTCTGCGGCTGGTCTTCTTGCCGCGCTGGCCGTCACCGTCGTCATCGGCTTGATACTGTTGGCGCTGTCAATGCATCGTGCGCGTCGGCATGACCCCGCGCACGCGGCATACCTTGTCTTTTGCAACAAACTACGGCGCATCGACATTGCACGCGGTGACACCGAAGGCGCATTAATGTTCTCGCGCCGAGTAGCGGCCTTGCGACCGGACTTGCAAACACCGGTTAGCGTCATCACTGACCTTTACTTGCGTATCCGTTACGGCGGGCTTGCAGGCGCCGAACCGGTGCGCACACTCAAACAGAAAATCGCTCAATTTTAGCCACCCTAGCGCCTGTCCGGCGCGAATTGACAGTCGATAGGCCGTGTGGTTTCATACAGTGAGCGCCGATTTGAACAACAGATTGCGGGCGCTATAGAAATGCGGCTAAAGCGTCGGCACAACTGCCCAGCCTAGGCTGCGGCGGTTTTTTTAATGGCGAGTCGTGCAGCCCTAAGGAG
>VRUB01000028.1 GCA_019456345.1 Nitrospira sp. | reverse complement strand
CTCTTCCGATCTGCTCCTGCGTTGCCCTAGCTCCTGCCTCCCTGCAGTCGTCCTGCTTCCCTGCCGCTAAGGATCATTCCGGGTGCGAGCGCAGCGCCTATACCGTTATGCTCGACCCAAGCAGGCAACTGCAGACTTTCGACCACGGCCATGGGTGCCGCGTGCAGCAGCGTGGGCACCAGCAACCCCATCACGATGAGCCAGGGCCGCGACCAAGACAGCAATGCGCCGATCTACATTTTTATTTTACCGATCACGCCCTCCTCGACAGACCGATGCCCATGCTACCAGGATCGTCGGTGGCGGCAGCATTGGCTCGCCGCTGTTTCTGCCTATCGCCGCGAGTCGATGATCGCGTATGATATTCCAGTGGCAATAAGCAGCGATGAAAACCGCGGCGCAACGGCGCCAGGTGGCTTGCGTGCGCTGGCACCCGGTCGGGTCGCAGTCATTGCGGAACCGGATGCCTCGGTTGCAGCGTTAGCGCGAGAGCTTGGCTTGCCGACGACAGACGCGGCCGGCGCAAGGTGCTTTGCCTATGTCCTGGCTCGTACGCCGGAGCGACTGGAGTTGCGTGACAACCGCAGCCGCCGTGCCCGGCCTATTTATGTCGATGTCTCGGCAGTTTGTACGCGCTACAACCGCAAGACCCTTTCACGGGGTCAGCCGTTAGTACGGGCGATGGGTGCGCGCACTCGCTCGGTTTTCGATGTGACGGCGGGTCTCGGGCAAGATGCGCTCTTGCTCGCGTGCCTAGGCTACAACGTAACGGCTATCGAGCGTTCCCCGGTAATCGCGGCCTTGTTGCGGGATGGTGTGGCACGCGCGCATCAGAACAGCCAATCGCGTCTGGCTTTGGGCGGACGGTTGACGGTAATAACAGCTGATGCGCGGGATGTACTACCGACCATTTACCCGCGGCCCGACGTTGTTTACATGGACCCCATGTTTCCGCCGAAGCGAAAACGCTCCGCGCTCGCGAAAAAATCGCTGCGGGTACTGCGCGATCTGGTCGGGGACGATGAGGACGCTCTGGAGCTGTTCGAAATCTGTCGGCGGCACGCCGCTAATCGAGTGGTGGTCAAGCGCCCGGATCATGTGCCACCTTTGTTCGCGAATCCGACCGCCAGCTACGAAGGTAAATTGGTGCGCTACGATGTCTACATCGCCAACCGCTGAAATAGTGACCTCCGAGCATGGGTCGAGCCAATGACGCCGGTGTCGCAACCTATGTTATTTCCCGGCTCTCGCCTGCGCGGAGGGCACCGCAACGCTCACCGGCGATGAAGGCCATCATGCCGGCGGGGCCCGTAGGCTCGCATCGGATAATAAGTCTCTGTGTCCCTGGCGTTATTGGTTGTGGCCCCAGGGCGTCCCGGTCGTCGAGTGTCAGGTCAAGGTACAGGCGGTGAGAGACCAGATTTATTATAAGGTGTCCACAGGGCGCACGCACGCGGGGCGTATATCGGAGCTCGGGGCGACCACGGCCGACGCACCTACTGCCGTCATGGCCTCGAAACAGTGTTACACGCGGCGTGCCCTACTACCGTTGACGCAGAAGCTGGCGCGTACTAAATATTATTGGATAGAACGACTTGAAGGTTTCTCACCAGTCGCGGAAAGGGCCGACAACTGCCGGGCACGAGAGCACAAGAGAGTAAGCGCAATGTCGTGGGACGCGGAACCGGTCGTGGGACAGTGGTACCGTCATCTGGAGAAAGGCTATGAATTCAAGGTTGTGGCGGTCGATGAAGACGAAGGCATCGTCCAGATTCAATACATTGACGACGAGGTCGAGGAGCTGGACATAGATTCGTGGTACGAGTGGGATATCGAACCAATAGTACCCTACGATAAGTCCATCAAAACCCGCGAAGGAATCACCACCGATGATGACGTGGATCCGGAGAGCGATCGTTACGCCGATCCTCTGGACGACGAACCGGACGACGGTGTCGACGAGCTCGACGGTTGGGAGGACCGTTGAGCCTATTACCGCGGTCTGCGTGATTTTGCAATCCTGGCATTGTGCGGGGCTTTCCCTCGCAACGCAGAGTGGGCCGACGGAAAATTGTTCGAATTCTTTGCGTCTCAGCGTCTTTGCGTCGTTAGGTCCGCAAACGGCACTTTCTTCGCTCCCGCCCCTGCGCTTTGCTATCCCTGCTTCGCTTGCGTACCGGCCCAAGCCTTCCTGGCTCGGGCGTTCGCCGGGACAATCCCTTCGCTGCGCACTCCCTGCTTCGCTTGGGCACCGGCCCAAGCCGTCCGTGGCTTGGGCGTTCGCCGGGACGAGCGTCCACCGGACACTCGCCTTGTTCCGGCTCACCCCCCGGAGCTTTATCTATTTCGGCGTCACCCCTGGCTTTTTCAGCTCGCAGCGCAAAAAGCGCGGTTCTTACTCTGTTCCACTTTTCAAACACTTACGTGTTCGAAAAATGTGCGGTGCCTCCATGCACCGCGCTAGCAGGCCGCTGAAAATAGTTTTTCAGGAGCCTGCTAGTCGATGTATTGTATTTGCAGGGAGTTTGAACGTTTCAAACGACATGCAGTAGTGGCGTTCCCCCTCATGAATCACAAGGCGAAATGACGGCATGAGATTAAGAGACGAGAGCAAGACCGAGGCCAACCGGCGCAAGTTTCTGAAAGCCGGTGCCGCTACGGCGGCCGGCGTCGCCGGTGCGGGAGCATTGGGTTTCCCGATGGTCTCCCGAGCGCAGACGATTACTCTGAAGATGCAAGGTGCCTGGGGCGCCAAGGACATCTTCAACCAGTACGCCCAGGACTACGTGAAGCGCGTCAACGAGATGGGCGGCGGCCGGCTGAAGATCACCTATCTGGTGGCGGGCTCGGTGGTGAAGCCGTGGCAAATCCAGGACGCCGTCCACAAGGGCGTGCTCGACGCTGGTCATCAGGTAACGGCTTACTGGTACGGCAAAAACAAAGCCGCATCCTTGTTCGGTACAGGACCCGTCTTTGGGCAGAACGCTCATCACACGCTGGCCTGGATCCAGTACGGTGGCGGTCAGGCACTTTACGAAGAACTCGTCCAGAAGATCCTTGGCCTTAACCTGGTCGGGTTCTTCTGCATGCCCATGCCGGCTCAGCCACTTGGCTGGTTCAAAAAGCGAATCAAGAGCGCCAAGCAATTGAGGGGCCTCAAGTATCGCACCGTTGGTCTGGCGGCCGATATCATGCAGACGGTGGGCCTTAAGGTTAACCAGCTTCCCAGTGGGAAAATCGCCTCGGCACTGGAAAGCGGTGTAATCGAGGCCTTTGAGTACAACAACCCGACGTCCGATAAGAGCTTTGGCGCCCAGGACGTCAGCAAGGTCTACATGATGGGTAGCTACCATCAGGCTATGGACTTTTTCGAAATTATCTTTAACAAGAGCAAGTACGAGTCCCTGGCGAAAGAACACCAAGCGATCCTGAAGTATGCGGCGGAGGCTGCGAGTACCGCTAACTTTGGCCTGGCAATGGACAGCTACTCTAGGGATCTCCAGCGGCTCATAAATTTGTATGGCGTCAAGGTTTATCGGACGCCGGAGTCAGTGATGAGGGCGCAGCTCAAGGCCTGGGACAAGGTGTTGCGCCGGAAGCTGATGAAGGATCCATACGTCGTGAAGGTCCTGGAGTCGCAGAGAGCCTGGGCGATGCGGGTGGCGTTTTACGAACTCCTCAACTCGCCCGACTACAAGCTTGCCTACGAGCATTACTTCGGAAAATTGTTCTGATGCGTTAGCTAGCGCATCCTTAAGAAATCACTTCTCGCAATCACCGAATCAGGGCTGACTGCAACACCCTGGCGACGTGCTTCGCCTTGCGCTGAGCACCATGCTGGATCTGCTGGCGACAGCTGGTGCCGTCGGCAACAATTACGATATCCTCACCTGCCGCGCGCACGGCCGGTAACAGTCCGAGCTCGCCCATCTTCATGGACAGCTCATAGTGTTCAGTCTCGTAGCCGAAGGCGCCGGCCATACCGCAACAGCTCGATTCAATCACGTCCACCGCGAGCTCGGGCACCAGCCGCAACGCTTGCTCGACTGCCGGCATGACGCCAAACGCCTTTTGATGACAGTGGCCATGCAGTAACGCCCGCCGCCAGGACACGCGCCTAAGCGGCAGCTTCAGTGTACCGGCATCCTGTTCGTTGACGAGGAACTCCTCAAGCAGCAGTGCGCGCGCAGCCAGCGCCTCGGTGTCGGTACCGGGCAGCATGACCGTGAACTCATCGCGCAGAGTGAGCAGGCACGACGGCTCGAGTCCTACAATCGGAATTCGCTTGTCCACATAGGGACGTAGTGTTTCGATTGTGCGCTGTGCTTCATGCCTTGCCTCGTCGACCAGACCGGCAGTGAGGAAGGTTCGCCCGCAGCACAGCGGTCGGCCGTCCACCGGGCGCGGCGTGTGCACCTGGTAACCCGCCGCCGTTAACACGGCGTGCGCGGCGTACGCGTTCTCCGGCTCAAAATAGGTGTTGAACGTATCGGCAAACAGCACCACCGCGCGCCCATCGTTCGTACCCGCTGCCACCGGTGCGCGAAAGACATCACGCTGCCAACGCGGCAGTTCCCGCCGCGCGCTCAGGCCGAACATGCGTTCACTCATGCGACCCAGCCCCGGCAGGCGGTCGCGCAAGTTGAGCAGCGGCGCCAACCGCGCAGCAAGCGGCGCGTAGCGCGGCAAGTAAGCGATCGCCCGATCCCTGGATCGAAGACCATGGCGTTTGCGGTAGTGATAGAGAAACTCGATCTTCATGCGTGCCATGTCAACACCGGTCGGGCATTCGCGCTTGCAGGCCTTGCATGAGATGCAAAGCGCCATCGTTTCCGCCATGGCGTCGGAGGCCAGCGCGTCGGCGCCGAGTTGGCCGGTGATGGCCAGGCGCAGTGTGTTGGCGCGGCCACGAGTCACGTGCTGCTCATCGCCGGTCGCGCGGTAGGATGGGCACATGACACCGGGATCGGACTTGCGGCATGCACCGTTGTTGTTGCACATCTCGACGGCACCGGAAAAACCGCCCCATTCACTCCAGTCGAGGGCGGTGTCGAGTTGCTGCGGCGCGTAATCGGGGCGGTAGCGGAACAACCGGCGATCGTCCATGCGTGGCGGGCGCACGATCCGGCCCGGATTAAACAGCCCGTCGGGATCAAAACTGTCCTTGATTTCCTCGAGCGCGCGCACGATGCGGGGTCCGAACATCGGTTCGTGAAACTCCGAGCGCACGATACCATCGCCGTGCTCGCCAGAGTGCGACCCCTTGTACTCGCGCACCATCGCGAATGCCTCCTCGGCAATCGCCCGCATCTTGTGCACGTCGGCTTCGTCTTTCATGTTTAGCACCGGGCGCACATGCAGACAGCCGACCGAGGCGTGGGCGTACCATGTGGCGGTGGTGCCGTGCTTGGCAAAGACCTGGTTCAGACGATCGGTGTACTCGGCGAGATCGTCCAAGCCGACGGCGCAGTCCTCGATGAAGGAGACGGGCTTGCCGTCCCCCTTCATCGACATCATGATGTTGAGGCCGGCCTTGCGCACCTCCCATACGGCGCGCTGGAAGGCGGAGTCGGTGATCTTTATTAGCGCGTCGGCAAAGCCGAGTGTGCCCATCAGCTGCTCCAGCTCTGCAAGCCGCCGAATTTGCTCGGTGTGATCGTCGCCGGCGAACTCCACCAGCAGCAAGGCCTCCGGCTTGCCGCGCACGAAGCGCTCTACGGTCGGGCGGAAAGCGTCGATATCGCGTGCGAGCTCGATCATGGTGCGATCGATAAGCTCGACCGCCGCCGGCGCGAGCGTAACGATGTGGCGAGTGGCGTCCATCGCCTGGTAAAACGTCGAAAATTGGCAGATACCGAGCACCTTGTGCGCCGGTATGGTCTGCAGCTCGAGCTCGATGGCGGTAAAGAAGGCGAGCGTCCCTTCGGAGCCGACCAGCATGCGTGCCATGTTGTGATTGTCCGGCGCGATGCTGTCGATGTTATAGCCACCTACGCGCCGCAGCAGCTTGGGCATACGCGCCTCGATCTCAGCGGCTTCGCGGCTCGCAATCGCTCGAAGCCGCTCGACCAGTTTCCGGTAACCGGGATGGTCGCGCAGGCCGTCCAGGTCCGCGGCCACCGGACCAAAATGCCACGTCTGCCCGTTCGCCATCACGGCATCGATCGCGCACACGTTATGCACCATGTTGCCGTAACGTATGGAACGTGCGCCGCAACTGTTATTACCGGCCATGCCACCTATGGTGGCGCGGCTCGCGGTGGAGGGGTCGATGGGAAAGAACAGACCGTGTGGCTTGAGAAAGTTGTTCAGTTGCTCAAGTACGATGCCGGGCTGCACGCGCACCGTGCGCGCCTCGGTATCGAGGGAAAGCACCTTGTTCAGGTACTTGCTGACATCGGCCACAATACCATTGCCGACGGTTTGTCCGCACTGCGAGGTGCCGCCACCGCGCGCGAGCACCGGCACGCCTTCTTCGGCCGCGATCTGGATGGTGCGTACGATGTCCTGCTCGCTGCGTGGTACGATCACCCCCACGGGCTCGGCTTGGTAGATGGAGGCATCTGTGCTGTAGCGCCCGCGAGTGAAGGCATCAAACAGCACCTCGCCCTCCAGCTCGCGACCAAAACGCGCGGCGAGTGCGGGATCTCCGGGCATGTGCTTGAAGCGCGGCGTGGACATTACCGGCCAATCATAACATCTTGGCGAGGCGATACGATTTTCGTCGCCGGCGCCGCGTATTTGGTATTACGCGTCGTAGTAGGCATAATGGAAAGTCTCGAACAACCGGCGGCGCTGCGAGCGCGACGCCGACTACCTTGGACGATCACCTCATGCCTAGCCCAAGCGGACGACATTTTCTGCAGATACCCGGCCCCACCAATGTACCGGATCGCGTCTTGCGCGCCATGGCAGCGCCGACTATCGATCATCGCGGGCCGGCATTTGCGCGCCTTACCGAAGAAGTACTCGCGGGCCTCGGGACCATTTGCAAGACCAAGAGCCACATCGTGATCTACCCCAGCTCCGGCACCGGGGCGTGGGAGGCCGCACTGTGCAACACGCTTGCGCCGGGCGACAGGGTGCTCATGTTCGAGACCGGGCACTTCGCCACGCTGTGGCGCAGCATGGCTGCGCGTCTCGGTCTGGACGTGGATTTTGTGCCGGGTGACTGGCGCAGCGGCGTCGACCCGGCAACGGTGGAGGCGAAGCTTGCCGGGGACGGTGCGCGCAATATCAAAGCGGTGTGTGTGGTACACAACGAGACCGCGACCGGGGTGAGCAGCCGTATCGGCGAGATCCGCGCGGCCATGAATCGCGCCGATCACCCGGCGTTGCTGCTGGTCGATACCATCTCCTCACTTGCCTCGATCGATTTTCGCATGGACGAGTGGCAGGTGGATGTCACAGTGGGCTGCTCGCAGAAAGGACTCATGGTGCCACCGGGTCTGGGAATCAACGCCGTGAGCGCAAAGGCGCTGGCGGCGAGCAAGTCCGCCACGCTCAAGCGATCTTACTGGGACTGGCAAGAGATGCTGGCGGCCAACAAGAGCGGTTACTTCCCGTACACACCGGCGACCAATTTGTTGTACGGTCTGCGCGAGGCTATCCATATGCTACTCGATGAAGGCCTCGAGCGCGTATTCGCGCGCCATGATCGCCATGCGGAGGCCACGCGGCGGGCGGTGAAGGCCTGGGGTCTGGAGCTGCTGTGTACCAACCCGGCGGAGTACAGTAGCTCGTTGACCGCGGTGCTGGTGCCGGCGGGGCATGACGCCGATGTGCTGCGCGAGCTTATCCTCGAGCGCTTCGACATGTCGCTCGGTACCGGTCTGGGCAAGCTCAAAGGGAAGGTCTTCCGTATAGGCCATCTCGGCGACTTCAACGATTTGACGCTGGCCGGGACGCTCAGCGGCGTGGAGATGGGGCTTGCGCTGAGCGGTATCCCGTTCAAGGCGGGCGGCGTGGCCGCCGCCTTCGATTATCTGACCGAGTCTGCGCGGCACGCCGATGGTAGCAGGTCGAGTGCATCGGCGGCCTGAATTCAGGGCGTAAACTCGCGCTCAGTTTTTCTCGAGCACCTTGATCAGGGCGCTGTGATCGAGCGCGCGTGGCGAGTCCGCGGCTGTCATGCCGAGCGCGACCAGCTCATCGACTACGCGGCGGCTGCGGTTGTAGATCACGAGCTGCGCCCCGGCGCGCTTGAGGTTCAGGCTCAACGGGCGGCCCATGAGGCCGAGGCCGATAAACCCGATCATGGTAGCGCTCAGTGTTCTCATTCTTGGCTCCTCGGATTTCCGCGTTGTCAGCGCGCCGCCAAATCATGGGCTAAAATCGCACTGGAGAGTACGTATCGGGCTGAATATGATGATACCCTAGCGATCTTTGAGGCAGAGGTCACGAAGTACGTAACTAGACTGATCGCGGTGGAACGCTACGAGGCAGGTGCGCCTCCACCGCTTAATCTCGCTGCACCGTCGGCGCTTCGCTGTCCAGCTTCGCTTGACAGCCCAGGGCAGACTGTCCGTGGCCTGCCCGCTCGCCGGGACGAACGTCCGTTGGACCTTCGTCTTTTTCCGGCTCGCCCCTGTTGCGCATGCCACCGACGACACTTCGCACGCACACCTGCCCCGTACCTCATATGACTTAGAAGGGTGGGGACCATGCCAGATACCATTTTGCTCCAGCGCGACGGCCCGATCGCAACGGTAGTGCTTAACCGCCCGGAAAAGCTCAACGCGCTGACGAAACCCATGTGGCAGCGCCTCGGTGAAACCCTTGAGGCGCTCTCGTCCGAGGAGGACATCCGCTGCATTGTCTTGCGCGGGGCCGGCGAGAGGTCGTTCGCGCCGGGCAACGATATCTCGGAGTTCGAGAACGAGCGCTCGAGCGTCGCGCAAGCGCGCGCCTACGGCGCCATTATGCGCCGCACCTTGCAGGCCTTCGAGCATTGCCGGCATCCCATAGTGGCGTTGATCAAGGGGATTTGTGTCGGTGGTGGCCTGGAGCTTGCGGCCAACTGTGACCTGCGCATTTGCGGCGAGTCCAGCCGCTTCGGCGTACCTATTAATAAGCTCGGGCTGGTCATGGCCCACGCCGAGCTTCGCGGCTTGCTGACGCTCGTGGGCCGCGCGACGGCACTCGAAATGTTGCTGGAGGGCCGGGTCTTCGGCGCGCAGGAGGCGAAAGCGAAGGGGCTGGTCACGCGCGTCGTGCCCGACGATCAGGTCGAGCAAGAAGCTTACGCGGCGGCGCAGCGCATTGCCGAAGGCGCGCCACTGGTTGCGCGTTGGCACAAGAAGTTCGCCAACCGCCTGGCCAATCCGACGCCGCTGACGGAGGAAGAGCTGGACGAAGGTTTCGCGTGCTTCGGAACGGAGGATTTTCAGATCGGCTACCGGGCCTTCCTGAAGAAGCAGAAACCAGAGTTTAAGGGCAAGTAATATGGGACCGCTCCATGGTGTAAAAGTCATCGAGTTCGCGCACATCATGGCCGGACCTACGTGCGGCTTGATGCTGGCGGACATGGGTGCCGACGTGATCAAGGTGGAGCGAGTTCCCGACGGTGAAGACACGCGCCGCATGACGCCGCCTACCATCGACGGCGAGGCGGCGGCGTTCCTGATTATGAACCGCAACAAACGCGGTATCGCCGTCGATCTGAAGCACGAAGCCGGCAAGCAGATCGCCCGTCGGCTGCTGCGCACGGCCGATGTGGCGATCGAGAACTTTCGCAAGGGTACGATGAACCGCCTCGGCCTCGGCTACGAAGAGATGCGCAAGCACAACCCGGGGCTGATCTACTGCGAGGTCTCCGGTTTTGGGCGCACAGGACCTTATGCGGATCGTGGCGGCTATGATCTGATCGCCCAGGGCATGTCGGGTCTGATGAGCATCACCGGCGAGGGGCCGGGACGCCCGCCGGTGAAGTGTGGTGCACCGATGACAGATATTACCGCCGGCATCCTCGCGGCCATGGGTGTACTCGCCGCCTATGCGCACATGCTCAAGACGGGGGAAGGTCAGCGCGTGGACGTATCGCTGTTCGAGGCTGGCATCGTGCATACATACTGGCAGTCGGCGATCACCTTTGCCACCGGCCGTCCGCCCGGACCGATGGGCTCGGCGCATCCGCTCAACGCCCCTTACCAGGCGTTTGAGACCGGAGACGGCTGGATCACCATCGGTGCCGCCAACCAGCCGAACTGGCTCAAGTTGATCGAGGCGCTGGACTCCAGCGCGCTCAAGGACGATCCACGCTTCGCCACCAATGACGCGCGCATGGCCAACTTGCCCGCATTGGTGGATACGCTCACGCCGCTGTTCAAGCAGCGTACGTCCGCCGACTGGCTCGAGCGCCTGGAAGCCGTCGGCGTGCCGGCGGGGCCGGTGCTCGACATCGCCCAGATGCAGGCCGATCCGCAGACAATAGCGCGCCAAATGGTGATCGAGGTGCCGCACAGCCGCCTCAAAAAGCACAAGACCGTCGGCGCGCCGGTCAAATTCTCCGCCACCCCCGGGGAGATCACGCGTGGCGCGCCGATCCTGGGCGAGCACACACGCGAGGTGATGCGGGAGTATGGCTATACTGACGGGGAAATCGGGGCGCTGGCCGCCGATGGCACGGTGATCGCGGCCTGAGCGCCAGCGATTGTTTTCCAACGCTGAGAGCGGGTGCCCAGAGAGACGCCCGAGCGTGTAAGCTACCGTCTTTTAACGCTTAGAGATGACAACCGGTCCGATATGAACAAGCCACAATCTTTCTCCGGCGTGCTGTCGCCGGTGCTGACACCGTTCAATGAAGACCTGAGCCCTGATACCGAGCGCTTCGTCGCGCACTGCCGCTGGTTGCTCGAGCAGGGCGCGACCGGACTGGCCGTGTTCGGCACAACCAGCGAAGCGAACTCGCTTTCCGTCGAAGAACGCCTGGAGTTACTGGATGCCCTGATTGCCGCCGGCATAGCGCCGGCACAGCTCATGCCCGGCACCGGCTGCTGTGCGTTGACCGACACCGTGCGGCTCACCCGCCACGCCGTGGGCAAGGGCTGCGGCGGCGTGCTGCTGTTGCCGCCGTTCTATTACAAGGGGGTCACCGACGACGGCTTGTACGCCAACGTCGCCGAGGTCATCGAGCGCGTCGGCGACGATCGCCTGCGTATCTATCTCTATCACTTTCCAGCTATGGCTGTGATCGGCTACAGCCTCGATCTGATCGAGAGATTGATTAAGGGCTACCCCTCTGTGGTGGTTGGCCTTAAGGACAGCTCCGGTGACTGGAGCAACACCGAGGCGATCCTCAAACGTTTTCCCGGTTTTGATGTGTTCCCCGGCTCGGAGGTGTTTCTGCTACAGGGTCTGCACGCAGGCGCTGCCGGGTGCATTACGGCGACGGCCAACGTGAACGTGTCAATGGTGCGTAACCTTTACGATCGCTGGCAGACGCCGGCGGCCGATGCGCTGCAAAACGAGATCACGGCGTTGAGGAGCACGATCCACGCCTACCCAATGATCCCGGCGCTGAAGCAGATTATTGCGCACTATCGCAACGACGCGGCCTGGCGCGCGGTGCGACCGCCGCTGGTGCATTTGTCCGCGGCGCAAGCGCGATCACTTATAGCGGATCTGGAGCAGAAAAAGTTCGCCCTAGCGGCATAATCGCCAGAACTTAGTCCTCGGTGCTGAGCGAATCATGGTGGCCCGGCCCTACAGAACCCCGTCATGGCGCAGCTTATCGACCTCCGTCGCGCTCATGTGCAGCCAGTCGGATAGGACTGCGGCCGTGTGTGCGCCGAGCACGGGGGGCGCGGCGTCGACGGCCCCGGGTGTATCGGAGAGCTTGATCGGGTTACCGGTCACACGGATGGTGCCGGCCTTTGCGTGCTGGAGCTCGACTACCATGTCGCGCGCCAACACCTGCGGGTCTTTGAAGACTTCCTCGACCGTTTGAATCGGCCCGCAGGGCACCCCCTGTGGCCGCAGCGTGTCGATCCACTCCTGCGTCGTCTTTTGCATCATGAGCGGCTGCAGCAAAGCGCGCAGCTGCCGGTTATGCTTCACGCGATCGGGGTTGGTGCGAAAGCGCTCGTCATCGGCCAATGATTCCAACTCCACCGCCGCGCAGAAGCGCCGCCACATCGAGTCATTGCCACAGCCGAGATTGACATAACCATCGCGGCACTGGAAGGTCTCGTAAGGCGCGATGGTGGGGTGCCGGTTACCGGTGCGAGTCGGGCTTTCACCGGTAGCGAAGTAAATGCCGGCCTGGTAGGCGAGCAGGGCGACCTGACAGTCGAGCAGGCCGATATCGACTTTCTGTCCTTGTCCGCTGTGGGTACGGGCAAGCAGGGCCAACAATATGCCCTGGAACGCCATCATGCCGGCAATGATATCGGCCTGCGAGGTCCCGACCTTGTACGGCGGTCCATCGGTTTCACCGGTCAGGCTCGCGATGCCCCCTTCTCCCTGGACAATCAGGTCATAGCCCGGCAGCTTTGCTTTCGGGCCGGTGTGGCCATATCCGGATATCGAGCAATAGACCAGGCGCGAATTGATCGCTTTCACGCTCTCGTAATCATACCCAAAGGTCTTCATTTGCCCGGGGCGGAAGTTCTCCACCATGATATCCGCGGTCTCCAGCAGGCGAGCGAGGACGCGCAGACCTTCCTCGTGCTTCAGATTCAGGGTCATGCTGCGCTTGTTACGATTGATGCTCATAAAGTAGGCGCTCTCGCCGTTGATGAACGGCGGACCATAACCGCGGGTGTCGTCGCCCGACCCGGGCCGCTCGACCTTCACCACATCGGCACCCATGTCTGCGAGCAGCATTGAGCAGTACGGGCCGGCAAGAACCCGGGTGAGATCCAGAACCTTGAGCCCTTCAAGCGGTTTTTGCATTCCTAATTTTCCTCCAAGCAATGACGATCCAGTTTGGAGTCATTTGTCATCTATATGCCGTCTTGTCGGGAAACGGGCCGAAGCGCTGCCCATTCGCTTATACCCGGGAACGCCCCGGATGTTCGGTCTGTAGACGTGTTTACCAGGCTCGGCGGCGTGAGCGCGTCCTATGTTGGGCACTGCCCGAGATGATACCACGGCAGGCGGGCGCGTCCGGTTTGGCGTGGCCGACGCTGGCGCCGATGCGGGCGGTGCACGGCAGTGCGCGCGATCGTGAATAACCAGCCGCGCGCCGACTTCGCTCCGCGAAAGCTAGCGGCTGCGCGTCACATTGTGGTTGTCGGCTGCGGCCTTGCGCCGGATTTCCGAGTCGTCGGTGGTCAGTGTTCCTTCTTCAAAAGGATATTGGGCAGGCTGATCAGTTGATCTCCGTGCTTCTCAAGGATAGACGCGGAGATCTGTTGTTGGCATGGGACGCGGCATTAGACTAGCCCGGAAAATTCCTGGAACAACTCCGGCGCGGCACAAGGAAATTCTCGGCACCGGTTCGCAATGAGTATCGAAAACTACTCGGCGGGGAGCTTTAGCGTGATAGTTAAAAGCCTGGTTTTATGCCATTGCAACGCCGTCGCTACCGACGCTGTTCAGACAGCAAGGAGTCTGGTTTCTGCCACCCTCATCCCAGCTGTTCGCTACGATTGGCGATCTACCTGGCGGCGACCTGTCGGCGTTCTCCGTTGATCTCCTCCAGCGCCGCGAGTTCACGACCCAGATACTCCGCCACTGCCTGCATGCCGTACACTCCGGCCGTGGCTTCGGCCTCGGCATTATAGTTTGTGTTGGTGTTGATGTCGTAGCTATAGAGCTGCCCCTTCTTATCGAGGATGAACTCGATGCCGGCAATATGGATGCCGTTGGCCGTGATGAAGCGCTGATAGCGCTCGAGGATCGGGTGGTCAAAGTCCTTCACGATTCGAAACTTCGACGTCGGTGCCTCGGTCGTCGGGCAGAAGGCGTCTCCTGTCTGGCACTCGTCCGCCGGACACAGCAGGAACCCCTGCGAGGTATCCGCACGCACCGCATAGAGGAACTCGCGACCGACAAACTCGCAGCGTGTAATAAACGGCTCCGGTGACTCGATGTACTCTTGCACCAGCGTGATGCCGTCTATGGGTTGGTCGAATTCAGGACTGCTGGCGTACTCCGTCAATGCATCGATGCTGCGAAAGAGCCGCACACCCAGGCCCTTGCCGCCACGGTTGTGTTTTGTGATGAAGGGCCCGTCGAAGCCGCGTGCCGCCTCGATAATCTCGTCGCGGCCGACGGCCGCGACCGTGTGCGGCGTGCGAATACCGTACGCATTCAACGCCGCGTACTGCGCGACCTTGCTGATCTCGAGCTGCAGCGCCCGGCTGGTGTTGAGCACGTGCCGGCCATGTCCCTCGAGCCAGGCGAGCACCGCCGCAGTGTACTCGGCGGCGTAGCGGTGATCACGCGTGTGTGACGAGGCGCTCATGCGATTGTAAAACACGCCCTCCGGCGGCGGCGCGCTCAGATCAAGCTGGCCGCGGTCGAGAAACCATTCCTGGTAAGGCAGCCGCAAATACTCCAGCTGTGCGCGCAACGGCGCGGTCCACTCATTGTTTTCGTGAATGATATAAATTTCAGACATCGTCATATCGCCCGGTAAAGAAAGATCGAAATTCTATAATCTCGCATCGCTCCGCGTGGGAGCAGGGGGTCGGGGAAACGGCGTGGTTGCTTCGAGAAACTTGGTGCGATTAGCTACTGGCTGAAACCCATGCACGCGCGCTCCCCCTTGTACAGCCGCAGGTACAGGGGGCGCACATCATCTTGCTGCAAAAGCAGGCGTTGGTCTTAGCCGAGTGCATGCCGAAATGTTAACAATGCCCGGCGGCGCCCGCAACGCACAGGGGAGCTCATCGCCGGGTGAGGCAATACTTTTTCGTTATATGTTTATAACTCCTCGTTCTAACAGGCGCTGTGCGCCGGCTGCGAACCGGCCCATCCGATAATCCTTACTCTTTTTAGGGTTTGCCTAACCGACCTCGTGATTGGCCAGCAGCTCCAAGGCCCGGACCAGGGTCGAGTGGTCCATGCCGCCCCATCCATGCGCGGCGCAGGCATTGAACAGCTCCTGGGTCGCGGCCGTGTTGGGCAGGCTCATGTTGAGCGCCCGCGCCCCGGCCAGCGCCAGGTTCAGGTCTTTCTGGTGCAGCTCGATGCGAAAGCCGGGATCGAAGGTGCGCTTGATCATGCGCTCGCCGTGCACCTCGAGAATGCGCGATCCGGCGAAGCCGCCCATGAGCGCGTCGCGCACCCGTGCCGGGTCCACGCCCGCCTTGGCGGCGAACACGAGCGCCTCGCTCACCGCTTCGATGGTCAACGCCACCACGATCTGGTTTGCCACCTTGGCGGTCTGTCCGGCGCCGTTATCGCCGACCAGCGTGATATTCTTGCCCATGAGCTCGAACAACGGCTTGATCTTGTCGAACGTCGCCTGCGGCCCGCCGACCATGATAGTAAGTGCGGCATTCTTGGCCCCGACCTCGCCGCCCGAGACGGGCGCATCCAGATAATCGCAGCCGAGCTCGTTGATCCTGTTGGCAAAGCTTTTGGTTTCAATCGGCGAGATCGAGCTCATATCGACCACCGTCTTGCCGGCACTGAGCCCCTCGGCAACGCCGTCCGGCCCGAACAGCACCGCCTCTACGTGCGGCGTGTCGGGCACCATGGTGATAACAATCTCGGCCTGCTGCGCGACTTCCTTGGAGCTCGCGCATTCCACCGCGCCGCCATCAACGAGTTCCTTCGGTAGTGTGGTGCGATGCTTGACCAGAAACAGCTCGTGCCCGGCGGCTCGCAGATGACCCGCCATCGGCCGGCCCATGATGCCCACGCCAATAAAACCAATCTTGCTCATGGTGACAACCTCCTAGTTATGATTCAATGCATTAGGTACTTGCTATTCTTGGTTCGCCATTGTCAGCGCTCGGCGAGCGATGGAGCCCGGCCGCCGCCCCGGGCAAAGCCCGCGCGAGGCTCCGCGGCGCGGTGGAAAAAGGCGACACCCGGGAGCCGGATGCTGAGATCGGTGGAGCACACTGTCCGAGCTATCTTCTGCCTCGGCCACCATCACTGTTGGTTTTTAAGATAGGAACGGACCCAGCCCAGCCCCTCTTCGGTCGTCGTCTGTGGCTTGTACTCGCAGCCCACCCAGCCCGCGTAGCCGATGCGATCGAGATGCGCGAACAGAAACGCATAGTTGATCTCCCCCGTGCCGGGTTCGTGGCGTCCCGGGTTGTCGGCCAGCTGCGTGTGCTCGATGACGTCCACATGCTCCGCGATCGTGCGCGCGAGGTCCCCTTCCATGATCTGCATGTGATAGATGTCATACTGCAACCGCAGGTTCTTGGAACCGACTTCCTCGATGATGGCAAGTGCCTGGTTGGTGTGGCACAGATAGAAGCCCGGTATGTCGCGGGTGTTGATCGGCTCGATCAACAACATGATACCGGCGTCCTTTAGCTTGCTTGCCGCGAACTTGAGATTGGCGACAAAGATCTCCCGCAGCTCTTTCGCCGGTACACTGGGGGGCGCGATCCCCGCCAGACAATTTACCTGTGTACAGCCCAGCGCAGTGGCGTACTCGGTGGCTCGGCCTACCCCATCCTGGAACTCGCCGACCCGATCGGGATGGCAGCCAATGCCGCGCTCGCCGGCGTCCCAGTCACCGGCAGGCAAGTTGTGCAGCACCTGCACCAGGTCGTTTGCGCGCAGGCGCTCGGCCAGGGCGTCTTTTTCGTATGCGTATGGGAAGAGGTACTCGACACCCTTAAAACCGGCTCTTGCGGCGGCCTCGAAACGCTCGAGGAAGTCGACCTCGTTGAACATCATGGTCAGATTGGCGGCAAACTTCGGCATGTTATTAATATTGTCCCTTGGGTGATCGATAATTGGCTAAGCGCTGACCTTGACCTCAGCCGCTGGCCGAAACGCCGCTTCCATCTCACGGCGAACACGCAAGGGCTCGGAGGTCTCGTCCATCTCGACATCGGTCCAGCGGATAAATTGCCCAACAGCGATGGCGTTCTTGAGTCTGACCCCGTGGGCAAGACCAATGGGCAGGCCACCGAGGGCGAGCGAGTCGGCGGCGGGCAGCAAGCGTCCCCAGACCGTGTAGCCGCCTTCCCCATCCAGGATCTCGCCGGCGGCGAGATCGCGCTTGGCGCTCGCCACCACATCGCCCAGGAAGCCCTGCGCCGCGCCGGTGGGTTCCGCGCGCAACTCGGCGGATGCGACGCTGATGCCGAGCTCGAGGCCAATCAAATGAAATGGGCGGTACAGCGCCGAGTAACGCCCGCTGTCATCGGTGACCAGACCGTACTCGCTGAAGCAGCGGGCGACGTAGTCCGAGGGTGCTTCGAACGTCACGTACACGCCCCAGCGCAGATCACGCTCGACGTCGCTGCCATCGCGCTGCACCGACGAGACCACCTCTACGGTGCCGTCGTGATGCAGCATCCCGCCTTCCGACCGCGGCTTCAAAGTCTGTGCGAGCGCGTCCACGCCGCATGGCGGAAACTCCAACCCCTGCGGTGCCGGCACCAATCCTGTGGCATTGGCGACGGCGGCCATCTCGATTGCCGACTTGGTGCCGTCGAGAAAGGAGTTGAACATCTTCGGGTTCATACCGCCGCGAGATGCCTGTTCCGGCGTCAGGCCGTAGTAACGCCACACGGTATCCGGCGTGGAGGCGTGGTACTCGGGCAGGTACTTGGTACCCTTACCGGCGCACACGACGTCGAAGCCGGTGGCGCGCGCCCAGTCGACCAACTCCACGATCAACGCGGGCTGATCGCCGTAGGCCATCGAGTACACGACGCCCGCCTCGCGCGCGCGCCGCGCGAGCAACGGTCCCGCCAACACGTCGGCCTCGACATTGACCATGATTATGTGGCGCTTCGCCTCGATGCAGGCCAGTGCGTGCCGGATGCCGGCCGCCGGGTCGCCGGTACAATCGATGACCACATCTAACCCATCGGCGGTGATGAGCGCCGGTGCGTCTTCGGTAAGATGGATCGAGCCCTGTTTGCGCGCCTGTTCGAAGGAGGCCGCCGCGGTTTGCTCATCGGGGTAGCCGGTGCGCTGCAGCGCCGCGCGCGCCCGGGCGAGGTCGAGATCGCACACAGCCATGATGTGCAGACCCGGCGTGCGCCGGGCCTGCGCGAGGAACATGGACGCGAACTTGCCGGCGCCGATGACGCCCACCCGCACGGCTCCGGTTGCCGCTCGTTCTTGCAACAGACGATACAGGCTCATGATCCCATCTCTGAATGGCGGAAGCAGCGAGTTTAGCCGTGAATGCGCGGCCGGACCAGCGCGTTTTGCCGAGGTCTCCATGAGGGATGCCGCGGTGCCTGCGGCCGCTGGTAATGCCGGTGCCCGGCGAACCCGACGGGAGTTGAAGATCAGGGCCGTACCTTATTAATGGTAATTTCTACGGTATCGGCGGAGCCCAGCTCGATCACGCCCGTGCGGCCCTCGAGGTCGCCGCTTTGTGGAGTCGCCTGGCCGCTCCTGGAAATGCGGGCGCCGACCACCACCTGTTTGAACCGCGACAACTTCATGGCCGGTATCATGGCCATGGAGTCATCGAGCGTCACCGTGACCGGCAACCCTTTCACTTGCTTGCGCACAATCGCCAACGGCATCTTCGGCCCCTGCGCGGCCTGCGCGAAGATAAACACCGTGTCATCGGGCGTCGCCCGCTGCGCCAAGGCGGGATCAAGCGCTACCCGCACACTGAGGCTTGCCGCGGGCGCCGCCGCGCTTTTCATCTTCGGAGCACTTGCAGGCGCAGACGCACGTTCACCCTCGCTGGCTTGCACGTCAGCGTTGTCAATCTGTGCGATATATTGTTGCAGCAGCCGGACCTCCTGGCTGTCCGCTGGCGCCAACTGCAGCAGGCGCGTCCAGTACGCTTTGGCTTGGGCGCGGTCGCCGCGCTGGACCGCGACTATTCCCATGAGCCACAACGCCTTGCGGTTGTCGCCCTGCAGCTCGAGTGCGCGCGCGGCCAGCCGCGCCGCTTCGCCGTTGAGCCGATTACCGTTGGCGAACGCGAGCGCTTCGGCGTAGTCAGCCAGCAGCTGGGAATCATCGCCGAGCAGTTGGTGGGCCCTGGCGTAGGCCAGTACAGACTCATCGTATCGTTCCAGAACCAAGTACGATCGCGCCAGCAGTAGCCAACGCTCGGCATTGTCAGGCTGGCGTTGTAGACGCGCGCGCAGCGCTTCCACCATATCTTCAACAGAGTCCACTCCGGTGGGTAGCCCACCCGGTGCTTGCGCAAGTGTCGCAGGCGACCTCGACACCAGGCCGGTGTCGCCGAGCGCAAAATACAGACCGACCGCGATCACGGGAAGGATTAAGGCGATTGCCAGCGCCGTGCGCGCGCTGCGGGCCGGCCCGGCGGCGGTTCTGTCGTCGTCCTCGCCCTTTACGTCTTCGAGCAGGTTTCGTTCCAGCTCTCGCTGTGTCAGCTCGAGCTGCTCTTCGTTCAACGCGCCGCTCTTGACCTCTGCCTCGAGCTCGGCAAATCGTTCCTTATATATGGCGACGTTGATCGCCTTGCGCGGGTTACCACCGAGCTGGCCGCGCCCAAGCAGGACCGGCAACAGCATCGCCATTGCCACCGCAACCATGGCAGCGATCAGTAACCAGAAGATCATCATGACCGGTCATCCTTGGTGGTGTCACTGGCATTACGTCCGAGTAGTTGAGCCATTTCCTGGCGTTCTTTTTCCGTGAGCGCACGGGCGGTGTGCGCTGGGCGCCGCCGCACGAAACGCACCATCACCACGATGCCGAGCATCAGCAGCAATGCTGGCCCGAACCACAGAAGATAGGTGATCGGTTTGACTGGCGGGCGATAGAGCACAAAATCACCGTAACGGGCGACCAGAAAGGCGATCACTTCCTCGTTACTCCCCCCTTGCTTCATCAAGCGATACACTTCCTCGCGCAGGTCTTGAGCGAGGTCGGCATTGGAATCGGCCAGCGATTGGTTTTGACAAACCAGGCAGCGTAACTCTGCGATCAGCTCCCGATAGCGCTGCTCTTCGGCTGGGCCGGAAAACTCAAACGCGGTTTCTGCGGTTACTCCGGACATTGGGTAGGAAAGCAACGCGATCAGCACCACGACGAGAACTAGTCGCATCACGTGCGTTGTTCCTTGAGTTTTTTCACGAGCGGCAAGATAACGTCCTTTACCGTTTCTTCGGAGATGGGTCCGATGTGCTTGTACCGAATGACTCCCTGTTGGTCGACCACAAACGTTTCCGGTACCCCATAGACCCCGAAGTCGATCCCGACCTTGCCATTGAGATCGTGCGCGCTCGCGACGTAGGGATTACCGAAGCTATCGAGCCAGTGCACCGCGTCCACGCGCTGGTCCTTGTAATTCAGGCCGTAAATCGGAACCTGCCGGCTGTGCGATAGCCCAATGAGCACTGGATGTTCCTCGCGACAGGCCACACACCAGGATGCCCATACATTGAATAACGAGACGCGACCGCGCAAATCGGCCGAGGTCAAAGTCTCTGTAGGCTGCGTTACCCTCGGAAGCGCGAACTCGGGCACGCGCTTGTCGATCAGGGGCGAAGGGACCAGGCGTGGATCGAGCATCAGACCGACACCGAGCAGTACGACCAGGACGATAAACACCGCCAGTGGGATCAGGTAGCGCGCCATCAGGGCTTAGCCGCTGCCATCGCCTTGCCGGTAAGCGCATCCTGTAGCGCCCCTTCGCGGCGACGCGTGGCCAGGCGGTAACGCGGGTCAGTGGCCGCAAGCAGACCACCGAGCGCCATGAATATGGCTCCCAGCCAGATCCAGCGTACAAAAGGCTTGTGGTACAACCGCACGGTCCAACCGCCATCGTCGAGCGGGTCACCAAGGGAGACGTAGAGATCGCGTGTCAGGCCAGGGTCGATGGCGGCTTCGGTCATGGGCATCGAGCGCACCTGGTAAATGCGCTTTTGCGGTCGCAATACGGTGACGGGCTTACCATCCTTGAAAACACGTAACTCCCCCTCGCTCGCTTGAAAGTTCGGTCCGGTAAACTCGCGTACTCCTTCGAAGAGGAAGGTGTAACCGCCGACTTCGACCGTTTCTCCCGGGAGCAGGCTTCGATTGATCTCGGTGCTGTAAAGGCTCGACACCATAACACCGACAATGACGGTGGCCAGACCCATATGCGCCAGGGACATACCGTAAAAACCGCGCGGCTGGCTGCTCAGCGATGCCCAGATACTCCCGCGCTGGAATAAGCGCGAGCGCAGATTTTGCAGCGTCCCAAACACAATCCACATCGCCAGCGCGACCCCAAGACCGACCTTAATCCCGTTCGCCTCCCCCAGTGCGGCGAAGACTGAGACCCCGATGACAACAGCACCTAATGCCGCATATCGCAATTGTTGCCATAGCCGGGCGAGCTCGTCACGACGCCAGCGTGTGAGTGGACCGAGGGCCAGTACCGTGGCGAGCAGTGCCATGATCGGGACGAATACGGTATTAAAATACGGTGGGCCCACAGACAGCTTGCCCAGGCCGAGCGCGTCAATTGCTAGCGGATACAGGGTGCCCAGCAAGATGGTCGCCATAGCGACAAGCAGCAGCACATTGTTTGCCAACAGAAAGCTCTCGCGTGAGACTAGGCCGAACGCGCTGCCACCCAGTACGCGTGGGGCGCGCCAGGCATACAGAGTGAACGAGCCGCCAATGACGATCCCCAGGAAGGACAGAATAAAGATGCCGCGTCCTGGATCGGTTGCGAATGCATGCACCGAGGTCAGTACCCCGGAGCGCACCAGAAACATGCCCAGCAGGCTCAAGGAGAAGGCGCAGATCGCCAGCAGCACCGTCCAGCTCTTGAAAACCCCGCGTTTTTCGGTGGCCGCGAGCGAATGGATCAACGCGGTGCCGACCAGCCACGGCATGAAGGAGGCGTTCTCGACTGGGTCCCAGAACCACCAACCGCCCCAGCCAAGCTCGTAGTAGGCCCACCAGCTCCCCAGCGCGATCCCGACGGTAAGAAACATCCATGCCACCGTGGTCCACGGCCGTGACCAGCGTGCCCACGTCGCATCCAGATGGCCACCGAGCAGGGCAGCGATGGCAAAGCCGAATGCCACCGAGAACCCCACGTAGCCCATGTAGAGCATGGGTGGGTGGACGATGAGACCGAAGTCTTGCAACAGCGGGTTCAGGTCAGCGCCGTCCACCGGCGCAGGCGTGAGCCGCATGAAGGGGTTGGAGGTCAACAACATGAACAGCAGAAAGCCTACGCTGACCAGCCCCATCACACCTAGCACCCGGGCGACGAACGCCGCCGGAAGGCCGCGGCTGAACACAGTCACGGCGACTGTCCAGAGCCCGAGAATCAGACTCCAGAGCAGCAGCGACCCTTCGTGCGCGCCCCACACGGCGGACACGCGGTAATAGACCGGCAGCGCCGAGTTCGAGTTGTTCGCCACGTAGGCGACGGAGAAGTCGTTGACTACAAAGCTGTGGGTCAGGGCGGCGAAGGCGATCGCCAGGAACAAAAGCTGGCCGCGGGCCGCCGGCCGTGCGAGCGCCATCCAGCTGGGTAAGCCACGGGCCGCACCCACGATAGGGCAGACGCCCTGTATGACTGCCAGACACAGCGCCAGGATCAGGGAGAAGTGACCCAGCTCCGGAATCATAAGCTTGCTCCTATTCTGTCGCCTCGTTCAATGCGCCGGAGTGCGGTAAACGCTGTGATCACGTCACGCGGATAAGCGAACTCTGCAAGTGCCGGCAAGGTTCCGTTGCAAGATAGCATGAATCAAATCGGCGCTGCCAGCGAGGGTGGCGCACCAAGATCTACTTCCTCATTATATGATTATCCTGGGCGCTGCCGGTTCAACCGGTTTCGGACGATTATGCGGGGACGACCCCCAGTGCGGCGCAGCGAGCGGCTGGAATGGTGTCGCGAAGCCCTCGACGGCCGGGATCCGCGGCTATCTCCGGGTTAATATTGAACGCGTAGTGCTACCACGCGTGCTCTCGTTGCCGCAGGTGCGCAGGATTATCGAGCGCATCAACATGGAGGTAGAGGTGCTCGACCTCGGTGGAGTCGAGCCCGTGCGGCAGGCACAAGTCACCCCGTGCGCAGTCTTTGCACGAAACCTTCGTTCGGGATGTTTCAAGCGCGCGGCTTGGCTCGCCCATTCGTTATATCTCCGCGAAAACCCTGCACATTGGACCAGTATTCCCGCCTGCAATTAATATGGCCTGGCGCGCCGGCCGGGACGGGGTCATTATCTCGATGGTAGCCTGCCGGGGCGCATGTTCACCATTGCGCGCCATTGCTATATCGTAGCGCCGGAGGTGGTGTGGATGAATGCTGCGACGGAAAGTCCGGCTCAAGCGCAAATCATCGCGTCATTGCGAGACCTGGGATTGGTGCGCGCGGGTGAGCCGGTGTCGATGGCGCCGCTGACCGGGGGCGTGTCATCGGACATATGGCGCGTCGATCTTGCGCAGGGCCGCGTGTGCGTAAAGCGCGCGCTGCCGCAGCTCAAGGTCGAGGCACAGTGGGAGGTGCCGGTAGAGCGTAATGCCTACGAGTGTGCCTGGATCGATACGGTCGCCAGGATCTATCCGCACGCGGTACCCAAGATCATTGCGCATGACGCCAACGCCGGCCTGTTCGTCATGGAGTACCTCGACCCTGCGAAGTATCCCGTTTGGAAAGCGCAGTTGCGTAAAGGCCAAGCTGATCCGGCATTGGCGGCACGTGTGGGTACAAGCGTGGCCGGCATACACCGCGCGACTGCCGACGATCATAAGCTAGCCAAGCGGTTCGCGACGGACTCGTTTTTTTACGCCCTGCGCCTGGAATCCTACCTGGTTGCGACGGCGCGGCGCCATCCAGAGCTTGCGGCCGAGCTTCAAGAACTGGTGCAGGCCACGGCGCAGACGAAACGCGCACTGGTCCATGGCGACATCAGTCCCAAGAACATCCTCGTTGGACCGCAGGGGCCGGTGTTTCT
Source organism: Nitrospira sp. (assembly GCA_019456345.1). Lineage (GTDB taxonomy): Bacteria > Pseudomonadota > Gammaproteobacteria > Acidiferrobacterales > SPGG2 > VRUB01. Next base: position 892 of record VRUB01000028.1, on the reverse strand, counting down.
TGATGCGGAGTGCGCCTGGTACGGCGACCCCGCCTTTGACCTGGCCTTTTGTCTCAATCACTTGCTGCTCAAGTGTCTGTGGGTGCCGCGCGCCGCGCGCGCTTTTCTTACATGCTTCACGGCGATGGCGGCGGCCTATCGTGCGGCCGTTACATGGGAAGCGAAGGATGAGCTGGAGGCGCGCGCCGCACATCTGTTGCCCGGGCTGATGCTCGCGCGCGTCGATGGCAAATCACCGGTGGAGTATCTGACAAAAGAGCGCGATAAAGAGCGTGTGCGCCGCGTTGCGCGGGCATTGCTTATCGATCCCCGGGCGCGACTCGAGCAAGTGCGCGCCGCCTGGGTGAAGGAACTCGGGCTGTGAGAGCAACCGGAATCGCGGCAGTCCGAGCTCGGCGCGTGTGGGACTCACGCGGACGACCGACAGTGGAAGCGGAAGTACAGCTTGTAAATGGCGTGCGCGGGCGCGCGATCGCACCCGCAGGCGCCTCGACCGGGTCGGGGGAGGCGGTGGACCTACGCGATGGCGGCGAGCGTCTCGGCGGCTACGACGTGAGTCGGGCAATCGCCAACGTCAACGGCGAGATTGCGGCGGCACTGAAGGGAGCCGATGCGGCCGAGCAGGCAGGCGTTGATGAGATTCTTATCAGTCTCGACGGCACCCCGATCAAGCGCCGGCTCGGCGCCAACGCATGTGTGGCGGTATCCATGGCGACCGCGCATGCGGCGGCGGCAGCGGCGGGTGCGCCGCTTTGGCGTTACTTGCTGGGCGGGAAGGAGGCCATTCTGCCCTTGCCTGAGATCCAAATTTTCGGCGGCGGGGCGCATGCCGGTGAGCGCGTAGACGTGCAGGATTTTCTTGTGGTGGCAGCGGGTGCGGAGAGCTTCGAAC
>VRUB01000182.1 GCA_019456345.1 Nitrospira sp. | reverse complement strand
CCCACAGGTCGATATCGCGGCGCCCGATTTTGCCCGCCTCGCTAACGAACTCGGCCTTCCCGTTCACTTGGCCTAAAAGGCCATGCAACGTCGCGCCACACCGTCCGTCACATCGAAGCGCGCCACCAGGCAGTTCAGCTCGGTGAACTTCTCGCGCTGCCATTTCGGTGAAAGCATGGTGGTCACAAGACCCGCGGCCCACAGGTCGATATCGCGGCGCCCGATTTTGCCCGCCTCGCTAACGAACTCGGCTTTCCCGTTCACTTGGCGTAACAGGCCATGCAACGTCGCGCCGCGGCTGGTGAGATTAATGTTGATATCGCCCTCCCCCGCAACGTCTTTGATGTCGAAGGCGCCAAGCAAGCGGCCGTAGTCGAGGTCTTTCACCGCCACCTGAAGGCTCGCCACCGGTGGATTTGTCCCGGCGTCGAGGTCCAGGTTGGAGGATATCTGGCCACCCGCCAGTACTGCCTCCAATAGCGACACGATCAGGTGTCCGTTCTCGAGCTTTATTTTTACCGAGATTTCGCCAAGGTCAGTGACATTTCCAATTACGTCTGTGACCGTGAGCTCGACATCGGCATCCACCGCTCGCAAGGCGTCTACCGGTATCACAAAGTCCGAGAACAGACGCTTGTCGTCCGCTTCGTCCTCTCCTTCGTTCAAATCCTCGATCACGTCTTCGAGGTGAAGCTCACTGGCGACGAGCTTGGCAACGATGTGCGGCCGCGGTCCGTCCATGGTCAGCCTGAGGCTGCCGGTGGCGTGATTGTCCTCGAGGCTGAACTCGAGTTCGACCAGACGATAGATGTTGTCGCTCTCCATGATCCGCCCCGTCAGCCGATAGGGCCCGCGCGTCGGCAAATCGATGCCTAGCAGCGGGTCCAGGGCGTCGAGGTCCTCGCCTATGAAAGTGAATGTAAGGTCGAAGTCCTCCTCGCCAAACGGCCGGATCACCTCCCCTTTGGTTTCAAAGGTCAAACCGGCCACGTGCCCTGACAAAGCCACTGGCCAGGTTTCGCGAGCGGCCGCCAAGTTCGCCAATGTATCCCCACTGTAGCGCAAGCTGAACGGCAGCCGCCTGAGTGTACCCTCGAGGGCAATATTGATCGGCTGCCCCGGGTCCGTGGTGATCGCGACCCTGGAGAGCCTGATCGGCACGACATGGCCCGCGATCTCGGTGCGATACCGCACGTCCACGGCGCCCGTCGTAAGCTGAAACTTCGATCCTTCCAGCAGTTCACGAACCGTTTTGCCGCGGCTCGCCAGGTGGATCTGCAGGTCATTTGCCCCAGCCCGAAGTTCCTTGACGTTCGCAAGCACCTTTAACTTATCGATGTCAAACTGATCCGCCGTCAGGTCGATGCTCAACCGCGGATTGTCAGTACTCGCATCGAGTTGAACCCGGCCTTTGATCTGGCCCCCTGGTAGCGCCATCGCGATTGGCGCGACCGTTAGCTGGCCATCCTTAAGCTTGGCGGTGACCGAGAGATCGCGGATGGCGATCGGCGCACCCACCAGCCTTTTGACAGTAAGATTGAGATCAGCGTCGATAACCTGAAATATCGCTGTCGGCAGCGGCGCATCGAGCGAAACCGGCTCGCGATCTTCGGTACTACTCGGGGCGCCGGCCGGCATGAGCTTCTCAAGATCGAATCGCTTGGAGGCGAGCTTCGCCCTCACGTGTGGGCGCGGTGCTTTGCTGTCCAAGGCAAGCATGCCTGCTACGTCGGTGCCGGCGATAGCAGCCTTGAAATCTGTGACGGTGTAACCATCATCCTTGTCAACAATACGGCCAGACAACTCATACACGCCGAGCGCCGGCACGGCGATGCCGAGCAGAGGCTCGAGCGCGCTGAGCTGTTTGCCCCTGACCTTGACCCTCAGGTCCAATCCCTTCCCCTCGACGGGCCACGCCACGGTGCCATTGATATCAAGCGCCGCACCGGCAGCGCTCGCTTTCATCTTGATCGGCCACGGTTTTGTAGGTGCAGTCAGCTCGGCGAGGGTGCCGCCGTCAAGGGACACTCTGAACGGGACATCGCCATAACTACCTTGGACTTTGAGGCTGAGCGGTTTGCCATCCGGCACCGAGGCTTCTCCCTTTTTGATGGCAAGATGGTTTTTCGCTTTGCCCTTGCCAAGATAACCCGCCAGGTCTGTGACGGTGTAGCCCTTGTCTATAGCGGTCACACGGGCTGACAGTGCATAAGCGCCGAGGGCGGGCAGCTCGGCATCGATTAACGGGCTCAGATCACCGATCTCTTTACCGCTTGCCGCAAGCTTGATGTCGAAATCATCCCAGGCAAGCGGCTCAGCCACGGTGCCCTCGATATGCACCGACGCACTGGCCACGTCTGCCTCCAGTTTGACTGGCCACGGCTTGGTGGGTGCGATCAGCTCAGCCAGTGAGCCGCCCACGAGCGAAACCGTGAACGGGACATCAGCATACGCCCCTTCTAATCGCAGCTCGATCGGTGCATCGACGGGTGCGGATGCCGTTCCCTTGGTAAGGGCAAGGCGCCAAACCGCTTCAGCGCCAGCAAGGTGGCCGGTAAAATTCGTGATGCTGTAACGGTTGTCTGCTTCGGTTACGCGGCCGGATAATGCATAAGGACCTAGTGCCGGTAACGCGACGTCGAGCAATGAAGACAGATCTTCGGTCTGCTCGCCTCTTACGGCTATCTGAAGATCGAATCCCTTGCCTTCAAGCGGCCGGGTGACGGTACCCTCGACCTCAATGGTCGCACCGGCCGCCTGTGCCGCGAGCTTGATCGGCCACGGTCTATCGGATGCGACCAACGTGGAAGGCGTGCCGCCAAGCAGGGATAGGGTGAAACGGACGTCCTGGTAGGTGCCGGATGCATCGATCTGGATCCGTTCGCCCTCAGTCAGTACCGCCTCGGCTTCCGAGATCGTCAAACGGTGCACACGATCTGGACCCGAACGAAACGCGACTACGGACCGTCGCCATGTCAGCGACTCGATGTCAGGCAGTGCCGTCGGTTTGTCGCGTTTTTCCTTGAATGTCCAGTTGTTCCGGCCATCCGGTCTGGTCTCGAGCAGGATATCGCTACCCTCGAGCGCCAGCTTCAGAATCTTCAAATCACCCCTTATTAGCGGCAACAATGCCACTTGAAATTCGAGACGCTCAGCGCTCGAGAAGTTCGGCCGCGACGCCCACTCAGGGTTGGCGATATGCACGTCCTCGACCACGATTGTGGGCCAAAGTGAGGGCGTCAGCGATATGTCGCCTTCAAACCGTACCGACCGGCCGAGCAACGCGCTGACCCCGGATTGCAACTGGCCGCGATAGACGGTGACATCGACTAACAGCAGGATTACTAACAGCACGGCGATCAGTGCCACCAACGCAATGGCCGACCAACCGATGATCTTGCGCACCTGCCGTTTTGCTTTTGGTTTCGCCTTCAAAACGCGTTACTAGTGACGGATTTTGTCGAAATGACGAGAAAGCGTGGTGATTATAAAAGCTCACTTAAATAGGTATCCGCTACATTGTGACATATTTCCTCGCCCCTGCCGACCGTGTATGTAAGTCCACGGGGGCGGGCTGACTTTGCATTGGAAGCTAGTTGAACGGTAGGGACTCAGGTAATATCACATGTTGCAGAATTCCTCGACCTAACCCCAGAGGAAAGCCCAATACCCAAAAGCATGACGATACTGAGAGAATGAGAAGAAACGAGGAACGCTAGCGTGTCTGACGATAAATCGATGCGATCCGGCGGAGACTCCGAGCGGGCGGGATCGGCGTATGACGAGATTACGGGATTTCTACTTCGGCGCCCTTTCCTAAGCGAGGTGGATCGTGCAATAGCGCAAGCATCCACGCAAGAACTTGGGAAGCTGTGGCTCGGTGTCGTTAGCCTGCCAAAGCTTCGACACGTCAAT
>VRUB01000181.1 GCA_019456345.1 Nitrospira sp. | reverse complement strand
CATGGAGGTGACGAAATGGCTGAAGCCTTCGGTATAGCGTGTCACGAATTGGTGAGCCTCGACTTCCGCTGTGGGTCAACAACGGAAGTCCAGCGTGGGCCTCGGAATGTCCGGTGTTGGGGGTAAAGCAGACCTCATATTCGGGCGGCTGCATGTCTCCTTGTAGCCAACAACCGACATTGGTGCGTTTACTCACCAGCATGGCTTCATCCATCAATAGTCGCTAATCTCCGCGCCAAGGGGGAGCTGACGTGGAACGAAGGCTTGCTGCCATACTCGCCGCCGACGTGGTCGGCTACTCGCGCCTCATGGGCAAGGACGAGGCGGCGACCCTGGCGGCGCTCAAAGCCCACCGCGCAGAGCTGATCGATCCCAAGGCGAACCAATATAACGGCCGCACCATCAAGCTGATGGGCGATGGCGCCCTGATGGAGTTTCCCAGCGTCGTGGAAGCCGTGGCCTTCGCGGTCGAGGTCCAACTGGCGATGCGCGTGCGCAATACGGACCTACCCGAGGACCGGCAGATCCACTATCGCGTCGGCATCAACATCGGCGACATCATCGTCGAGGGAGATGACATCTACGGAGACGGCGTGAATATTGCCGCGAGGCTCGAAAACCTGGCCGAGCCCGGCGGCATCTGTGTGCGGCGCAACGTGCGCAATCAGGTCCGCGACAAGCTGGACCTGGACTACGAAGACCGTGGCGAGATCGAGGTCAAGAACATCGCCCGGCCGATCAGGGTTTTCAGTGTCGTGCTCGACGACAAGGCGGAGGCCCTGGTGACGCCAGTCGTGGCGGCGCCGATCAAGACAGGTCATCGCCGCTGGCTGGCCATGGCGGCCGTTTTGGTCCTGGGTCTGGTTGCGGCCGGTGGCCTCGCTTGGTGGCAACCCTGGGCGCCCGAGGTGGAGCCGGTCCCGGTAAAGCGCATGGCATTACCGCTGCCGGACAAGCCCTCGATCGCTGTTCTGCCGTTTGCCAACCTGAGTGACGACAAGACGCAGGAGTATTTCGCCGATGGGCTCACCGACGACCTGATCACTGATCTGTCGAAGGTGTCCGGGTTATTCGTGATTGCGCGGAATTCGGTCTTTACGTTCAAGGGAAAGCCCGTCCGAATCCAGGATGTCGCCAAAGAACTTGGTGTGCGCTACGTCGTGGAAGGCAGTGTCAGGCGCGCCGGCGACAAGGTGCGGGTCAATGCCACGCTTATTGACGGGAACACCGGCCATCATGTTTGGGCCGAACGATACGATAGGGAGATTACGGATTTGTTCGCGGTCCAGGATGAGTTGATCCGCCAGATCGTGTCCGCATTGGCCGTTCAGTTGACACGGATCGAGGAGACCCAGCTGGCGCACCGACCAGCCCCCAAATTCGAGGCATACGACCTTTACCTGCAAGCCCATGACGGCTACTTCAGCGGCGACGAGGCTCGAATGCGTGAAAGCCTGGAACTCTACGAGCAAGCCTGGACGATCGATCCGACATTCGCCAGGGCCTATGCCGGCTATGCGCGACTGGCGGCCGATATTTTGCGGCTGCGCTACGCGCGTCTAATGAGCAGTCCGGTTGCCCGGAAAGCGGCCGAGAATGCCGCAATGAAGGCGCTTGCCCTCGACCCGACCATTCCCGACGCCTATTCCGTGCTGGCATTGCTTAAGCTGGTGGACCGAGACCACGACGCAGCTGTGCAGTCTGCTCAGCGGGCCGTTGCGCTTGATCCTAACAGCGCCGACGCACACACGACGCTGGCGGTCGTTCTCAGCTATGCGGGCCTGCCCGAAGCGGCGCTGGAAACGATCCGAACGGCCATTCGGTTGAACCCGCGGCCGCCGCCGCACTTCTGGATCTACTACGGATTGGCGCTGTTTTTGAATCACAGATATGACGACGCCATCGCGGTACTGGAGCCGATCGCCGAGATTGAGGACCGGAGTTTTCGTCTCGTGGACACTCCCCGAGAGATTCTTGCCATGGCATATGCTCAGTCCGGCCGTTTGGATCAGGCCCGCACTCAGGTGCAGGCCTTACGGGAGCAGTACCCATTCATTAACCTGGCGCTCTACCGCCTGTACTATGACCATCATGCGCGCGAGGAGGATTTGCACCATCGTCTCGACGCTCTTGGAAAAGCCGGTGTGCCGGCATGGCCGTTCGGCTTTGACGGCGACCCGGACCACCGTTTAAACGGCTCCGCGCTGCAAGACCTGATCTTCGGGAAGACCTGGTCGGGCACCGACGCCGGGCGCGAGTTACCCTTCGTCGAACAATTTGGAGAAGACGGGGACGTGGTTTACGCCGCGGCAACGACCATTATGACTGGCACGGCGTTGATCACGGACGACGAGCTTTGCGAGCGCTTCGAGCTCCTTCTTGCCGGCCGTTACGGCTGCGGTCGCGTCTACCGCAACCCAAGCGGCACGTCGGAGGACCGCAACGAGTACGTTTATGTCAATCAAGCAACGGTGAAGTATTTTTCCTTGGCCGAGTAAATCCAAGGAGCGCTTTCCTCGGCAACGGGCCGCCTACTGCGCCGCCCTAATTCGAAGTTCCTTCCAGTTGGCATCGGCTTTTGCGATACGCTTCCTCTTTAGCAATTTGCCCACTGCCTTCGAATAATTGAGGTAGAGCTTGCCGTCGATGATCGCCCATGCCTCCGGGTCGATGTCGTTGGTGAGATCGTTCGAGGACGCGCCTATTGCGCAGAAGCCACCGTACTGTGGGGCATATTTGATGGGATTGTCGGCGAAGGTCTGCTTGTGCGCGTCACTGGTGAAACGCCATTCGGCGCTAAGCCACTTGAACACGTGATCCTCGCTTCCCGCCATCGCCTTTCCCTCGGTGAAATAGGCGACGGGATCGTAGCCTTTGATCGCCACATTCCCAAAATAACCAGTATTGATCTCGCTGGCGGCGTTCAGCGGCGCGGCGAGGCCGATCCACGCGATGAAGCTAACGGTCAGACAGGCGATGGGCCAAAACAGGAGTCGGGGAGATTTGCTCGGAGTGATCATTTTAACCTCGCTGGGTCAGGGTCCGGCATTCATGCAGTAATCGAGGAAGGTCTTGCCGGCATTTTTGGAACAGGGAGCGCCATGATCGCGAAGCAGTTTCACCATTTCAGGGTAGGACTTAAACGTGGCGCGCATCACCGGCGTCCAGCCGCTACCGTCTTCGACGTCCACCACGACGTTTTGGGCCAGGAGGACCTCTGCGATGGCCCGGAAGTCGCCCTCGACCGCCGCGTGAAGGGGAGTGATCCTGGCCTTGTTTTGCTGGTCATCGATGTCGACGCCATGAGCCATGAGCAACACGACTATCTCGAGGTGTCCGGCGTAAGCCGCCGCGTGTAGGGCTGTGAAGCCCTTGCCGTCCTGGCCGCGAGGATCCGCGCCGTTGTCGATGAGAACCTCTACGGCCCGCTTTTGTCCGGCGAGACTGGCCGTGACCAGGGGTGTCAGGGCGCTATCGTCGACGGCCTCGACATCCGCGCCCTCTGCGATCAGGCGTGCGAGCGTATCCTCCTTGCCCTCCCGTGCAGCATCGTGAAGCGGTCCGGCCCACGCCGATGGGGTAACCAGGATAAATGCCAAGGCGACGGCAAATGAAGCTGGCTTCGTCAAAGCGATGTCTGCCTCCCGCAGGCTGCAATCCAGCATGTGCCCGAAAGACAACCTCTAGCACTGTTGCAATTAAAGGCTTTCTGCGAGTGATAATCAAGCGAGTCCTTGGGGCTATGCCCGGCAAGGATTCCGAGTTTTTCAGCAACCTGCTACCTCATCACCTCAACCTGCGTCCGGGTCGTCCCAATGTCAGCTAGAGGAGTGCGCCGTGGTAAGGCGGCGCTTTTCCAGTGGGTGCAAGTCCCACCCGGCCATCGCTCCAACCGGAAGCAACCGGAGCAGTCATGGAGGTGACGAAGTGGC
>VRUB01000180.1 GCA_019456345.1 Nitrospira sp. | reverse complement strand
CGATCTGGATGAGTCCACACCAATCGGTCAGGTGCGCATCAAGGACGTCATCAAGGAGGGTCAGGAGTTCATTGTCCAGGTTGACAAGGAAGAGCGCGGCAGCAAGGGTGCCGCGCTGACAACATTTATCAGCCTGGCGGGACGCTACCTTGTGCTGATGCCCAACAACCCCAAAGGCGGGGGCATCTCACGTCGCATAGAAGGCGAAGATCGCGCCGAGATGCGAGAGGTAATGGCTCAACTCAACATCCCACCAGACTGCGCGTTAATCGCGCGCACCGCGGGCATCGGGAGAAGCGCCGAGGAGCTGCAGTGGGATCTCGATTATCTGATCCACCTATGGGATGCCATTAGCACGGCCACGCAGGAGCGCGAGGCTCCGTTCCTGATCTACCAGGAAAGCAACCTCGTCGTGCGTGCCATACGAGATTATGTACACAGTGATATCGGCGAAATCCTGGTAGACAACCCGGATGTCTACGAGCGTGTCAAGAAATTCATGCAGCAAGTCTCGCCGCAAAATCTGCACAAGTTAAAGCTGTACACGGACGGCACCCCGCTGTTCACGCGTTTTCAAATCGAGCAGCAGATTGACGCTGCTTTCTCCCACGACGTGCAGTTGGAATCGGGCGGCGCACTGGTTTTCGACCGTACCGAGGCTCTGGTTACGATTGATGTCAACTCCGCGCGGGCAACCAAAGGCAGCGACATTGAGGAAACTGCTCTTAATACCAACCTGGAGGCGGCTGAAGAAGTCGCGCGCCAGCTGCGCCTACGCGATCTCGGGGGTCTGATCGTCATCGATTTTATCGACATGACCCCGGCGCGCAATCAACGTGCGGTGGAGAATCGTCTTATCGAGGCCTTGAAGACCGATCGCGCGCGCGTCCAAGTCGGTCGGATTTCACGATTTGGCCTTCTTGAGATGTCGCGGCAGCGCCTGCGGCCCTCGCTCGGCGAAGCCAGTAGCCTGACGTGCCCGCGCTGTAACGGGACGGGTCACATCCGTAGCGTACAATCATCGGCATTGAGTATCCTGCGCGTAATCCAGGACGAGGCGCAGAAGGAAAACACGGCTGCGGTGCATGTGTACTTGCCCATCGAGACCGCAACCTTCTTGTTGAATGAAAAGCGCATCGAGATCAGCGCCCTGGAGTCACGCATGGGCACACCCATCGTGATTATGCCTATGCCGGAACTCGTCACCCCGCATTTCCGGATCAGGCGTCTGCGCAGCGACGAGCTCGAAGCCGTGGGGAGCACGCCCAGCTACGAAATAGCAACCACCCATGAAGTCGAGGAGGTCTCAGCGCCTCCCCCCGTGAAGGCTGCCGCAGAAAAGCCGGTGGTAGAGCCGATTGCACCGTTAGAGATTGCGCCGACGCGGCGCAGATCGCTCTCGGAAAGAATCGGAAGCTTGTTCGGGTGGTTATCTGGCAAGAAGCCCAAGGCTCGTAGCCGCGCTCGCCCCGTCCGCGAAGGTGCACGCCCTCGGCGCCGCAGCACAAGACCTTCCCGGCCGCGCGGTCCCTCGCGCCCACAGACCAGGCGCGGCGGTGCCGAGCGCCCGCCCCCGACACACGCACGCACAGCGAAAGCCGGAGAATCTGCACCCGTTGAGGCGACGGCTCAGCCTAAAGAAAAAACGGATAGTGCGCGCGGCCCGCGTGGTCGTCGACGCGGCCGCCGCACACGGCCGCCGGGCAAGCAAACCAACCCTGGAGCCAGGACTGCGCCTGAGGCCGCCGAACCGATAGCGCCCCCGACGGTTAATCTCGACACCGATAACGAGGAGAAAACCGGCGCCACGCAGGTGCAAACGCGGGAGCCACCCAGGCCTGATGTCCCGACCGGTGTCGATACCAGGGATCGAGAAAGCATGCGCGACACTGTGCAGCCCCCGGCGACCGACTCGTCCACCGAGCAAGCGAGTACGCGAGAGCCTGATGTTGAGACACAACCCGACTCATTGCCAGTCGCGTCGGTGTCCACCGAAGCACAGCCTGAGCCGGTTGCACCGACAAAGGAAAAGCGCCAGGACGACGGACTAGTTCAGATCGAGACCCGGAACAAAGTCGGCAGCAACCAGGAGTCATGACTTCACCCGGGTAACGGGTCGCTGCCCGATAACTTTGTTAGCGACCTAGCTGTTAATCAAATAGTGTCGCCTGACAGCGACAATATATTGGCCGGGTCTCGTCCCGGCGAACGAGGAACTTTGGTTTCGGCCAAAGTTCCCAAAGCCATTTGCGCCTGACGGCGGTTATTTCAATCGGGTTCTCGCACCCGAAGGCGAGGTACTTTCTTGTGGCGACAAGAAAGTACCCAAAGAAACGCTCCCCCCGGAGTTCCGTGCACGGAAGCACCTATGCCGCGGGTGCAGGGACGCACAGGAGCGGCCTGCGGCCGCACACACCGCGGGTTGTGCAACCGGGCACATCGGTAACACTGTAGACCGGGTACATAGGTGACACTTTTTAGGGTCGTTTTCTTTGGTTCGTTTAGCTATAGATTCGGCGTTCACGTTCATCAAAGCGCCCAAGTAGAAGCGGTCCAAAGTACACGGACCACACGCCCTCATCGATCTCCTCTAAGCCGATGTACTCATTGGTCAACACGCGTGTGACAAACAGATAATCGCGCTGCCAAAACATACAACCGTTGTGAGTGACGCGGCGCACTTCGTAGTGTCCGGGATACTCAATGGCTGGGAGTCTCGCCGGATAGGCGCTGGGCGAGGCGTGGTAGGCCTCGAGCGGCGTTCGCTGCCCGAGCGCTTCGTGCGGGCGCTCGGTGTTGTATTCGCGCTGAAACCGCTCAAACAGGCGCTGTTGGGCGGGGAGGGTCGCCGCCGGCGGGCGCGTGGTCTCGGCTTTAAGCGTGCGATGCATGCGTTCATGGCGCCCGTTTTGCTCGGGGTGGCCGGGCTCAATACGTGCAAGCTCGATCCCGAGCTTAAGCCACCACACCGAGAGCTTTGATAAGCGCGCAAGCCCGTTGGTGGCAAACGGGGGGCCGTTATCGGAGAGCATCGCCTTCGGGAGTCCGAACTCCTGGAAGAGGCGCACAAACACCGGGCGTACCCCCGCCTCACGCACCGAGCGCTTACCCGCGCAGGCGAGTAAATACCGACTCGCCCCATCGGCCACCGTCAGCGGATAACACCACTGCCCGTCGCCCGTTCGAAACTCGCCCTTGAAGTCCGTACTCCACACATCATTCGGGGCGGCCATTAGCACACGTGGCTTGCCTGGGTGCGCGAGCCGGCGTCGGCGCGGGCGGGCTTTCGTCAACCCTGCCTGCTTTAGGATATCGCCGGCGGTACTCGGTGCCGGCCACGCGCTCTCGGGGTGGTGTTTGGCAAGCCAGCTCATGGGCTTGCGCGGCCCCCCAGGTGGGATGTTGGCGGCGTGCCCGAACGAGCGCATCGATCAGACGTGCCTCGGTTCGGTGGGGGCAGTGATGCGGGGCACGCGAGCGATCCGCCAGGCCCGCGAGGCCTTCCCCGCCATAGCGCGCTACCCATTTGTAGCCCGTCTTACGGCTCACGCCAAAGCGCTCACAAAGCTCACTCATGGTGTACAAACCACTTTCATAGTTCACGATAAACCGGCCACGTTCTCGCATGGGTGTCGTCTCTCTCCAGGGCATGGCACACCTCCTTTGGTGTACCATTGTCGACCGAGAGTGTTACCCATGTACCCGGTTTGGTTTGTAACCAGTGTACCCGGTTTATACCCCTTGCTGCGCTGCGCACTCCTGCTGCGCTTGGAAGACCGGGGCAGACCCTCCGTGGTCTGCCCGTTCGCCGGGCCAAGGGTCCAGTGGACCCTTGGCCAGTCTCCGGCTCACCCGTGGCGAGCCCGTTCAGCGGGATAATCCCTGCGGCTGCGCACTCCCTGCTGCGCTTGGGGCACCGGCCCAAGCCTTCCC
>VRUB01000179.1 GCA_019456345.1 Nitrospira sp. | reverse complement strand
ACATCAATATCTCGTGACCGCGGCGATCGAAGGCGTGCCACGTGATCTGCCCACGCTCAGGGATCCCGACCGGTTGATCTACTTCAAGGAAGAGGTCGGAGGCCTGGTGATGGGCGGTTACGAGCGCAATCCCATCCCGTGGGCACTCGACGGCATCCCTGCAGACTTCCATTTCACGCTGCTCGATTCTGACTGGGATCATTTGGAGCCACTCATGGAGCAGGCGCTCGTGCGTGTGCCCGCGCTCGCGCATGCCGGTATCAAGCAGCTCATTAACGGCCCCGAGGCCTTCACTCCGGACGGCAATTTCATCCTCGGAGAAACGCCGGAAGTACAGGGCTTTTTCCTGGGCTGCGGGTTCAACGCCTTTGGCATAGCAAGCGGGGGTGGTGCCGGTCGCGCGCTCGCGGAGTGGATCGCCGGCGGCGAACCGCCGTTTGATTTGTGGCCGGTGGACGTGCGCCGCTTCGGGCGCCATCACGCCGATGATAGCTGGGTGCGGGCGCGCACGCTCGAGCTTTATGGCAAGCACTATACGATCGCCTGGCCCCACGAGGAACACGACAGCGCGCGGCCACTGCGGGTCTCGCCGCTGTATCAACGGCTCAAGGCGCAAGGCGCCTGCTTCGGTTCGAAGATGGGTTGGGAGCGACCGAACTGGTTCGCGCCCGACGGAACGGAACCGAAGGATGAGTATTCCTTCGGGCGACAAAACTGGTTCGAGCCGGTGGGCGAGGAGCACGAGGCCTGTCGCGAACGGGTGGCGCTGTTCGACGCGAGCTCGTTTGCAAAGTTTCTCCTCACAGGTCCCGATGCCGAGGCCGCATTGTCGTGGATCTGTGCCAACGATGTCGCAAGACCGGTGGGCAAGCTCGTCTACACGCAGCTATTAAATCGCCATGGCGGCATCGAGTGCGACCTGACGGTGGCGCGCCTGGCCGAGGACCGCTACTACATCGTCACCGGCACCGGCTTCGTGACGCACGACTTCTCGTGGATCGTGCGCAACCTGCCGCAAGAGGCAAAGATACAGCTGGTCGATATTACATCCGCCTTCGCCACACTGTCGCTCATGGGACCACGGGCACGCGATGTGCTCCAACAAATCACCGCCGATGATGTGTCCAACCATGCGTTTCCATTTGCGACGGTCAAGGAGATCCACATCGCGGGTATTCCGGTGCGCGCGCTACGGATTACCTACGTCGGCGAGCTCGGCTGGGAGCTGCATGTGCCGACCGAGCGAGCTGCCGAAGTCTACGAGCAGCTCATGCAGGCGGGGAGCAGTTTCGGCATCGTCAATGCCGGTTACCGCGCAATCGAGTCGCTGCGGCTCGAGAAAGGTTATCGCGCCTGGGGCGCTGACATCAGTCCCGACTATACGCCGATCGAGGCAGGGCTCGGGTGGGCGGTGAAGCTCGATACCGCTACGCCATTCCAGGGCCGCGAGGTGCTCGAGGCGCAGCGCGGTGGTGGCGTCAGCAAGAGGCTGGCCTGCTTTACCGTGAAGGAACCCGATATCGTGCTGCTCGGGCGAGAGACGATTTACCGCAATGGGCAGCGGGTCGGGTGGCTCACCAGCGCCGGCTGGGGTTATACGGTGCGGCGGAATATCGGTTATGGCTATGTGCACAACGCCGACGGTGTGGACCGGGCCTATCTCGAGCAGGGCCGCTACGAGCTGGAGGTCGCGACCGAGCGCGTTGCATGCGAGTTACACCTCGGCCCGCTCTACGATCCCAAGATGGAGCGGGTCAAGAGCTAGTGAGGAGCCAGGGGTGAGGCCTGAGGAGTGATGTACAAGCGCCTAGCTCCCGTGTCGCTGATACCCTCAGAGCTTTTCCGTTATTGAGCACTGGAGACATGTTGCTCCAGCTCGGCGGCCACCTGCCGCATTACCGCGTCCCAGTCCCCCGGGCTCGGCTGGCGGAACAGGCGCATGGTCGGGTACCAGAGACTGTCTTCGCGCCCCAGGAGGTAGGACCACGCGGGCGTATACGAAAGCAGTGTCCAAACCGGCCGGCCCAGGGCCCCGCCGAGGTGCGCGACGGCGGTGTCTATCGTGATCACGAGATCAAGGTTAGCGATCAGCGCCGCAGTGTCAGCAAAGTCCTTAAGCTCGCTCGAGTAATCGATAAGCTCCATGTCATCCGGGGGATGGGCGGCCGCAGTCGCGGCCGACCCTTTCTGTAGACTATATAAGGTAACACCCGGGACACGCGCAAGCGGCGCAAACGCATCGAGCGAGCACGTCCTGTGCCGGTTGCGCGGCGTGGATCGGCCCGCCCAGCAAATTCCAACCTTGTATGCCCCCTGCGCCGCGCGACCCACCCACGTCTGCACCAGCGCAGGATCCACCTTCAGGTACGGAACATCGCGGGGTATGGTGTCCGCACGGGCGTCGAACAGGCCCGCCAGGCTCAGCATCGGCACGTGTAAGTCGAAAACGACATCTGCAGGCAGTTCGTTAGGGTCGCCGACCACGGCGTCGATATCGAGCGACGACCCCAGCAGCCGCTGCAGCTCCGGCTGGCATGCGAGCAGAACGCGGCCACCGCGCTCCTTCGCCATCGGCACAAAACGCGCAAACTGAATCGTGTCACCGAACCCCTGCTCGGTGTGCACCAGCAAGGTCTTGCCCGAAAAATTCGCGCCGTCCCATTTTGGTTGGGGGAACTCGCGCAGGGTACCACGCTGAGTCTCATCGGCGCTCGCAAAACGCCACTCGTACTCGCGCCAGCCCTGCCGGAACTCACCGGTCAGCAGCAGCGCCAACCCCTTGTTGGTATGGGCCTCGGCGAAATCCGCCCTGAGCACGAGCGCGCGCTCGAACGCGGCAAGCGCCTCAGTCAAACTGCGTTGATCCACGAGCGCGACTCCGAGATTGTTGTACATCTCGGCATCGGCAGGCTCAAGCGCCACCGCGGCTTGATAGGCCGCGATGGCCTCGGGCAGTGCGCCACAATCGTGCAGCGAATTGCCGAGATTGTAGTGTGCCTCGGCGAAGTCCGGCCGCACGCTCACGGCCCCTCTGAAAGCCCCGATGGCATCAGCAAGCTGCCCCTGCTCGCGCAGGGCGATCCCGAGGTTATTGTGTGCCTCGGCATAGTCCGGATTCAACGCGCGCGCCAGACGATAAGCTGCGATCGCATCATCAAGGCTGCGCACAGCCATCAGTGCCTCGCCGAGGTTGTTGTAGTACTCAGGGACATTGGGGTTCGCATGTATCGCCTGCCTGATCAGCGCTGCTGCACTCTCGGGCTGGCCCTGCTGGCACGCAATCACGCCGAGCAGGTGCAGGGCGTCGGGGTGGTTGGGTTGAAATCCCAAGACCTCGCGGTAGATGGCCTCCGCGTCTTTGAGCCTTCCCGCCTGGTGGATCTCCAGCGCGCGCCGAAGCTCCGCCTCGGCTCGAGCTCGCATGGGGTCTGTCTGTTCCATCATACTGTCGTTGGATCGTGGGCCTCGCCTACAGGAGACGATACCGATGGTTTCCGCGCCGTACGACCTGAACCGCTGCTGCAACCCGGATGCGCCAACGGCCGCGCGTGTACGCGTGCGCACAGCATCGAGCTTAAGCCAACCACCGCCTGTCAACAAGGCGTGCATCCGGGCTGGCGGCACTCCCGTCCTGGATGCGCTTTCCCTGCCATCGCCACAGGTACAATACCCTTTCAACGCACGCGCCAGGCGGGTATGCAGGCCCGCAGCAGTTGACAACGACGCAGTAGAGCAGGTACACGGTTAGTATGTTTAACATACTCGATATCCTGTCAGATCCCCCGATGATCAAGATCATCGATGTCGGCGCGATGTCGTTCGAAAACGCCGATGAAACCTACACCAAACTGTTAAAACGGAGCGTAGCGACGGTTGTAGGCTTCGAACCCGTGGCCACCGAGTGCGACAAGCTGAATGCAGCGTCCGATGGAACGCACATCTACCTGCCGTAT
>VRUB01000027.1 GCA_019456345.1 Nitrospira sp. | reverse complement strand
GACCTGCTAGCGGCGGGGATTAATGTGGCGCTGGGCACGGACAGCGCCGCCAGCAACAATGACCTCGACATGCTGGACGAGACCCGGATCGCCGCACTGCTGGCCAAGGCGGTCAGCAACGATGCCACCGCCCTGCCCGCCCACACGGCACTGCGCATGGCTACGCTGAATGGTGCCCGCGCGCTCGGCCTCGATGACCGCATCGGCTCGCTGGAGGCGAACAAGGCCGCCGACATTACCGCCATCGATCTCTCCGGCATCACCAGCCAGCCGGTCTATGATCCGCTCTCGCAAATCGTCTACACCGCGGGGCGCGAGCAGGTCACGGATGTGTGGGTAGCAGGAAAGCGTCTACTCAAGGACCGTGTGCTCACGACCCTGGACGAAGACAAGATCCTGCGCCAAGCGGCGAAGTGGTGCGAGCAGATCGCGGCGTCTGACAACGGCCACGACGGCTGATCCTGCCTCAGCTGGCAAGATTACTCGGGATGCAGGGATACCCCCATGCTGCACACGCCTCAAAGGATAGGCGCGGTAGATAGCCTTGGGAACGGGCGGTCGCGGAATATGCCGAAGCGGTCGTTGATCATATTAACGCGACGCGTTAATATGAATGCAACCCCAGCCTGCGTGCTCATATTTGCCATTGACATAGCGATCCGACCAATCACGAGCACGATCCACTGCCAGCCCTCGCGGCCAGCCATACATGAAAAAGAATGCGCCTATTCATCCGGGTGAGATCCTGCGCGAGGAGTTCATCAAGCCGATGGGGCTCAGCCAGTATCGCCTGGCGAAAAGCATCAACGTGCCGCCACGACGCATCAACGAGATCGTGCACGAGAAGCGCGCCATTACGGCCGACACCGCCTTGCGGTTGGGGCGGTTCTTCGGAATATCGGCCGAGTTCTGGGTAAGCTTGCAGGCACGCTACGACCTTGATCGCGAGAAGACCCGGCTCGGCAAGAGGCTGGCGAGGGAGGTCGAGCCCTACACAAGCTGATCCCCGTTAGCACGACCCTAAGGCAACACAGCAGGAATAGCTTCATCCCAATGACCGAGGCAACGCAAAACATCGATCGTGACGAGATCGCCAAGTTTGAAGAGCTGGCGTCGCGGTGGTGGGACCCGGAGAGCGAGTTCCAGCCGCTTCATGCGATCAACCCGCTCCGCCTCGAGTGGATCGACGCGCGCACACCGCTCAAGGGCAAGACCATGCTCGATGTGGGCTGCGGCGGCGGGATTCTGGCGGAAAGCATGGCCGCACGCGGCGCACGCGTGACCGGCATCGATATGGGCGAGGCGCCGCTGAGCGTAGCCAGGCTTCACCTGAAAGAAAGCGGGCACAGCGTCGAGTATCTGCGCAGCACGGCGGAACAGTTGGCGCAGGAGAAACCCGAGTCGTTTGACGTCGTCACCTGCATGGAGCTGCTCGAGCACGTGCCTGACCCCTCAGCCGTAGTCGGCGCTTGCGCGCAACTGGTGAAACCGGGCGGTGCCGTGTTCTTCTCAACCATCAATCGCAATCCCAAGTCCTGGCTGCTTGCCATCGTTGGTGCGGAGTATGTCTTGAACCTCCTGCCGCGCGGCACACATGAGTATCGCAAGTTCGTTAGGCCCTCGGAGCTCGAAGGCTGGGGTCGAAGCGCCGGGCTCGCCCTGCTCGAGCTTACCGGTCTGCATTACAACCCGCTCACGCGCCACTATCGGCTGGCGCCGGGCGTAGATGTGAATTATTTTGCCTATAGCGTGCGCCCGGATGCCTAGAATCAACACTGTACTGCTTGACCTGGATGGAACCTTGGCCGATACCGCGCCCGACATGGCGCACGCATTGAATCTCCTGCTCAGGGAAAGAAATCACGACCCGTTGCTGTTTGACCTGATTCGACCGCATGTTTCCCACGGGGCGCTCGCGCTGGTTCGGCTGGGCTTCGCGCTCGCGCCCGACAGTGAGAACCTCGAGCCCCTGCGGCAGCGATATCTCGAGATCTATGCCGACAATCTCTGCCGCGAGACGCATCTGTTTCCCGGCATATCGCAATTGCTCGATTCCCTGAGCGGCCGGGGTATCCGCTGGGGAGTCGTCACGAACAAACCGGCGTATCTTACAGAGCCGCTCGTCGATCAGCTCGCGCTGCGGCAGCAGCCGGCATGCATCATCAGCGGCGACACGACCAACAATCGCAAGCCGCATCCCGAACCGTTGCTCCATGCCTGCGCGCAGGCGGGCAGCGTGGCGGAGCGCTGCCTGTTTGTAGGAGACGCAGAACGCGACATTCAGGCAGGGACACAAGCAGGCATGAAGACGCTGGTGGCGCTGTTCGGTTACATTAGCCACGAGGAAAACCCGCAACTGTGGGGTGCGGACGGCGTAATTCACGCGCCCATGGAGATTTGTGACTGGCTCGACGCCCATGGGTAACACCGCGATACTTATTATAGTGTTAATCGCAACCGCTGCGCTGGCGGGTACCGTGGGATGGCTGCTCGCGCGCGCGCGAAGTCAGCGTACCATCACCGAGCTCGAGACCACGCTCAAGATGGAACGCCAGTCGGCCAACGAAAAACTCGCAGAAGTAGAGAAAATTTTTACCGCGCTGTCGAGCCAGGCTCTTCAGGACAACAGCAAGGCTTTTCTGCAGCTTGCCCAGGAGACCCTGAAGCGCTTCCATGTGCAGGCCAAGGGCGAACTCGATCAAAAAGAAAAAGCAGTAGAGCACCTGGTGAACCCGATCCGCGAGGCGCTGGAAAAAACCGAGCAGCAAATCCGGCGGATGGAGAACGAGCGCAGGGAGGCTTACGGGGCATTGCACAAGCACCTGGAGTCCCTCAACCAGACCCAACGCATGCTCCACGGCGAGACCCGTAACCTGGTACAGGCGCTGCGCCGCCCCGAGGTTCGCGGTCGGTGGGGCGAGATGACGCTCAAGCGCCTGGCCGAGCTGGCAGGCATGGTCGAGTACTGCGATTTCTTCGAGCAGCCCCAGGTGGTCGGTGACGAGGGGCGGCTGCGCCCGGATATGATCGTGCGCATGCCGAACGGGCGCGAAGTGGTCGTCGACGCCAAGACCCCGCTCGATGCGTACCTGAGCGCGGTGGAGGCCCCGGACGACGAGACCCGCAAGAAATACCTGGAACAGCATGCGCGCAACGTGCGCACCCGTATTCGCGAGCTAGCCGCCAAAGCCTACTGGGTTCAGTTCAAACGCGCGCCGGATTTTGTGGTATTGTTCATCCCCGGGGAGCAGTTCCTGGGGGCAGCCCTGGATATCGATCACGATATGCTGGAGGACGCCCTGCGCCAAAGGGTAATTTTGACGACCCCTACCAGTTTTGTGGCACTGCTCCGTGCGGTCGCCTACGGCTGGCGCCAGGAGGCGCTGACGGCCAATGCCGAGCAGATTCGCGAGATTGGCGAAGATCTGTATAATCGACTCACTACATTCAGTGAGCACCTCTCGCGCCTCGGCCGCAGCCTGGACAGTGCCGTGACGCAATACAACCGGTCGGTGGGGTCGTTCCAGGCCAAGGTCCTGCCGGGTGCGCGCAAATTTTCGGAGCTCGGGGTCAGCGAGGCCAAGCCTGTGGAGGAACCCGAGCAGATCGAGAAGGGTCTACGGGAGCTGGAATCGTAGCAAGGGTGTGCAGCTAAGGAGGGCAAGAATCAAACCGTAGGCAACACAGCGCCCGCGCAAGGCGCTAGCAGTAACAAGGTGGGTGCCTCGTGGGTAATCGCACGGTAAGCGCAAGTACCGAATCTCCAACGGCCTACGGCGGCGTGTCCGACGTGCCTATCCTGCTGCACGCTCGCGACGAGGACGAGCAGGTCCGGTCGCACCCCTGTATCCTGTTGGTGGAAAACTCGCCTACTACGCTCAGATTGTTGTCTAAGCCACTGTCGCAGCGCTATACCTTGCTGTCCGCGAACGACGGGATCGATGCCTGGAACCTGCTGCAGACGCATCCTGAAATCGAGCTGGTCATTACAGACATCCTGATGCCGCATCTGTCTGGCCATGAGCTGTTGGTGAAGATTCGCGCAAGTGATGATGCACAGATCCGCAACTTACCGGTGATTGTCATCGCCGGTGCAGAGGACAAGGATGCAAGAGATCTTGCCTTTCACAACGGTGCCAATGACTTCGTCACTAAGCCAATTGACTCCACGGAATTGCAGGCCAGGGTGCGCGTACATCACAAGCTGGCACGCACGATCCACCAGCTAGAGCTCAGCCGCCGCCAGCTCACAGAGCAGGCTACGACCGATCCGCTCACGCGACTCAAGAATCGGCGCGCGTTTTTCCAGGAAGGCAGACAAAGCCTCGCCCTGAGCGAACGCTCCCGAACGCATTTGTCCGTGATGTTGTTGGATATCGATCACTTCAAGCGCATTAATGACACCTATGGCCACCAGGCAGGGGACCGAGTTCTGACCACTATCGCCGAGCTGTTGGGCGAGATGGGTCGCACGGTCGATACCGTGGCGCGCGTAGGTGGCGAAGAGTTTGCCATTATCCTGCCCGACACCAGCCGTGAGGGGGCCGCGGTGCTGGCCGAACGCATTCGTGCGGCCGTTGAGCAATCGGCTTTTGACACCGGCACCGAGCCCGTTTCGATCACCGTAAGCATTGGCGTCGCCACCTTTGGCACGGACGCGGCAGACTCCATGGACACTTTGCTCAAAGTCGCAGATCGGCGCCTCTATATTTCCAAGAAAGAAGGCCGCAACCGCATCT
Source organism: Nitrospira sp. (assembly GCA_019456345.1). Classification (GTDB taxonomy): domain Bacteria; phylum Pseudomonadota; class Gammaproteobacteria; order Acidiferrobacterales; family SPGG2; genus VRUB01. Next base: position 20,503 of record VRUB01000027.1, on the reverse strand, counting down.
GCACGCGCGATCAGGGCGACTCAACCACCTGGCCCTAACTCGCGCTCGAGACCCGTCTTCCCGCATCGCGCCGTTGCCGCGAGTTAAATGTCACCAATCCAGTATTGCCGGGAGAAGGTCCGTAGTCCCGGATCTAGCCTTTACTACAGCACTCTGTTCCTTGAGCGAGAGAAGCAAGACGCGATCACTGCGGTCCACGCCTACGCGCGTGAGATCACCGAGGTGCTCGACGAATGCCAGGAAGTCGCGCTCGCTCGGATCAAGCTCGAGTGGTGGCGCGGGGAAATCGCCAGCACATTCGCGGGCAGACCCAGCCATCCGGTGGCGCGGGCATTGGTGCCGGCGATTGCAAGTTACCACCTGCCCGAAGATCGCCTACTTGAGCTCATCGATGGGCTTGACCACGATCTGAGTCAGACTCGCTACAGCACCTCCGTTGATCTACGGACCTACTGCGAGCGCATCGGCAGTAATGTGTGGTTGCTAGCCGCGCTGATTCTCCAATACACCGACGCCACGACGCTTGCGTATGCGCGCGAGCTGGGTGTGGCCCTGCAACTGACGGCAATTTTGCGTGACATGGGCAAACACGCACGACGCCACCGCATCTATATTCCGAGCGAGGAACTCGACCGCTTTGAGGTCCCCATGGCGGACATACTCAATGGAAACGAGAGCGGCAACATCCAGCGGCTCGTGGCAACACAGATCGAAGGCATCCATGCTCAATACGAGCGCGCACTTGCATGTCTGCCCGAGCGCGATCGCTTGTCGCAGCTACCAGGCCTCATCATGGCTGCTATTGCGCGCACCACGCTCGAGCAAATCCGCAAAGACGGCTGTCACGTGCTAAGGGAGCGCGTAACCCTGGCACCCATGCGCATGCTGTGGATCGCCTGGCGCACCCAGCATAGCGAAAAGCGTCGCCACAGCAAACTGAAAATCTAGCAACCTTACTCAACAAGCAGCGAGCGTTGCTCGGCGACAGCGTGTTAGAATGCGCCCGCATCGTAACCATCTCGATCATGGACCATCCCCCGCCACGAAAGGATCTGCTCGTCGGCCGCGTTATTCTCATTACGGGCGCGGCCGAGGGTATCGGAAAAACGGCGGCGCTCACCTTTGCACGTCACGGCGCAACCGTCGTGCTGCTCGACCGCGCTGTAAAGAAACTGGGCGCCGTCTACGACGACATCGAGCACGCCGGCTATCCGCAGCCGGCCATCATCTCGCTTGACCTCCAGAGCGCCGCTGCTGAGGACTACGAGAACGTAGCCGGGACTATCGACCGTGAGTTCGGGCGGTTGGACGGCCTGCTGCACAATGCCGCCGAGCTCGGCACACTCACTCCGCTGGAACTCTACGATCTCGAGCGGTGGGTCAAAGTGCTAACGGTCAACCTGCACGCCCCGTTACTGCTGACCCGCGCCTGTCTGCCGTTGCTCAAGAAATCGGGGGATGCTTCCATTGTATTCACGACGGCCGATGTCGGGCGCAAGGGGCGCGCCTACTGGGGCGCCTACGGCGTATCTTGTTTTGCGCTCGAGGGCATGATGCAAATCCTCGCCGCCGAGCTAGAGAGCAACACCTCTGTCCGTGTGAATAGCATCGATCCTGGCGCCGTGCGCACGGCGATGCGCGCGCGCGCCTACCCTGGCGAGGATGCGGGCCGCCTGCCCACCCCGGAGAGTGTCATGGCCACTTACCTCTATCTGCTGGGCCCGGACAGCAAGGGCGTCAGCGGCCAGGCGTTCTCGACCCAGCCCGGTAAACACCCCGGCGAACGCTAAGAGCCCCCGCCATGGCCCCGTGGGGATAGCACCGACCCGCAGAGCCGCCGACGCGGCCCTAAGGCACCCTAGGTAAAGCTGCCCCCGGCGCCCGCGAGCGTGGCCAACCATGCCCCACGACGATCCGGGCAGTATGTCTGCGCTGAGCCCCGAACAACTTGCTGTCCTGCGTTCCAAAGCGGCCGATGGACGCCACGCCTCCCGACCGACATTGTCGGACACTACCGCATTCGGCTTCGTATCAGCGATCCGCAGCTTGCGTTCGATGTTCCGGTAATTCGTTATATCGTCGTGGGCAGAAAAGTTTGACGGAGTGTCGGCGCTTGTAGGGCGCGCCGTTCGTCTCTAACAAGCGGAGGTGTTTGGTTCTTCCTCGGACTGTGGCCTCAAAAGCAGTATTTTAAGCAATTTGTCCTCGAGCTCGATGCGCAATGCCAACTCTTCACCAAGGATTGACAGATCGTTTTCCAACTCCGATGGATTATCGCGCTTCTCCTCCGTATCGTACTTGTCGTTAAAGGTCAGCGCTGCTTCCGTCGTCTGGGCGATACGCGGATAAAGTTGCCGCGCAAGGTTTGCGGGTCCACGACGCCGCTCGGCGTCATTTTCGATACGTTCGTAAAGACTGAAATGACAGGCCGCAATATAATCCACCAGAACCTGGCAAAACTCCTGTAACAAAGCGGGCGACTGTTGGGCCGGGTTCTTATCCTTGAACGGCTCTAGGCCCGCTACGCGACAGAATAACGTAAGCATTTCTGCACGCTCTGCTGTTAGTTTCTCGACTAGGCTCTTGGTGCCGCTCCGTCGCTCCTGAATCCTTGCAGCCTTGTCAGTGTCCATAAGGATGGATCATCGTCCTGGTTTCGCTCGCTAATAGGCGCCTAATATACGTCGTTGACACACTTTTGTTAACCTTAATTTCTATTTTAATCTCCCGCCCGGAAATAACAAACTTAAAGACCGGCATCCCGTACGTGTATGCAACATCAAAAGGGCTTTCCATGCAAGCCGCCCTGCATCCCTTGCAACATTCGCTTAAAGCCGCCTTTTCCGGCACGTTTCATCATTTTTTGCATCTGTGTAAACTGTTTGAGCAAGCGGTTGACCTCCTGGACCTGCGTACCGGAACCCCGAGCAATCCGCCGTTTGCGTGAGCCGCGGATGATGGCGGGAAACCGCCGTTCTTCAGGCGTCATGGAATTGATAATGGCCACAAGGCGCTTGAACTGGTTGTCGTTGAGCTGACCTCTTACATTCTCCGGTACCGCACCCATACCCGGCAAGCGCTCGAGCATGCTGGCAATGCCCCCCATGTTTTCCATCTGCAACAATTGGTCACGAAAGTCTTCAAGGTCAAACCCCTTGCCTTTGGTCAGTTTCTTCGCGAGCTTCCGCGCCTTGTCCTGATCCGTGGTACGTTGCGCTTGCTCGATAATGCTCAGCACATCCCCCATTCCCAGTATGCGCGAGGCAATCCGGTCCGGATAGAATGGCTCCAGGGCATCGGGTTTTTCGCCAGTACCCAGGAACTTGATAGGCTTGCCGGTAATGTGCCGGATAGATAGCGCTGCACCACCGCGTGCGTCGCCGTCCGTTTTGGTGAGGATTACGCCCGTAAGCGACAGTACGTCATTGAACGCCTTGGCGGTGTTCACCGCGTCCTGACCCGTAACGCTGTCGGCAACAAACAAGGTTTCCACTGGATCGACCGCCGCATGCAGCGCCTTGATCTCATCCATCATTTCATTATCGATATGCAGACGCCCTGCGGTATCTATGATCACCACATCCACCAGCGATCTTTTCGCCTGATCGACGGCCGTCCGGGCGATCTCCACCGGCTGCTCATCAGGCTGGCCCGAAACGCAAGACAGGCCGACGCTCGCCGAAAGCCTTCTAAGCTGCTCCATCGCAGCAGGACGATAGACGTCCGTGCTCACCACCGCGACGGTCTTCTTCTCTCGCTCCTGCAACAGGTGGCCGAGCTTCACCACGGTAGTCGTTTTACCTGATCCCTGTAGACCGGCCATCAGAATCACTGCGGGCGGGCGCACCGCCAGATTCAGGCGATCGTTTGTGGCACCGAGAAGCGTGACTAGCTCGTCGTTGACGATCTTGATCACCGCCTGGCCCGGCGTCAGGCTGCGCACCACCTCCTGCCCCGTCGCTTTGGTGCGTACCTGGTCGACAAAAGCTTTGACCACCGGCAGTGCCACATCGGCCTCGAGCAGTGCCATGCGCACTTCACGCAAGGCCTCGCCGATGTTGTCTTGTGTCAGACGGCCGGCGCCACGCAGCCGGTTCAAGCTCACCTGCAAACGTTGGCTTAAGTTATCAAACATCGTCAGGCGTCCTTAAATCCTGTGGATCGCGCAAGAACTTCTACCGCCCGATCAAGACCGGCGCTTTTACTCGATATACTCATGACCCACCGTTTCCCGACGATTCATGCCAGATGATCATAGCATTCGTGCGCAGTGCCGAGTCCCCAGCAGCGGGTAGTGCCGGCTCACAGTAAAATAACTCGAGGCCTATTGTGCCAGAGCCGTATCCATTGCTGTGTGCCCGTCCCGCTCTTCAACCGCGGCCCAAGCTATGCCATCATGCGAGCGCAACTTTCTTGAGGCGCGATATTATGTCTCAATCGCTGATAAATTTCCTGGCCGCCGGACTTTACTTGATAGTCGGTGGCCTGTTGCTGCGCCAGCTTCAGCGCGGCCGGATTCTCGCCGGCGGCGCCAGGCTCGGAATCTTTGCCCTCGGGCTCGGTGCCGTGTTGCTGCATGCGGCCATTCTCTATACCGGACTGCTGGCCGGAACGGGGATGAATCTCGCGCTGACGAACGCCGCCTCGCTACTGGCGTGGACCGTAGCGATTTTGTTTCTCGTAACCGCGCTGTACAGACCGGTCGATAACATCGGTATTGTGATCATGCCTTTGACCGGCGTGGCAATACTCGTCGCCTGGTTTTGGCCCAGCAAACCTGTGGTCTTGCCCGAAAGCAGTGCATGGGAGTTCGCTCATATCATTATTTCTATGCTCGCTTATGGTCTGTTGAGCCTCGCGGCGGTACAGAGCCTGTTGCTGCTAGCGCAAGAACGCCAGCTGCGCCACAAGCATCCGGGGGGATTTATTCGCGCCCTGCCCCCGCTGCAAACGATGGAGCAGCTCATGTTCCAGCTCATCGGCGTAGGTTTCGGGTTGCTGACTCTGACCGTTATCAGTGGTGCTTTCTTCTCCGAGCAGATATTCGGCCAACCGCTGCGTTTCACGCATCACGTGGTGCTGTCGGTCTTTGCCTGGTTCGTGTTCGGAATTCTGCTGCTCGGGCGCTGGCGCTTCGGCTGGCGTGGCCGCCCGGCGGTGCGCTGGACCCTAGGCGGCTTCACTTTGCTGGTGCTTGGTTACCTGGGGACTAAGTTCGTCCTGGAAATTATTTTGGGGCGCTAGCGGCCAAGACATGATGATGCCGAGATCACGTCTGATAACCGCCAGCGAATCGCCTTATAATTCCCGTCGGCAACCTGAAACAACAAACACGAAAGCTGCACGCAAACCAATATGACCGAAGCCGTTACGCTCACTCCCGACATCATGTGGGTACTCGGCATACTCGCGCTCACCATATTCCTTTTCGTATCAGAACTCGTGCGTGTGGACGTCGCGGCCATTACCGTTATGGTTCTGCTGGGTCTAAGCGGTGTTGTCGGATTCGAGGTCGTTGAGCCCAACGAGGTCTTCAGTGGATTCTCCAGCAATGCCGTCATCTCGATAATCGCTGTAATGATTATCGGGGCGGGTCTTGATAAGACGGGCGTGATGAACCAGATTGCGCGACCTATCATCAAGTTTGCCGGTAACACCGAAACACGTTTGATCGCCATCATCTCGGGCACGATCGGGGTCATATCCAGCTTCATGCAAAACATCGGAGCTGCCGCCCTGTTCTTGCCCGCAGTCAAACGAATCTCCACACGCACTCAGATTCCGCTATCGCGATTGCTCATGCCCATGGGCTATTGTGCCATTCTCGGTGGCACGGTTACGCTGGTCGGATCGAGTCCATTAATCCTGCTGAACGATCTGGTGGAGACATCCAATGCGAGCCTACCGGCGGGTGTCGATAAGATCGACCTGTTCCGCCTGTTCGATGTGACTCCCATCGGTCTGGTCCTTATAGCAACCGGCATTATTTATTTCGTTGTGCTCGGCAGGCTCGTGCTGCCGAAGACAAAAGCGGACGAGCCCGAAACAACCGACACCATGTCGTATCTGGCCAAGCTCTACAATTTGCAAGGCGATGTGTTTCAGGTCATCGTGCCCGCCAATAGCAGTCTCATTGGCAGCAACATCGAGTATCTGCGCGCGCAGTCGAACTACAAGATCAGCGCGGTGGCGCTGCAGCGGGCTGGTGATATCCGCCTGGCGCCGACGCGCGAAACCGTGTTCCAGGCCGGTGATGTCGTGGGCTTGCTCGGGCACGAGACAGACGTGCATGCGTTCATACGCAACTTCAGGCTCGAGGAACGGGCAAGCATGGGTGTGCTCGCCGAAACACTCTCGCCCACCCACTCGGGCGTGTCCGAGGTCGTCATTGCACCGCGCTCCTCGCTTGTGGGCAAAACCATGCGCGAGATTCGGTTCCGCCAACGATATAAGGCGACCATCCTCGCCATTCATCGGGGCGGGAAAACGATCACGGAAAAGCTGTCCGACATTCCGTTTAACGGGGGAGACGCGTTGCTCATTCACAGCAGCTGGCAAGACCTGTCGCTGCTGGATTCCGATCCGGATTTTATCGTCTTCAGCAATTACCCGCGCCAGGATCTCGGCATGCGGCCGGAGAAGATCAAGCTTGCTTTGCTGTTTTTTGTTATCGCCATCAGCCTCGTGCTGTTTACCGATCTGCGTCTGGCGGTCTGCTTCATGACCGGCGCCATCGGCATGATTCTGACCGGTGTCCTGCGAATCGATGAGGCCTACCGCTCGGTCGACTGGAGAACCGTGTTTCTGCTCGGTAGCCTGATTCCACTGGGGATCGCTGTGGAAAACTCCAACACCGCGGCATGGATGGCCCACAACGTGCTGGCGGCGCTGGGCGATGTACCGAGCTGGGTGCTACTGGCCGTGGTAGGCGTGCTGACGACCGCCTTCACCCTGGTGATGTCCAACGTCGGTGCGACGGTGCTGCTGGTGCCGTTGGCCATCGAGATTGCGATGGGTTCAGGAGCGGATCCGCGCGTCTTCGCGTTGGCGGTCGGTATTGCAGCATCCAACTCGTTCCTGCTGCCGACGCACCAGGTGAACGCCCTGATTATGGGCCCGGGGGGCTACCGTAACATCGACTTTCTGCGCGCAGGTAGTATCATGACCATATTGTTCCTGCTTGTCATGGTGCCGATGCTCACGATTTTTTACGCAAAATAGGGGCTTGCGTTACATGTCACCGAAACGCCGGGCAGAACCGGTACGGATAATGCATACTCCTGAGCGGTGTCCCGTTGGCCGTTGCGCTTTCCGATGTGCTAAAGTCAATGGTATCCTGATGAGCCTGAGGCAAACCCTGTTTGGATGACGTTTCGATAGGCGCGCTCGCCCTGGCGCTTGTCTTTCTCATTCTCCTGTCTGCCTTCTTCTCGGCCAGTGAAATCGGGATGATGGCGCTGAATCGCTATCGCTTGCAGCACCTTGCGCAGACCGGTCATCGTGCGGCCCGCATCGTGCAAAAGCTCTTGCAGCGCCCGGACCGCCTGCTCGGCGTCATTCTACTGGGCAACAACTTCGCCAATCTGGCAGCCTCCGCTGTCGCGACCATCCTGGCCCTGAAGCTGTTCGGCGAGGCGGCACTCGCTGTGGCCACCGGGCTACTGACGCTAGTCATCCTCATATTCGCTGAAGTAGGGCCGAAGACTGTCGCGGCCTTGCAGCCGGAGCGCGTCGCCTTTCCAGCGGCATATATCCTGCGGCCGTTACTAAAAGTCTGTTATCCGATCATATGGATCGTCAACGTGATTGCGAACGCCATGCTGCGAGCGCTGGGCGTGCCGCTGGATAAGAAGCGCGATCAGATTAGTAGCGAGGAACTGAGGTTCGCCGTGATGGAAGCCGGGGCCTTGATCCCCAAGTCTCACCAGGCGATGTTGCTAGGCATACTGGATCTTGAAAAGATCACGGTGGAGGATGTTATGGTGCCTCGCGGCGAGATCCAGGGTATCGATCTGGACGCCGATTGGGATGACATTCTGGCCCAGGTCGCCCGCAGCCGCTTTAATCGCCTGCCTGTTTACCGCGGCACCTTGGAGAACATCGTTGGCATGATTCACGTGCGCAAGGTACTGAATCAAATTCGTGAAGGCAAGCTGACACGCGAGTCGCTAATGGAGGTGATCATCGAGCCCTACTTCATCCCGCAAGGCACACCCTTGAATACCCAGCTGCTTAACTTCAAGGACGTCAAACGTCGGATCGGGCTGGTGGTGGACGAGTACGGCGACATACTGGGTCTGGTCACGCTCGACGAGATTCTCGAGGAGATCGTTGGCGATTTCACAACAGAGGCAATCGGTAAGCGCGAGGATGTACATCCACAGCCCGACGGGAGCTATCTCGTGAAGGGCGGCGCCAGTATTCGCGATCTGAACCGCAAGCTCGGCTGGCAGCTGCCTACCGAAGGCTCGCGCACCTTGAACGGCCTTATCACCGATTACCTCGAGGACATCCCCGAGCCCGGCACCAGCCTTATGCTAGACGGCTATCAGGTCGATATCATGCGCACACGCGGCACCGCGGTGGAGGTAGCTCGTATCCGCCCGCGCCCTGACACCGGCGCGGCGGAACAGTCCTCAAGCTGAGTCGCGTGTGTACAAGCTCGCACGCGAGCGTGCGGGCAGCGCAGCCCATAAGTGGGCGCGTGGACTCGTGTGCTGTCTAGCATCTGCGGGACTCCCCCGGTATCATCACGGCATCCGAATAATCCGAAATCTGTCTGAACGCTGACTTGGAGGGAGGAGGCGGTCGTGGTCCATGCGATCAGTCTCGCATTAGTATCATTCGCCCTATGGCTGCTGCTCTCCGGCCACTATGTCCCTTTGCTTATCGGTCTCGGTGCGCTCTCGGCGTTGCTGGTGGTGACCATCGCACTGCGGATGGACGTGGTAGACCGCGAAGGTCACCCGATTCACCTCAGCCCCAAGGCGTTGCTGTATTGGCCCTGGCTCGGCTGGGAGATCGTCAAGGCCAACCTGGACGTCGCCCGCCGCATCCTGGACCCCCGCCTGCCCATCAGCCCCATCGTGATTCGCCTCAAAGCCACCCAGAAAAGCGACCTCGGCCGGGTAATCTATGCTAACTCCATTACACTCACCCCGGGCACCGTCTCGATCGACATCGACGGCGAGCACATCGAGGTGCATGCGCTCACCCGCGAGGCGGCGCAGGCGCTACGAACCGGGGACATGGATCGGCGCGTCACGCGATTCGAGGGAGACGAGTAATGTTCGTTGCGGCGGGTCTTACAATCCTGGTCACCATGGCCCTGGCGCTGATCCGGGCCCTACTCGGACCCACGGTGTACGACCGGATTCTGGCGGTCAACATGTTCGGCACCAAGACCGTCTTGCTCATCGCGGTATTTGGATTTCTCACCGGGCGCCCGGATTTCCTCGACATTGCGCTCGCCTACACGCTCATAAACTTCATTGCCATTATCGCCGTACTCAAGTTCTTCGAGTACGGCGATCTCAGCCGCGCCGGACGGTCCCGCGCGAAACGGGTGCGCCGATGACGGAGTCGGTCATCGACATCGTGAGCTGGATGTGTCTGGTGGCCGGTGGCCTATTTGGCATCGTTGGCGGCATCGGTGTCCTGCGTCTTCCGGACTTCTTCACCCGTTTGCACGGCGCCGGCCTTACCGACACGCTGTGCGCCGCCCTGATCCTGCTCGGGTTGATGCTGCAGGCGGGCCTGACACTGACGACAGTGAAGCTGATCCTGATCCTGGTATTCCTGTTTTTCACCAGCCCTACTGCAACCCACGCCCTTGCCAAGGCGGCGCTCCACGGTAAGCTCAAGCCGGTGCTGGCCGCAAAGGAGAGCAAGCGATCGAACATCTAGTCGACATCGTGCTTCTCAGTTTCCTGGCGACCACGGCAATCGCGGTCGTGGTGCTGCGCGATCTGTTCGCCGTTGTGATGCTCTTCGGTATCTACAGCCTGTTGACTGCGAGCATCTTCCTGGTGCTGGATGCTGTCGATGTAGCGTTTACCGAGGCGGCCGTCGGTGCGGGCATCTCCACCGTGCTCATGCTGGCTACGCTTGCGCTCACTGCCCGCACCGAAAAAAAACCCCGTCAATGGTCACCACTGCCACTGGTCGTAGTCATGATCACGGGCGCTACCCTAATCTACGGCACGCTGGACATGCCGCGCTATGGCGACCCAAGCGCGGCAATTCATCAGCATGTCGCGCCACGCTACATCAACGAGTCGCCGCATGAGACCGGCATCCCCAACATCGTCACCTCGGTGCTCGCGAGCTATCGGGGCTATGACACGCTGGGCGAGGTGGCTGTGATCTTTACCGCTGGCGTTGGGGTGATGGTGTTGCTCGGGGCGGGTACCCGCAGCCGGAAGAAAAAAGGCGAGAAATCGTGAAACACCACTTGGTGCTGCGCGTTGTCGCCAAGCTGCTGATCCCACTAATTTTGCTGTTTGCCTTGTATGTGCAGTTTCACGGGGATTACGGCCCGGGTGGAGGTTTTCAGGCCGGTGTGATCTTTGGGGCCGGGTTCATCCTCTACGCCCTGGTATTCGGGGTGGACACCGCCACAGCAGTGGCGCGGCCGCCGGTCGTGCGCGTGTGCGTCGCACTAGGCCTGCTGCTCTTCAGCGGCGTGGGCGTGGTCTCGTTGCTGCTCGGTGGACGTTACCTGGACTACAGCGTGCTGGCCGATGATCCCGTGCGTGGCCAACATCTCGGTATCCTGCTGATTGAGCTCGGCGTCGGCATCACGGTGGCCGCGGTGATGGTCACCATCTTCTTCGCGTTTGCAGGGCGGGAACGTGCGTAATGCAATGGCTTGGCCTGTACAACTACTGGATTGTGATCTTTCTGATGATGGCCGGCTTCTACGTCGTCATCTCGCGGAGCAACCTCGTGAAGAAAATCGTCGGGTTGAATCTGTTCCAGACCTCGGTGTTTATCCTGTACATCTCCATGAGCAAGGTCCAGGGAGGCACTGCGCCTATTCTCAAGGAAGGTTTTGCCGTCTACTCTAATCCCCTGCCCCACGTCCTGATACTGACCGCGATCGTCGTCGGCGTGGCAACCACGGCACTCGGCCTGGCGCTGGTGGTGCGCATCAAAGAGGCCTACGGCACCGTCGAAGAAGACGAGATCCACAACAAGGACGAATCGCTGTGATCGCGCAGCACCTGCCGGCATTGCAGGTCGTGGTTCCCCTGCTGAGCGCGCCGTTGTGCTTGCTGCTGAACCGGGCGCGAGTCGCCTGGCTGCTGAGCACGGCCGCAAGCTGGGTGGCGCTGGTCATCGCGGTGCTGTTGCTGCAACAGGTGCTGGCAACGGGCACGTTGTCCTATGAGCTCGGAGGCTGGGCTGCCCCATGGGGCATCGAGTACCGACTTGATCCCGTAAATGCATTCGTTCTGGTGATCGTAGCTGGCATCGGTTCGGTGGTCATGCCGTTCGCGGCCACAAGCGTGGTGCACGAAATCGCAGCGGAGCATCGTGTGTTGTTCTACACCACCTACTTGCTGTGCCTTGCCGGTTTGCTCGGCATCGCGATCACCGGCGACGCGTTCAACCTGTTCGTGTTCCTCGAGATCTCGTCGCTGTCCTCGTACATAATGATCAGTCTTGGCCGTGATCGGCGTGCGCTGACCGCTTCCTATCAATACCTGATCATGGGAACAATCGGCGCGACATTTATTCTGATCGGCGTCGGCCTTCTTTACATGATGACCGGGACGCTGAATATGCTGGACTTGGCACAGCGTATTCCATCCGTTGCCGACACGCGCACGGTGCGTGTCGCACTGGCATTCCTGACCGTTGGCATCAGCATCAAGCTTGCCCTCTTCCCTTTGCACCTGTGGTTGCCCAATGCCTACGTCTATGCACCGTCGGTGGTGACTGCGTTTCTTGCTGCCACGGCGACCAAGGTTGCCGTGTATATGCTGCTGCGCTTCCTATTTACGGTATTCGGTGCGGAGCTGTCGTTCGAAGCGATGGTCATGCATTTGGTGCTGTTGCCGCTGGCGCTCCTGGCGGTATTCAGCGCCTCGGTTGTGGCGATTTATCAGGATAATCTAAAACGCATGCTGGCTTACTCGAGCGTGGCGCAGATCGGCTACATAATTCTTGGCATCAGCTTCGCCTCCGTGACCGGAGTAACCGCTGGAATACTGCACCTGTTCAACCACGCATTGATGAAGGGCGCGCTTTTCCTCGCGCTCGGCTGTGTCTTTTATCGGCTCGGCTCGGTCCAGCTGCGCGACATCGCGGGGCTCGGGCGACGCATGCCCTGGACCTTCGCCGCCATTGTTATTGGCGGACTGAGCCTGATCGGCGTGCCGCTCACCGTGGGCTTCATCAGCAAATGGTATCTCGTGCTTGCCGCGCTCGAAGGCGGGCTGTGGTGGGTCGCCGTGCTCGTGCTGCTGGGCTCGCTGCTCGCGGTCGCCTACATCTGGCGCGTGGTGGAGGTGGCGTTCTTTCAGCCTGCACCGAGGAATGCGCCGTCACAGGAAGCACCGCTCACGCTGCTGCTGCCGACCTGGGCGCTGATCGGCGCCAATGTCTACTTCGGGATCAACACCGAGCTCACCGTGGGCGTCGCCCACCGCGCCGCCGAGTGGCTGATCGGAGGTGGCGGGTGACGCCCGTTACCGCGCTGTGGCTCACCCTCGCGCTGCCGCTTGCCGGTGCCGCGCTGATCGTGCTGCTCGACCGGTATCCCAACCCGCGCGAGGCCGTGAGCCTGGTCACTGCAGGCCTGCTGTTCGGCCTGGTCGTTCGATTGTGGTTCGCGGCGCGGGCCGGGGAGTGGCCCGCGCTCGTCTTGGTCGAGACCTTGCCGGGGCTGCCGTTGGCGCTTGCCGTGGAGCCGCTGGGACTGCTGTTCGCCCTAGTGGCGAGCTTTCTCTGGATCGTGACTTCGTTGTACTCCATCGGTTACATGCGCGACAACCGCGAACGAAACCAGACGCGGTTCTACGTCTGCTTCGCGGTGGCGCTGGCCAGCACCATGGGGGTGGCGTTATCCGCCAACATGTTCACGCTGTTCGTCTGCTACGAGGTGCTCACGCTCTCGACCTACCCGCTGGTGGCGCACTCCGGTACCGCGGAGGCGCGCCGCGCCGGCCGCTTGTATCTTGGGCTTCTGATCGGTACCTCCATCGGATTGCAGCTACTCGCCATCGTCTGGACCTGGATGCTTGCGGGGACACTCGACTTCCGAGTAGGTGGCGTGCTCGCGGGTGTGGCATCACCGTTCCTCACAGGAATCCTGCTGGTGCTCTATATATTCGGGATCGGTAAGGCCGCACTCATGCCATTGCATCGCTGGCTGCCGGCGGCGATGGTGGCGCCAGTACCAGTGAGCGCGTTGCTGCACGCCGTAGCGGTTGTCAAGGCGGGCGTGTTTACGGTACTCAAGGTGCTCGTGTACATCTTCGGGCTTGATCTCCTGGGGCAGATTGTCAGCGGGAACTGGCTCTTGTATGTCGCGGGCGCCAGCATCATCATGGCCTCTGTCATTGCTCTGCGCTCGGACAACCTCAAGCGGCGCCTGGCCTACTCGACGGTTAGTCAACTGTCGTATGTAATCATGGCCGCCGCCATTCTGGCGCCCCTGTCCGTTGCCGGTGCGGCCCTGCACATCGCAGCCCACGCCTTTGGCAAGATCACGCTGTTCTTCGCCGCCGGCTCCATCTACATCGCGACCCACAAGACCGAGGTGAGCCAACTCGACGGCATCGGCCGGCGCATGCCGTGGACCATGGGTGCCTTCGCGGTCGGCAGTCTTTCCATGATCGGGCTGCCGCCAGCGGCCGGTTTCGTGAGTAAATGGTATATCGTGCTGGGGGCACTCCAGGCTGGACGACCGTTCGCTGTCGCGGTGATCGTGCTGAGCACGCTGCTCAACGCGGCTTACTTTCTGCCCATCATTTACCGCGCATTTTTCCGTGCCCCAAATAAGCCCTCACACGGCAAGCATGGCGAGGCTCCGCTGCCGATCGTAGCGGCACTGACAATCAGTGCGTCACTGACAGTGTTGTTGTTTCTGTTTCCCGGCCCGGCACTGGAGCTGGCGCACCAGTTCGCAGGAGCAAACGGATGAGAAGAAAAAAACACTGGCTGGTACAGCCCCATAACATCAAGCGGCTCTGGGGCGTATTCGCCATGGTGCTGGTACTCAGCGTGGCCCCCAACGTGCTCTTGCATCCGCATGCCTACTTCGGGCTAGACGGCAGTTTTGGATTTTTCGCCTGGTACGGATTCGTCACGTGCGTCGCCATGGTATTCATATCGAAATGGCTTGGGTGGCTTGTGAAGCGAAAGGATGACTACTACCACGATGATTAGCGCTTTCCCCCCTGGCTTGGTGCTCGTGCTCGGCGCGCTCCTCATCCCGGCCGTGCGCGGCCACGCGCGCGCCACCCTGCTTCTCGGCCTGCCGTTGCTGACGCTGTTCCTGATCTGGCAGGTGCCCGACGGTGTGGTGCTGTCCCTTGCTTTCCTGGACCATCAGCTTGCCCCCGTGCACGGCAGTGTCCTCGGCCGATTGTTCGCCACGGTATTCGCCATCATGGCTTTTGCCGGTAACCTGTTCGCCATGCGCCAGGCGCGGCTGATCGAGCTGGTGGCCGCCTGCGTCTACGCCGGGAGCGCGATCTGTGTGACGTTCGCGGGGGACCTGATCACGCTGTTCGTGTTCTGGGAGCTGATGGCGCTGAGCTCGACCCTGGTGCTCTGGTCGGCCGACACCCCTGACGCCTATCGGGCCAGCATGCGCTACGTGTTGATACATCTGCTCGGTGGGGTAGTGCTCATGATCGGCATCGCCGGGCATATCAGCGAGACCGGTTCTGTGGCGTTCGTGGCCATGCAGCCCGACAGCCTCGCCCATTGGCTGATCCTCATCGGCTTCCTGGTCAATGCGGGCGCACCACCCCTGTCGGCCTGGATCCCGGACGCCTACCCCGAGGCCAGTCCCAGCGGCACGGTGTTCCTCTCCGCCTTCACCACCAAGATCGCCGTCTATGTGCTCTTGCGGGGTTTTCCGGGCGCCGAGGCACTGGTCTTCGTGGGTCTGTACATGATCTTCTATGGGATCATCTACGCATTGATGGAGAACGACATGCGCCGCATCCTGGCCTACAGCATCGTGAACCAAGTGGGTTTCATGGTGGCCGGTGTGGGCCTGGGCACGGCAATGGCCCTGAACGGGGCCGCGGCCCATGCGTTTACCCATATCATCTACAAGGCACTGCTGCTTATGTCAGCGGGCTCGGTGCTGTTCATGACCGGCAAGCGCAAGTGCACCGATCTTGGGGGGCTCTTCCAGAGCATGCCCATGACCACTCTCTGCGGAATCATCGGCGCGCTGTCGATATCGTCCTTCCCGTTCACCTCGGGATTCATCTCCAAGTCAATGATCTCGCAGGCCGCCGCCGATGAGCACCTGGCCGCCGTATGGTTCCTGCTGGCAGCGGCCAGTGCCGGCGTGTTCCTGCACGCCGGCATCAAGTTTCCCTGGTTTGTGTTCTTCCAGAAGGACTCTGGCCTGCGGCCACCGGATCCACCACACAACATGCGCCTGGCCATGTACCTGTTCGCGTTCCTGTGCATCGGTCTGGGCGTCTACCCGCAGCCGCTTTACGCGATTCTCCCGTACCCAGTTGATTACGTGCCATACACCGCCACGCATGTGGTGTCCCAGTTGCAGCTGCTGCTGTTCGCCGGGCTCGCGTTCTTCGTGCTGTTGCCGCAGATGAAGCGCACGCTGACGATCAGCCTGGACCTCGACTGGTTCTACAGGCGCCCCGGCCGCGTGCTTGCCGTCACGATGACGGATTGGGCCAGCAAAGTGCAACGCAATCTAGAGGCCGCGATGTGCACTCATCTCAATCGCCTGATGCATGCCCTGTCCAGGCACCACGGCCCCCAGGGGATTCTGGCGCGCACCTGGCCGACCGGCAGCATGGTGTTGTGGGTGGCGGTGGTGCTGGGTATGTATCTGGTGCTTTATTATTTGTAGTAGTGGTGTCGGCTACCGGTTACGGTTTTCTAGTGACGTCGTCCCGAATGTATACCGGCAATGCCTGCTCCGGCGTGACCGCTGCGCCGCGATCGAGCTCGACGCGCGCAAGCCGCGCCACATCGCGCGCATGCGGAAAGCAGTTCGGGAGCCAATCTCGTACACGCCGACCCAGTCGTATCCGAAGCGCCTCGGCATAAGTGTCCCAACCGCTGCCGGCACCGAGCCAGTCGTGTTCGGGCCCGGGCAGGGGCACATCGCACGGTGCCAAAACTTGCTCGCGGCCGCGCAGCTCCACCAAACCATCCGCGTTACTCAGGTAAGCACCCCAGTAAACCTGCGACATGCGTGCATCAAAGGCGGCAAGCACGCACCTCGCATCCTGGCCCTGTGCCAAGGTGGCCAGAGACGAAACCGGCACCACCGGCAGGTCAGCACCGAACCCCAGACCCTGCACGACCCCGGTGCCGATTCGCAGACCGGTAAATGACCCCGGGCCGCGACCGAACGCCAGCGCGTCGAGCTGCGTCAGGCTCAATCCTGATTCCGCGAGCACTTCATCTACCATCGAAAGAATACGCGATGAATGTTTTTGCCCTCGCTCGAGGCGCTCGCACACCAGCGCATCCACGAACAGCGCCACGCTGCAAGCATCGGTGGACGTATCAAGCGCAAGTATCTTCAATGGTCTGAACCCTGTGTTTGTCCACTGGCTGAGCCGGAGCAAGCCACGGATCCGGTGAACCGGCGTGCCAACAATGGCACGCCGCGGCACCCAAGCAAAGCATGGCGACATTAGAATTATCCAGGATAGGGCGTGAATTGATAAGAGCGCCCCGGCGGGGACAGCCTACGATGCCCAACCAGCCGTACCACCGCGTGAGGGCGCTTGGCCTGGGGGAAGAACAGCTAACCCGGAAATTGGACGAACTTACCGCAGATTTTCTGGAGATCGGATGGGTGGCACAGGGACCACGGGCCGAAGGATGAAAAGATCGAATAGAAAGCAAAGAGGTAAACACTCGCAGTGTAACACCCGGGCAGGGGCATAAACTGTTAGAGCGTATCCGCTTGGATGGCAAGAACAAATCTGTTTGAAATCAGTGCTCTCTGCACCCTCTCGATCGCTTGTTCCCAACGCGATCTACCTCGGCAACTGCTCCCTGCGTTGCTCTCGACCGCCGGTTCCCGACGCGGTCTACCTCCTCCTTCCCTGGGGTCGTACCTCCTACATCCCTGCAGTCGTGCGCTTCGATCTCCGCGATGAGATCTTCGGGCTAAGGCGCACGCCAGAGACATGTTACCCGCAATACGCGAATTCGTCAGCACAACGAAAAGTACGTGTTGGGGTTAGCGTCTACGGAAACGGCGTCGCCAGCGCGAGAAGCTCACCGGCTAGTACCGCTGTAATTGGTGAAAATCGCACCGGTCGAGAGCCGCGTGCCGAGCGCCGGTACCGGCTCGATCGACACTCAGTTCTTGCGTCGGGGGTCCTGGTCCTCGGCGACCGCGAGATCGAGGATCTTGGCGATCACTGTTGAAAAACGCGCGATCCCGGCCTCCTCATCGGTCTTCGCGTAAGTCTTGTAGACTTTTAACTTCGAATCATTAGCGAGGGAACTATAGAGCTTGTAACTGCCGGGAAACTGGTCCTCCAGCTGCTGCTCAAATCGGGCCTGCTCGCCGGCCGCATGGACCGTTGCAGGCAAGACAAAGGCTATGAGCATGACGGCGACGCAAAGCGGCAACGTGATGGACCTGCGAAAAATGGCGCAAAGCGTCTGGTCTGTGTTTTCCATGCTTATGCTAGGCTCCGGCATTGTTGGCGAGGGGTTCGCACCCACCTAGGAAGCAAACTCTATGCCAATGCCGATAAACCTGCCGTAACCCTGTAGATCCTCAAAACGGTCGTCCCGTGCGTTGATTTTGCGCCCGACCAATGTGCTTTTTGGCTATGTTCAAAGACTGTCGGGCAAGAAAGTACCAGCCCGGCAGATTGCGGCACCCGGGTGCCTGTCTACGGCAAGACGCGGCGCGCCCGTGTAGACAAAAGCAGGCCGGCGGGAAGGGTCACTCGCCAGGCGGTGGACCGAAAAACGCCTTCACATCGTCGATGCTGCGCGTCAACGGCATGGCCGGCAGACTGTTGAGAAAAACTCTTCCGTAGCCGCGGCTGAGCAACCGTGGATCGCAAAGCACGAGCACGCCACGATCTTTCTCATCGCGGATCAGGCGGCCGGCTCCTTGTTTCAACGCGATCACGGCGCTCGGGAGCTGATACTCCAAGAAGGGCTTACGCCCCGCACGTTCCATCGCTTCGGCGCGCGCGCGCAAAACCGGATCATCCGGCGCGGCAAACGGCAACTTGTCGATAATGACACACGAAAGCGTGTCACCCCGTACGTCGACCCCCTCCCAGAAGCTGCCCGTCCCTAACAGCACCGCTTGCCCCAGTGCGCGAAACCGCTCAAGCAACTCGGTGCGCGGGGCACTGCCCTGCACAAGCAACGGATAACTCGTCAGGGATGGCAGCATCTCCGCTGCGATATTGAGCGCACGGTAGCTGGTGAACAATAAAAATGCGCGCCCTCGGCTCGCCTCGAGCACCGGTAGCGCTGACTCGACGACCAAACGCGTGTAATCGGGATCAGCGGGGTTAGGAAGATCCGGTGGGATATAAAGCAGCGCTTGATTTTCATAGTTGAACGGGCTGTCCCAGCGGCCGGTGTCCGCCAGCTCCAGTCCCATTTGTGTCTGATAATGCTCGAAGCTCTTGTCGATGGTCAGCGTCGCCGAGATGAATATCCAGGTCTTACGATCGGCCTGCAGATGCTCCCGTAAAGACGATGCCACGTCGAGAGCCGTCAGGCGCAGGCTAAACCCTCGTGGCGAGGTCTCAAACCACAGCACGTATTCGGGGGGCGGCGTATCGGCCATAGTGTAGAGCCGCCCCAGCAGCTCACTCGCACGCTGAGAACAATTTGCCAGCCCCTCACCCTTGCCCGCGGCGACTTCCAATTGTGCCGCTAGAGCGGCAAGCCTCTCGCGTAGTGCTGCCAGCGCTTCACGCAGCCCGCGCTGGCCTTCGACCGCACGCCACGTATCCCGTCGCGGTTCCGCGCCGAACGCCAACCGAAGATCTGCGGTGGCCTTCTCGACCTTGCGTGCCTGCTCTTGCAGATCGGCTATACCGCTACGCTCGCGTACGTCTTCAGCAATGGTATCGCGACACAAACCCACAATTTGATGGCTGCTCAGCATCACCCCGAAGAACGATGTGGCGATCTCAGGCAGCTGATGCGCTTCATCAAATATGACGGCATCGACCCCGGGTAGAAGCTCACCGAATCCTTCCTCACGCAGCACCAGATCCGCAAAGAACAGGTGATGATTGATTACAACGACATCGGCCTTGAGCGCCTCGCGCCGTGCCCGGTTGACATGGCATTCGTTGTAACGTGGACAGTGACTGCCCAGACAGTTATCCGCATTCGACGTCACCAATGGCCAGATATCAGCATCTTCCGGGATCTCGGTCATCTCGGCGATATCTCCTCGGCGAGTACGCCTGGCCCACTCCTGCACGCGCGCCAGATACGCATCCTCCTTCCGGGCTTGTGTGCGATGGTCGGTCTGGCTGCGCTCCAAGCGATAGAGGCAAAGATAATTGGCCCGGCCTTTCAACAATGCCACCGTCACAGGCAGCTCTAACGCATCGCGTACAAGCGGCAGGTCGCGCTTGAATATCTGCTCCTGCAGATTCTTCGTGCCGCTAGAAATCAGCACTTTCTTGCGCGATTGCAGCGCCGGCACCAGGTAGGCGAAGGTCTTGCCGGTTCCGGTGCCCGACTCGCCAATGAATGTGCCCGCGTGTCCCAACGCCGTCTCGATTCGAGCGGCCATGTCCTGTTGCACAGGGCGGACGACAAATCCGGGCAGCTTGCGCGCGAGCGGACCGTTGGCACCGAGGATGTTGGTGCTCGTCGAGGAAAAATTGCGTGTGTGCTGCACCAAGTTCTTGTCGACCGCGGTCACGAGTAGCTAACGAGCGCGCGCATGTTAGCAGCTTTTGCTCACCAAATGGGTCGCGGTTGCGGCCAGCGTGCGCTGCCGGCTTGCGCAAGCGCGCCGATCCACCGTTTCTGTCGCAACCGCGGCCCTAGCCCGCCTCATGGCATGTTGCCCGCTCGAACGCCGCATCACGCGCCCACTGGCATGAGCGGCGCCGACGACGTAGCATAACGCCATGTGTGGACGTTTCATGCTGGCCACCCCAAGAGAGGAGCTTGTTACGCATTTTCGCTTGCGGCATGCGCTGGCGCTCGGGCCACGCTATAACATCGCGCCGGGCCAGCCAGTCGCCGCGGTACGCGAATCCGGCGAGCATGGGCGCGAGCTGGTCCTGCTGCACTGGGGGCTCGTCCCACACTG
>VRUB01000178.1 GCA_019456345.1 Nitrospira sp. | reverse complement strand
GAGTCCGACTGCGTTATACGGCTCGATCATTGCGTTCTCCTCTGCCGCATGCGGACAGCCAATACTGGCCCAAACCAGCCATCCGGCGGCTACTGTTATTTTTGTGAGTCGTCGGTACCAGAGTGTAGTTGATCGTCCGGGTTCACGCCGCGCGACTGCAGCTTTCGATGATTTGCTGTGCTACGCTATTTTACAGATCGTGCTGAGATCGAAACAAGAAGAACGGGCGGCCACCAGCTAGTCGCCATGAACACGGTCGGACAGAGGCAGAGAAATGCGTGCGATTACGATCATCGGCGCCGGGCAATCGGGGCTGCAACTCGGTATCGGACTCCTGCGACGCGAGTATGACGTCACTCTGGTGACGAATCGTAGTCGCCAGGAGGTCGAGAAGGGCCGCGTTCTGTCCAGTCAATGCATGTTCGATATGGCGTTGCAGCATGAGCGCGAGGTGGATCTCAATCTCTGGGATGAGGAATGCCCGCCGATCGCTGGCGTCGGCCTCACCATCGTCGGCCCCGATGGATCCAGGGCCATCGACTGGGCTGCTCGTCTCGATGGTCCGGCTCAGTCGGTGGATCAGCGAGTGAAAATGCCGGCGTGGATGGACGAGTTTGAGCGTCTCGGCGGCAAGCTGCTCATCATGCACGCGAGTCTCGATGAGCTCGAAGAACTCGGCACCGAAGCCGACCTGGTCGTGGTGGCATCGGGCAAGGGCGAAGTCGGCCGCATCTTCAAACGTGACGATGAAAAGTCTGCGTTCGATCAGCCAATGCGCGCACTGGCGCTTACCTATGTGACCAGCATGGTGCCGCGCGAAGAATACACGGCTGTCTGTTTTAATATCATCCCCGCCGTCGGCGAGTATTTCGTCTTCCCGGCCCTGACTACGACCGGACCTTGCGAGATCATGGTTTTCGAAGGCATTCCCGACGGGCCGATGGATTGCTGGGCCGACGTCAAGAGCCCGGACCAGCATCTGGAAAAGAGCAAACAGATACTGAAGGAGTTTCTGCCGTGGGAGGCAGAACGCTGCCGCGACATACAGTTGACCGATGATAACGGCATCCTGGCCGGGCGCTTTCCGCCGACCGTCAGGGAGCCGATCGGCCGGCTGCCGTCGGGCGGCGCCATGCTTGGCATGGCTGATACGGTATGTCTCAACGACCCGATTACCGGACAGGGCTCGAACAACGCCAGCAAGTCGGCAGCCGTTTACCTGGATGCGATCCTGTCACGGGAATCCGAGCCGTTCGATGAAGAGTGGATGCAGCAAACCTTTGACGCCTACTGGGATTATGCCCAATGGGTTACGCGCTGGACCAACAGCCTGTTGCTCCCTCCCACGGAAAATATGCAGAAACTTCTGGGGGCGGCGCAAACACACGCTGAGCTCGCGAGCCGCATTGCCAATGGATTTAGCAATCCCACCGACTTTTTCCCCTGGTGGGAGGATCCGCAGGCAGCAGATAAATTGATTGACGCGGCCAAGTAATCAAAAAGGAGAACACCATGGCGGATTTGACGAATAAGGTTGCCATCGTGAGCGGGGGCGCCACGATGATCGGCTGGAAAGCGGCGCAGGCGCTCAGAGACGGAGGCGCTAAAGTCGTCCTCGCCGACATTGCCGACGAAGAGGGCGAGCGCGTCGCGCAAGATATGGGGCCGGATGTTTTTTACAAACACACCGACATCACCGATGACGAGCAAATCGACGCATGCATTGCCGCAACCGTCGAACGCTTCGGTGGAGTCGATTGCCTGGTCAATGTGGCCTGCACCTATCTCGACAATGGGATCGACTCCACGCGCGACGAGTGGTTGACCGCATTGAACGTCAACCTGGTCGGGGGCGCGATATTCGCACAGAAAGTCGTGCCCCGGATGCGTGAGCGTGGCGGCGGCGCGATCGTGAACTTCGGCAGTATCAGTGGTAAGCGCGCACAACCCGGACGCATGCTGTATGCGGTTTCGAAGGCGGCGATCATCGGTATGACACGAAATCAGGCGCTCAATCTCGCGGCCGACAACATACGCGTAAACTCGGTCTCACCGGGCTGGACCTGGTCCAATGTGATGAGGGACCTCAGTGGCGACGACCGTGCCAAAGCGGACAATGTCGCGGCGCCATTACATTTGATCGGACGGCTGGTCGAGCCGGATGAAGTTGGCGCGACGGTCGCCTTCCTTTGCAGCAATGACGCGTCAGGGCTAACGGGCACCGATATCGCAGTGGACGGGGGCTACACAGCGATGGGTCCGGAACAAACCGTCGACCAGGTCTCGAAACTCACGGGCTAGGCATCCCGAGAGGTCTGTCATGACCAGCGGTGAATTCGACACGCACTCATTCAGGCATGCCCTGGGTCATTTCGCGACTGGTGTGACGATCGTCACGACTCGCGATGAGAATGGTGAGTACATCGGCGTCACGGCGAACAGTTTCAACTCCGTTTCCGTGGATCCCCCACTGGTACTGTGGAGCCTGGACAAAAGAGCGTACAGCCTCAAGGCCTACGAGACGGCCGACTACTTCGTGGTCAATGTTCTGGCAGCCGATCAGGTCAGTCTGTCGCAACGCTTCGCGACGCGTGGGACGACAGACAAGTTTCACGGCCTGTCTTGCACCGAAGGCGTCGGTGGCGCTCCCATCCTTGCCGGTTGCGCCGCCTATTTTCAGTGCAAGAAAACCTTTACCTACGAAGGAGGCGATCACCTGATCCTGGTTGGCGAAGTCGTGAATTTCGAGGCCAGTGGGCGAGCCGGCCTGGTTTTCCATAAAGGTTCATATGCGGTCTCCCAGCCACATCCGGTCATCGAAGTCGCGCAGGCGGGACAGGATGCCGGGGAGGGATTTGTTCAGGAGTACCTCGATTATTTGTTGACGCAGACGGCCGAGCGCTTCCGGTCTCAATTCCAGATAGTACTCGACGAGGCAGGGGTCCATCAGTTTGAGTGGCGAATCCTCTGCTGCCTGGCAGAGAACCACGAGGGCCTCACGTTCGAACGACTGCGTGATATGGTGCTGGCCGAAAAAAACGAATTGAGCCGATTACTTTTGAGCATGCAGGATAAAGACTGGATCACCAGTGGCGAGGATTTTGCCGACGAGACTCGATACTGGATCGTGAAACAAGGACTGGCCAAGATCGTACCGTTGATTGCAGTTGCACGCGCTCACGAATCCGACGCACTCGGAGAATTCTCTGCCGAGGAGGCGAAGCAGTTCAAAGATCATCTCAAGGCGCTATTGCAGTGGGTGAATTCGGGCGAATATCAACCCGCGCATCTTGTCCCCGATGACTCGAAGAGCGGGTCGCAGACTCCTACGGGGGGCAGGTCGAATGAAAAGCTTTGACTGCATCATCGTAGGCAGTGGTATTAATTCACTGGTGTGCGCGGCGATACTGGCGCGGCAAGGCCGCAAGGTCTGCATACTGGAGCGAAACGACCGTTTGGGCGGCTGTATCCGTACCGAGCAGGTGACGGTTCCCGGTTTCAGACACGATGTGCTGTCCGCGGTGCATCCGCTTTTTGTCACCTCTCCGGGCTATGCGGAATTGGGCGACGCGTTGCACGATAGCGGATTGGAGTACACCAATAACGACAGTCCGACTGGTGTTTTGCTCCCGGACGGACGTTCGCTGATCCTCACCACCTCCCGTGAAGACAACATGAATACCTTCGAGTCGCTCGCGACCGGAGATGGAGAAGCGTATCAGCGCAGCATGGCCCTCATTGACGATAATGCAGGGCTGATTTTTGGTCTTCTGGGTGGTGAGTTGTGGGGACTTGCTACTGCGAAACTGCTGTTGTCGGAGGTCTGGAGAAAGAACTTGCACGCGACCGCAAGTTTCTTCGGCGAGGCGATGCAGACCTGCCGCAGCTGGCTGGAAGACAGTTTTCAATCCGACCTGCTGCGGGCCCTGCTGGCGCCATGGATCCTGCATACCGGACTGGGCACGGAAAGTTCA
>VRUB01000026.1:16966-25500 GCA_019456345.1 Nitrospira sp. | reverse complement strand
AACGAACTCAAACTAGCCCGCAAGGTTTGCCGAGAAAACAACAATATAGACAAGCGCGAGTAGTTCCCAAAAAGGGCAAAACGTCACTGCTGCCCACAACCACCCGATGCATGGACCGCATCTTTTTTCCGCGACCGTCGCCAGCAGGGATGCTGGCGCCGAGTCTACAGGGAAGTATCCACGGCGTGTCTCGGAAACAAAGGTGCGGTCCATGTTTCTCGAGCACAGCCCATACCTAGGGCATCTTGGTCTTGGCGAGTTTCAGCATTTCAAGCCGGGACTTGTGGGACGGCAATGGCATAACTGCCACGGGCTATCCTCTTTAAAAAATTAGCACGAGTAAAACGGGTTGAAGTCAGATTTCTCTGCGGTCTTTGCGCGCTCGGCGGTAAAAATTTTCGAGCTATGAAGGCTTGAGGATATCGATCCCGTTCATATACGGCTGCAGCACATCAGGAATCCGAATACGCCCGCTTTCATCCTGGCACTGCTCCATAACCGCGACCAACGTGCGGCCCACGGCCAATGCCGAGCCGTTCACGGTGTGCACCAGCTCGGGCTTGCCGGTATCGGGGTTGCGCCAGCGCGCGCGGATGCGCCGTGCCTGAAAATCCTCGAAGTTGCTGCAGGACGAGATCTCGCGAAAACGCTGCTGTCCCGGCAACCATATCTCGATATCATAAGTCTTGGCCGCTGCAAACCCCATGTCGCCGGTACAAAGCACCACCACGCGGTAAGACAGCCCGAGCTTTTGCAACACGGCCTCCGCGTGCGCGGTGAGCTGCTCAAGCGCATCATAGGAATCCTGTGGCCGCACGACCTGTACCAGCTCGACCTTCTCAAACTGGTGCTGGCGGATCATCCCGCGCGCGTCTTTTCCGTAAGATCCCGCCTCGCTGCGAAAACACGGCGTATGCGCAACGTATTTTCGCGGCAGCGTGCTCGCTTCAAGGATCTCGTCGCGCACGACATTGGTCACCGGCACCTCGGCCGTGGGAATCAGATAAAACCCCTGATCGCCCTGGATCGCGAACAGATCCTCTTCGAACTTCGGCAGTTGGCCCGTGCCGCGCATGCTCTCGGCGTTGACCATGTAGGGGACGTAAATCTCACTATAACCGTACTCCCGGGTGTGTAAATTCATCATAAATTGCGTCAACGCTCGGTGCAGGCCTGCCAACGGCCCCGTGATAGCGACAAAACGTGAGCCCGCGATCTTGGCGGCGGTCTCGAAATCGAGCATGCCAAGCGCCGCCCCGAGATCGACGTGATCCTTTGGCTCGAAGCCAAGCTCAGGGGTATCTCCCCAGTGTCGCAGCTCGACGTTATCGCGCTCATCTCGCCCCTGCGGCACACTCGCGTGCGGCAGATTCGGAATATCAAGCAGGATGCCATCGAGCCGTTGTTGTACTTGATCCAGCTCGGCCTCGGCCTGCTTGAGCTCATCCCCGAAGTTGGCGACCGCGGCCAATAGCGGCGCCGCATCCTGCCCAGCGGCCTTGACCTTACCGATTTCCTTGGCGCTGGCGTTGCGGCGGCTTTGCAGCTCCTGTGTGCGCACCTGTACTTCCTTGCGCCGGGCTTCGAGCCTGCTGAGAGATTCGGCGTCGAGGACATAACCGCGCGAATTCAGACGCTTCACGACATTATTCAGGTCACTACGTATTAGTTTAAGATCAATCACTTATAAACTCTTCTTAATCTTCTTTATTAACTCGTGCTTGCCAGCTTACGACGTGATCCGGTTCCAGAAATTCAGCCAGGTGCTCGAGAATTCCACTGACCTTGGCGGGCTCGTCGAAAAACTCGATCACCAGCGGCAGATCCATAGACAGGTCCAGCAGGCTCGAGGGGTGCATGCGGCCGGACTTGCCGCAACCCGAGATTCCGCGGAACACGGTCACGCCGCGCACCTTCTCGTCGTCGTGCAGCTTGGCCAGCAACTCATTGAGCAGGCCCCGGTGGACAGCCAAAAACGAAGCAATGCGCCGGCGGCACCACCGATAGCGATCGCAAGAACCTGATTCATCATCATTGCGTCGCCGGTCGTGCGCGGGCGTGCACGGTTCTCTGTGTGGACTCGCGCGTTAGCATGCATCCGTGTGCAGCCGGCCCCGGGGCTGCTTGTTTTTTCCGTTTGTTACTTTATCGTTTTCTTTTCGGCTTCCCGGAACCAATACTGGGCCTTTTCCTCATCTTTCGGGAAGCCGTACATGCCTCTTTGGTAGGCGTAGGCGAGGATTTTTTGTGCCCTGTCATAACCCTGCTCCGCGGACATCCTGATCCACTTCTTGGCTTTCTCGTTGTTCTGTTCCAGTCCGGTAAAGCCCATCGCATAGCCGGCGCCAACCTTGTACTGCGCCTTGGCATTGCCGCCTTCGGCGGCTCTGCGGTACCAGGTCAGAATCTTGGCCTTGTCCTTCTTAACGCCCTGCCCCTTCTCATACATGCGACCGACAAGATACTGGGCATCCGCATTCCCGGCTTCGGCCAGCGGCAGCGCCAGCTCCATCGCACGCGCATAGTCCTGCGCATTATAGGCGCGCTCGGCTTCCGCAAACGGAATCGGGCTCGCGCACGCATCTCCCGCATTCACCGGCACAGCGACGGTCAGCAAAACCACCGCCAGCGCCAAGGAAATGTATGCATTCATTCTGCCCATCGATTTACCTCAGTAATTGCATGCTACAAAACGGATGATAGGCCGACCACCTGCAAAGGCATTCGTATCACGATTTACCTTTTGTCGGTTTTTCCTCCTCTGTGATCGCCGATGGCGTATCTGTCTTGCGCCCTAATCCGCGCAAGTAGGCCAGTTTCTCTGAAATTTTCTGCTCGAGCCCGCGGGGGACCGGGCGGTAGTAAGTCCGCGACCCCAGGCCCTCGGGAAAGTAGCGCTCGCCGGCAGCATAGCCGTCGGGCTCATCATGCGCATAGCGGTAACCCTTACCATGCCCGAGCTCGCGCATCAGCTTTGTCGGCGCATTGCGCAAATGCATGGGCACCTCGAGTGAGCCCGCCTCGCGTGCATCACGCAGGGCCTCACCGAATGCAGCATAGACGGCGTTACTCTTGGCCGCACAGGCCAGATAGACCACCGCCTGGGCAATGGCAAGCTCGCCCTCGGGGCTGCCGAGCCGCTCAAACGTCTCCCACGCATCCAATGCAATGCGAAGCGCTCTGGGATCGGCGTTGCCGATATCTTCGCTCGCCATACGCACCACGCGCCGCGCGATATACAACGGGTCGCAACCACCATCGAGCATACGCGCGAACCAGTACAACGCCGCGTCGGGATCCGAACCGCGTACCGACTTGTGCAGGGCCGAGATCTGGTCGTAGAAGGCATCACCGCCCTTGTCGAAACGCCGGACAGTCCCGCTGACGATCTCAGCCACCAGCGTCTCGCTCACGATCTCGCGCTCGGCTTCAGGTTGCGCCAGGTCGGCGGCAATCTCGAGCCAGTTCAGCGCGCGTCGCGCATCACCGTCGGCCGCTTGCGCCAACCGCTCGCGCGACGCCTCGGACACCAGCAGGTTGCGTGCGCCCAGGCCAGCTTCCTTGTCCGTGAGCGCACGATCGATCACGCTGCGGATCTCGGCGCTTTGCAACGGCTTGAGGACATAAACCCGCAGCCGCGAGAGCAGCGCGTTGATGAGCTCGAATGAGGGATTCTCCGTGGTGGCGCCGATGAACGTGAGCGTCCCGTCCTCCACATAGGGCAGAAACCCGTCCTGCTGCGCCTTGTTGAAGCGGTGTACCTCATCCACGAACAGCACGGTAGGACGACCGTCGGCGCGCGCCTGCAACGCCGCGTCCACGGCAGCGCGAATGTCCTTCACCCCGGCGAACACCGCCGAGATTCCGATGAAATAGGCGCTGCTGCGCGCGGCAATCAGCCGGGCCAGCGTGGTCTTGCCGGTGCCGGGCGGTCCCCAGAAAATCATCGAGTGCAACACGTTGTCCTCGATCGCCCGGCGTAGGGGTTTGCCGGCCGCAAGCACATGCGACTGGCCGAAAAAGTCTTCGAGTCGTTGCGGGCGCAATCGATCCGCCAGCGGCTGCCAGGGGTGGGAGGGGCCTTGCGAAAACAAATCCTGGACAGCGGTGCCTTTCACGATATCGGCCTCTGTTCGATCGGTCTACACAGGGCGGCGCCAGGCACCACGCTATCGCCGGCGCGGCACGCGTTCACGCATAACGTCCACCCCCGGGGGCGGCTTGAACACAAACTTGGCAGAGCCAATCTTGATGTTCGCTCGGGAATCACTCATCACCACCCGCGTCATGTGACCGAAGCTGTCGATCATCTCCAGTACGCGGATCTTGCCGTTCTCGAAACCCACGCGAATATTTTCAAAACCGCCGTCGTCGCTCCTCGGAGTCAACTGCGTCCATTGCAGCTTGCCCTGCGTCCCAAGGTTCTTGACCACAAAATCCTTGTCAAGCTCACCGCGGCCAGCCAACAGCATAGCCGGCGTCGCGCCCAGGCCGCCCGTAAGCTGGCGCACTGTCACCTGCTGCAGCTCCACGTCATACACCCAGATCTTTTCACCATCCCCGACAATATGCTGCTCGAACGGCACATCGTAATCCCAGCGAAACTTATTGGGACGCTGAATCCACATGGTCCCGGAGGACTCCTGCAAGACATTCAACGAATCGTCCAGCACCACTTGACTGAACTTTGCGGTATAACTCTTGACGTCGGTGAAAAAGCGCTGCAAGTTGCTGGTGTCGCCGCTGCGTGGGGTTGCGGCGTAAACGGAGACGGCTCCGAGCAAAACGAGCACGGGGATTGCGAAAATGCGCTTGGCCATCGGGGAGTTCAAGTTCCGGTCGCGGTTACCGAGCGATATGATACCAGCTCTGGCCGCTTCGGGCTCAGAGCTGTAGTGGCGGCGGCGCCAACACCTCGCGGCTGCCGTTGGGCTGCAGCGGACCGACAATACCGGCGCGCTCCATCTGCTCGATCAGACGTGCGGCACGATTGTAGCCGATGCGCAAACGCCGCTGCACGCCGGAGATCGAAGCGCGGCGGCTCTCCGTGACGATACGCAGTGCCTCATCGTAAAGCGGATCATCGGCGTCGTCTCCTGCCTGCAAAAACCCATCGCCGTCTTCGCCGTTGCCGCTGTCGCCGCGCAAGATGTTTTCATCGTACACCGGTGTTGCGGCTTGTTTCAGAAAGCGAGCGACTTTGTGTACCTCCTGGTCTGACACGAAGGCCCCATGCACGCGCGTCGGCAAACCTAAGCCCGGCTGCAGAAACAACATGTCGCCCTGCCCCAGGAGCTGCTCCGCACCCATCTGATCCAGCACCGTGCGCGAATCCACGCGCGATGCCATCTGGAATGCAATGCGGGTAGGAACATTTGCCTTGATCAGACCGGTAATCACATCGACCGACGGGCGCTGCGTGGCCAGTATGAGATGGATTCCAGCGGCACGGGCCCGTTGTGCCAGTCGTACTACGAGATCTTCGACCTTCTTTCCTACGACCATCATCAGGTCTGCGAGTTCATCCACCAGGATCACGACGTAGGGCAGCGTTATCAGCGCTGCGGCCTCCTCCTCGGGCACGGCCAGAGGATCGAGGATGGGCTTACCGTTATCCTGCGCATCCGTCACCTTGCGATTGTAGCCCGCGATGTTACGCACGCCGAGCGCGACCATCAGCCGATAGCGCCGCTCCATCTCTGTCAGGCCCCAGCGCAAGGCGTTCGCGGCCTGCTTCATCTCCGTCACCACCGGCGTCAGCAGATGCGGAATCCCCTCGTATATCGCCAGCTCCAGCATCTTCGGATCGATCATGATAAAACGCACCTGCTCCGGTGGGCACTTGTACAGCAGGCTCAGGATCAGCGAGTTCAGACACACGGATTTGCCCGAGCCCGTGGTTCCGGCAATCAGCAAATGCGGCATGCGGCTCAAGTCCACCACCACCGGGTTACCGCTGATGTCTTTGCCCAGGCACAGGGCCAAGGAAGAGGCGTCGCTGTCGTAGGCCTCGGAGGACAGCACCTCGCTCAGGCGCACGGTCTCACGTATCTCGTTCGGCACCTCGATGCCCACCGTGGTCTTGCCGGGGATATTCTCCACCACGCGCAGGCTGATAACCGAAAGCGAGCGCGCCAGATCGCGCGCGAGGTTCGTGATCTGCGCCGCCTTCACCCCCGGTGCGGGCTCGACCTCGAAACGCGTGATCACGGGCCCCGGGTGCACCTCGACCACCGTTACCTGCACATTGAAGTCGAGCAGCTTTTTTTCCAGCAGCCGCGACATCGTCTCAAGCGATTGCTTCGAAAATTGTGGCGGTCTTTTTACGTCTGGGGCATCGAGCAACGATAAAGGCGGTACCTCGGATCCGCCCGGGATCTCGAACAACGGTACCTGCTTCTCGCGCGCCGCGCGCTTACTGATCTCCACACGCTCCATCACGGGCTCGATGCGAGGCGCCGGGTGTCCACTCAGCACCTTTTTCTCCTCGGCAACGGTGATCTGGCGTTTGCGCTTGGCGCGCATGCCCACGACGCGATCCACGATCATCGAAACAAGGCGCGAAACCAGGCCGAACGCTCGGAAGGCGAGCTCGCCCACCATTTCCATCAACCGTAACCACGATAGCCCGGTGAACAACGTCACGCCCGACAAAAACAGCGCCAGCAAAAATATCGTGGCACCGACAAAGCTGAAGGCCGCCAGCAACGCGGCCACCACGATTTCCCCGATCCACCCACCGCTGCCGAACGGCATGCCGGCGCTGGTGTGAGCAAAATGCAGGCTCGCAATCCCGCAGCCTCCGAGTAACGTCAACACGAAGCCGCCGGTCACAATCGCCTTGTGAGTGATATCGGGCGGCGCCGGATTACGGCGATCGAGAAACACCCGCAGTCCGGCAAATCCGATCATGAGCGGGAAAAGATAGGCCGCATAGCCGAAGATGTTGAGCAGTAGATCCGCGATCCAGGCGCCCGCGCGCCCGCCTGCGTTGACGACCTGCGTGGTCGCACCGCTGTGCGACCACGAGGGGTCAGACGGATGAAAAGTCCACAACGCAATCACCAGGTAAAGGGCGATGGCGCCGAAAACGTAGAGGCGCACCTCCCTCAGGAGGTGCATGAGACGCGGTGTTAAAGGCGGTCTATCAGATTTTTTCCAGGTTGCCTGGCGCACAAACTTCCTTCTGGCGGCACGAGCTTGGGGCTGATTCTCCCCTTTTGCGTTGGATAATCCAAGGGCCGCGATTATGCAAGAGCTTCGGCCACAGCAGGATAGACGATTTCGCCCTGTGCGATATTGATCGCCTTGCGCATGACCGGGTCACCCAACCCTTCCGCGGACGCAAGGCGCAACACGAAGGGCAGCAAGGCACTGGACAATGCTTGCGAGCTGGTGCGCGGGACGGCCCCGGGCATGTTGGTGACGCCGAAATGGATGACCTCGTCCTGCATATAGGTGGGATTGTCGTAGTCGGTGGCGTGAATGGTTTCGACACAGCCGCCCTGGTCTACCGAAACGTCCACAATAACGCTACCTGGCTTCATCTCGGCGACCATGTCCGCACTGACTACTTTCGGCGTACGCGCGCCCGCTATCAACACGGCTCCGACCAACAGGTCGGCATCGTAGATCGCTTCTGCGATCAACGGCTTGTACGCGGGCTGCGCGGTCACGTTGGGGCCAAGCCCATGCACGCGCGCGAGGCTCTCGCGGCTGCGCGCGAACACACTCACCCGCGCACCCAACGCGGCCGCTGCGGCCACGGCGTGGCGCCCGACATTGCCGGCACCGAGAACCACCACGTGCCCGCGCTCGGTGGCGGGAATTCCGCCAAGCAACACGCCGCGACCACCCTGTGGAGTGTGCAACAGCGTCACCCCGATGTGCACCGCCAAACGCCCGGCGATCGCGCTCATCGGCGCCAGCACCGGCAGCTTGCCGTCCACCTCAACGGTCTCAAAGGCGACGGCTGTGAGTCCCTTTTCCTGCAACAGCAGCGCAAGGTCCGGGTTGGTGGCAAGAGTCAGAAAACAGAACAGGATGTGATCGCTGCGCAGTAACCCATACTCGGCGGCGACCGGCGCCTTAACCTTGAGCACCAATTGCGTCTCGGCATAGGTCTCGACTGCGTCCGCGGCTACCTTTACGCCCACATTGCGGTAATCGAGATCCGGATAACCGCTTGCAACACCTGCCCCCGCCTGCAGATAAACCTCGTGGCCATGCTTGACCAGCTCGGCCGCCGCCGGCGGCACCAGGGCGACGCGTCCCTCGTTGGACTTGATTTCTTTCGGAATGCCGATGCGCACGCGCCCTCCTTTACGATTGTTAAGACAATAGCGTACCATACCGTGGGCTGCTCACTGGCCCGCGTTTCTCGCCGGGTATCGTCGCGAGGGCGTGGAGATGCCTGTGATTACAAGGCGTGCGCGAGAAAATGCGCGCAGGCGTAGTGTGTACTACGTTGAGTACATTGCCGAGCGCGCTGTGGGCACGACTCCAGGGATGGAGGACGACTGCAGGGATGCAGG
>VRUB01000026.1:0-16956 GCA_019456345.1 Nitrospira sp. | reverse complement strand
CGAGCTAGAGCAACGCAGGAGCGGTTGCCGAGCTAGAGCAACGCAGGGAGCGGTTGCCGAGGTAGCATCGCGTCGGGAACAGCGATCGAACCGATAGCGGGTGAGAAATGCGGGCGAGACCACCCGTGCCTGCCATGCGTCAACCAGGACGCCGCAGCGGGCAGCTCGTGGACTTGTGTTTTCTCCCTCACACGGAGTTGATCAACCATGGCAGAGGCAAGACACTGTCGGGTTCTCATTTTAGGTTCGGGGCCGGCCGGTTACACCGCGGCCATCTATGCCGCGCGCGCGAACCTGAAGCCCGTCCTGATCGCCGGCGTCGAGCAAGGCGGCCAGCTCATGACGACCACGGACGTCGACAACTGGTCCGGTGATGTGGAGGGCTTGCAGGGGCCCGATCTCATGGATCGCATGCGGCGCCACGCCGAGCGCTTCGACACGGACATCGTGCTCGATCACATCAACAAGGCGGAGCTCGGAGAAAAACCGTTCCGTCTCACCGGTGATGCTGGTGTTTACAGCTGCGACGCGCTGATCATCGCCACCGGCGCGAAGGCGCGATACCTCGGTCTTCCGTCCGAAGAGGCCTACAAGGGTAAGGGTGTGTCCGCCTGCGCCACCTGCGACGGTTTCTTTTTCAAAGGCCAGAATGTCGCCGTCATCGGCGGCGGCAACACGGCCGTGGAAGAAGCGCTGTATCTCTCCAACCTCGCTGCGCAAGTCACGCTGGTACATCGCCGCCAGGAGTTCCGCGCCGATGCGATCCTGGTCGACCAACTCATGGAACGCACCGATGACGGCGGTAACATCAGGCTCGCGCTCGACTACGTGGCCGATGAGGTACTGGGGGACGGAAACGGGGTCACTGGGGTGCGCATCAAGAATATGAAGGACGGCTCCGCCAAGGAGCTGGATGTGCAAGGCGTGTTTATCGCCATCGGCCACACCCCCAACACCGAGCTCTTCGCCGGGCAGCTCGAGATGAAAAACGGCTACATTGTGGCCAACGCCGGCTGCGAGGGTGATGCGACGGCCACGAGCGTGCCCGGTGTGTTCGCGGCGGGCGACGTGCAGGACCACGTTTACCGCCAGGCGGTCACTTCGGCCGGCAGCGGCTGCATGGCCGCGCTCGACGCGGATCGCTACCTGAAGGAGCGCAGATCGTAAACGCCCCCCGGCTGGAAGTGCCATGGCAAGTCAAAACGACAACCACGACCCGAATCGCCGCGCGTTCCGCGACGCAATCGGTAATGTGCAACGGCTAAAGCAAGACCGTGTGGCGCCTTTTCGCGCCCAGCGCAAGCCCATTGCCGAGCAGGCCCAACGCGATGCCGAGGAGGTGATGCAGAGCCTGCTGTCAGGCGCCTACGACCACTCCCTGGTGGAAACCGGGGAGGAACTGCTTTACGTGCGCCCGGGCCTACGCCCCAGTGCCGCGCGCAAGCTGCGCCGCGGACAGTACGCGATCGAGGCCGAGCTCGATCTACACGGCCAGCGCGTGCCCGAGGCACATGCGCTTATCAACGATTTCCTGCGCACGGCCCGCCTGGAAGGTAGGCGATGCCTGAAGATTATCCACGGAAAAGGTTTAAGTTCCGACGCTAAGCTACCGGTTTTAAAAGGAAAAGTTGATTCGTGGCTGCGTCGTAAAGGCGAGGTGCTCGCCTATTGCTCCGCGCGCCCCGACGACGGTGGCACCGGCGCCGTCTACGTCCTCCTCAAACGCAAGTAACCCGTCGCCCTGACGTTAGCCCCTGGTCTACGTAACCGACCACGCCTGCGCGGCTGGGACCGGCCTTGTTACCGCAGCATCTCCGAGCACAACGCAAACCAGGGGGATTTCACTGCCTGTTTAACAAAAAATACGCGTCATGGCTGCACCGGTGCCCAATCGCAAGACACCCTCACTCCTCAAGCGGTTTAAGCAGGCCAGGGCGAAATTTGTGGACAGCAACGGGTAGACCTTGATTTCCGCAAGTGCCCAGCGTAGATTAATGTCAACGACATTAGTTGACATCGATTGACATTACATGGGATGCACGCAATATGGCCCAGATCACAGCAAGGTTGCCCGATGACTTGGTAAGATCGCTCGATGCGGCCGCCCGCAGCCTCAAGCGCACCCGCGCCGAGCTCGTGCGCCAGGCGGTCGAGCATTATCTGGAGGACTATGAGGATCTGGCCCGCACCATCGATCGTCTGCGCGATCCGACGGACCCGGTCCTCGATTGGGAAGACGTGAGGCGTGAGTTGCTCCGTCAAGATTAGGGCGAGTGCCGCCAAGGCGCTGGCGCGAATGAACCGGCCCGATCGGAGGCGACTGATCGCAGCCATCGACACGCTCGCCAACCGGCCACACGCGGGCACCCCGCTAAAGGGCGAGCGTCGCGGCCTGCGCCGCATCCGCGCGGGCAGCTATCGGTTTATCTATGAGGTCTTGGAGCGCGAGGTCGTGGGGCTGGTGGTATCCAAAGCACAGCGCGCGGAACTGTGACAGTGCGGCACTCAGAAAACCCGATCGGAGCCCTCCCCCGCTCCCCCTGGCTATTCGGAGGCACCTGCTCCGCCGCTCCGCGCCAGATCGCGTGCGGCCTTACTCAGGGCTTCGTCGATCGGCATCCCGGCGCTGCGACGAAGGCGCAATGAACTGATTCGGGCCACGACAAAGTTACGCAGGTACGGGCTCTCCAGACCACGCGTCTTGGGCGGCGGCACCAGCGCGCTCATACCGTCGTCGGAGGTACTCCTTGGCAGCGTCGACCAGAACTTTGCTGCTGGGTACGGAACGAACTACTCAGAAACACCACGTACATCGAGGAGAAGCGTCATGATCATCAGATCCCTGACCGTATTCCTGACCGTCCTACTGCTGGCCCCGCTCGCCTATGCCAAGTCGCCCGTGTTCACGACCAGTAATGGCGCTATCCGCGGCTACGACCCGGTCGCCTATTTCAGCCAGGCCAAGCCGGTAAAGGGCAGCAATCAGTACGCACTCGAGTGGAATGGGGCCAGCTGGCACTTCGCGAGCGCCGAGAACCGCGATCGTTTCCAGGCCGATCCGAAGAAATACGCCCCACAGTACGGCGGTTATTGCTCCTACGCCGTCGCCAGCGGTTACACCGCGAGCACCGATCCCCAGGCCTGGAGTATCGTCAACGGCAAGCTCTATCTCAACTACAGCCTCGGCGTGCGTAAGAGCTGGCGACAGGATATCCCGGGCTACATTTCCCAAGCCAACAACAACTGGCCAGGAGTGCTTAAGTGAGGTTGCGAGATGCGCTGTAAATCATTGCATCGGTTTCGGCTGCGGTGGGCGGGCTCGGCAAAAGGGCGCTC
Source organism: Nitrospira sp. (assembly GCA_019456345.1). GTDB lineage: Bacteria > Pseudomonadota > Gammaproteobacteria > Acidiferrobacterales > SPGG2 > VRUB01. Next base: position 13,620 of record VRUB01000026.1, on the reverse strand, counting down.
TTTATAGGTCTTGTCTTTGGCTTGACCCTCTGGTTCACCGCGTATTGCTTGAGCGGCTACCAAGTAGTCTTCACCGTGACGACACCCCGTTAATCTGCCATTTTCAGGAATTCCGTGCTCAATCCAACAGCGTCAGCCGTGCTCGCGTGCAGACTCTAGCAGCGCGACCGCGTAAGCGGCGATGCCCTCCTCTTTCCCAAGGAAGCCGAGCTTTTCGGTGCTGGTGGCCTTAATGTTTACTCGTTCTGGCGGGACTTTCAGATCAGCGGCGATATTCTCGCGCATGCGCGGGAGCTGCGCCGCCAGGCGCGGGGCCTGGGCCACAATGGTGCTGTCGATATTGCCGACCTGCCATCCGTGGTCGTGGATGACCTGCCGGACATGGCGCAGCAGCTCGCGACTATCGATGCCCTCGTACGCCGCATCGGTGTCGGGGAAATGCCCGCCCAGGTCACCAAGCCCCGCGGCACCGAGGCAAGCGTCGCAAATGGCGTGCAGCAAGGCATCGGCATCCGAGTGGCCCTTGAGCCCCTTGGGGTGGGCGATCCTGACGCCACCGAGGATCAGATCGCGGCCTTCTTTGAGCGGATGAACGTCGTAGCCGTGGCCGATGCGGTTCACGCGTGCTCCCGTTCCTGCTGTTTCAAAAACAGCTCTGCCAGCGCGAGATCATCCGCGAGCGTAATTTTGATGTTATCGGCGTGCCCGGCGACCACGCGCGGATGGCCGCCGGTGTGCTCGATGGCGGCGGCCTCGTCGGTGACGGTAACACCGGCGGCCAGCGCTTGCTCCAGAGCCCCCGTGAGCCTTTCGAGGGGAAACAGCTGCGGCGTAAGCGCGCGCCAAAGATGCGTGCGCGGAACAGTCTCCTGAACGAGTTGAGTGGAATCGGTGCGCTTGACGGTGTCGGCCACCGGCCGGGCCAGCAAGCCACCGTCGGGGTGGTCCTGCGTTTCGCGGATCAGCCGATCGATGTCCTCGTGCCGTATGCACGGACGGGCGGCATCGTGCACCATGACCCAGTCCGCCGGGTCCGCATTGGCGCCCAAGGCGCGCAGGCCGTTCAACACGGTATCGGCACGCTCGGCGCCGCCCTCATAAGTACCCAGAAACATGGGCAGCCGGGCGATAGCGTCTTTCAATGACGCCCAGTCGCGATCCTCGGCCGCGAGGCCAACGAGCACGCCCTCGATCCTGGGGTGGCTGCAGAGCCGTTCGAGCGTGTGCACCATAACCGCCCGGCCTGCGAGGGTAAGATACTGCTTGGGCTGAGACCTCCCCATCCGGAATCCGGTGCCAGCGGCAGGTACGATGGCCCAGATCCTGGAGGAGTGATTCAATGGGGTTCAGGCAGCTGCGGGGTGGCCCTCTCAGGCCGCTTTGACCTCGACGTAGCTGCGAATCCGGTCGATCGCGGTCTCCGGTTCGATACCCTGGATGGCCGCGACTTCGTTTGCCAGAAAGTTACTCGCCGTCTTCAGGAGCATCGACTCCTCAAAAGACAGGCCGGATGCCTTTTTCCAACGCATCAGATCGCGGACGACCTCACCCAGCGCGAGGCATGAGCCCGAGTTGATCTTGCGCTCGAGCTCGCGGCAACGGTCGGTCCAGTTGCCACCCGTGACTCTGCGATTACCCTTTGCGGCCAGAATGCGATATAATTCCTTTAATTTCCGGCCACTTAACAGCGGACGAAGCCCGCTGCGACGCACATTGCCCTGCGGGACCTTTACGGTCATCCGGGTCTCATCGATACGAATAACAAAGCAGCTATCGCAAGTACCGCTGATAAATACGTCTTCAACTGCCTCGATAATGCCAACACCGGCGGAAGGATAGAACACGGTGTCGCCGACCTTAAAAGTGGATTGTCGTTTTCGCATTCCGCTACACTCCGAATTTCTTGTCTAGAGTTTGATACTTATTGAGGTATTATGCGGCGATAGATTACATTATGATCGTAACGCACGCTATACGCAAGGTTTTTCATCGAACGTAATAGTCCGTTTACAATAAACAACTTAGCGTCCGCGAGCGCCTTGATGTCATCTAAGCCTCTGAATCTAAAGCAGAAACCCTCTGTATCGCCGCTTCACCCCGATCTCCCCCGAACTGCGGGGGGGCGCCTGGTTTGGAGCCGGCTTTACGGGAGCAGCCGCGGGCTTGCCATTGCCCAGGCCGCCGCCAACCACCACGCACCCGTGCTGGTCGTTACCCCGGATGCCCGCTCCGCCCGACAACTGGAGGACGAAATACGCTTCTACGCGTCCCCGAATGCCGAGTTCTGTGTGACCACTTTTCCTGACTGGGAGTGCCTGCCCTACGACGTCCTGTCCCCGCACGCGGATATCATTTCCCAGCGCCTGTTGGTGCTGTCGCAACTCGCGTCCTGGAACAAGGGAGTCGTGCTGGCATCGGTACCGACTTTGATGCACCGTTTACCGCCTCCTCAGTACGTGGCCCAATATAGTTTCGTACTCAAGCCGCAAGATCCCCTGAAAATAGAACAATTCCGTGAAGACCTCGTGCGCTCCGGCTACCACAGCGTCTCGCAAGTCATGGAACCCGGCGAGTTCGCCGTGCGTGGCGGCCTCATTGATCTGTTTCCCATGGGCAGTGATACGCCCTTCCGAATCGACCTGTTCGGTGACGAAATCGAGTCCATGCAAGAGTTCGACCCCGAGACCCAGCGCTCCGGGCGAAAACTCGACGGGATCCGATTACTGCCGGCGCGGGAATTCCCGCTGACCCCGGACGCCTGTCAGTTTTTCCGGCAGAGATTTCGCGCCCGCTTCGAAGGCGATCCACAAAAGGTGTCCCTCTATCGCGATATCAGCCGCGGCATCATTCCGGCAGGTGTTGAGTACTATCTGCCGCTGTTTTTTCCCGAGACTGCGACATTTTTCGATTATCTTCCTGCGCAGGGGGCATGCATAATCGATGCCAATACCGCAGATGCGGCCCGCGCGTTTCTGCGCGAGGCCGAAGAACGCTTTCTGGAGCGCCGGCACGACCGTACTCGGCCCATATTGGCCCCCCACGAGCTGTTTCTGGCGGAGCAGGAGCTTAACGGGGCGTTGGAACGCCACAGCCGTGTCGTCCTGCTGCCATTCAAGGCTGACGAAGAACGTCACTCGCAGACCCCTGAGACAGTCAGCGATAGCCTGGTACGCTTCGATACCCTGGTCCCGCCGGCCCTGCCGGTCGACTACAAGGCGCAGGCACCCTACGCCGCCCTGTTCGAGCACCTGCGGACCTACCGGGGGCGCACCCTGCTAGCGGCCGAGGCCCCAGGACGGCGAGAGACCCTGCGCGCACTGCTGCAAGACAATGGATTTGCCCCCGTCGACGTCGATCACTGGCAAGATTTTCTATTAAGTGGCGTCAGGCTCGGCCTGACCGTCGCCGGGCTGGATCGCGGCTTGTTGCTGCCGGCGCCGTTGATCGCCCTGATTACGGAGCCGCAACTCTACGGCGAGCGTGTCGCCCAGCGCCGGCGGCGCGCGCGCGTGAGACGCGACCCCGAGGGCGTTATACGCAACCTTGCCGAGCTTCGCCTTGGCGACCCGGTGGTGCACGAGGACCATGGAGTGGGTCGCTACCTCGGTTTGCAAATCTTGGACGTGGGCGACGGCTCTACGGAGTTTCTGACGCTCGAGTATGCGGGTGGCGACAAGCTCTATATCCCCGTCGTGGCGCTGCACCTGATCACGCGATACACCGGGACCGATCCGGAGCATGCCCCCTTACACCGACTCGGGGGCGATGCCTGGGAGAAGGCAAAGCGCCGTGCCAGGCAGAAGGCCTATGACGTAGCCGCCGAGCTGCTCGAAGTCTACGCTATCCGGGCGGCGCGCAAAGGGCACGTATTTGCACCACGCGACAGCGAGTATGCCGCCTTCGCTGAGGAGTTTAGGTTCGAGGAGACCCCGGACCAAGCGCGCGCTATCGATGAGGTGATGACCGACATGGAATCCGAGAAGCTGATGGACCGGCTGGTCTGCGGCGATGTGGGTTTCGGCAAAACCGAGGTCGCCATGCGCGCCGTCTTTCTCGCAGTCCACGACCAGAAACAGGTCGCACTGCTGGTCCCGACGACACTACTCGCGCAGCAGCACTTCCAGAACTTCGGCGACCGCTTTGCCGAGCTGCCGGTCCGGATCGAGCTGCTCTCGCGCTTCCGCAGCAAGGCCCAGCAGGCCGAGATCCTGGCTGGGCTGGCGAACGGCACGGTCGACCTTGTCGTCGGCACGCACCGGCTGTTGCAGGGCGATGTGTGCTTCAAGAATCTCGGTCTCGTGATCATCGACGAGGAGCATCGCTTCGGCGTACGCCAGAAGGAACGATTAAAGAAGCTGCGCCGCGAGGTCGATGTGCTTACCCTAACCGCCACTCCGATCCCGCGCACTCTCAACATGGCATTGGCGGGCCTGCGTGATATCTCCATCATCGCGACGGCCCCCGAGGAGCGGCTGTCCATCAAGACAGTGATCAGCGAAAGGAATAACGCGTTGATTCGCGAGGCCTGCCTGCGCGAGATACGCCGTGGCGGCCAAGTGTACTACCTGCATAACGAGGTCCGAACCATCGAGCGCGCGGCGCGGCAGCTCGAGGAACTGGTGCCCGAGGCGGAGATCCGCGTGGCCCACGGCCAGTTACCGGAACGTGAGCTCGAGCGTGTCATGATGGACTTTTATCACCAGCGCTTCAATGTGCTGGTGTGTAGCACCATCATCGAGTCCGGGATCGACGTCCCGACGGCCAACACGATGGTCATGGCCCGCGCCGACAAGTTCGGTCTCGCGCAGCTGCATCAGCTACGCGGCCGGGTCGGGCGCTCGCACCATCGTGCATACGCCTATCTGCTGGTGCCGCCGCGCAGCGCCATGACCGAGACCGCGCGCAAGCGGCTCGAGGCCATCGAGTTACTGGAAGACCTGGGTGCGGGATTTACGCTGGCGTCGCACGATCTGGAGATCCGTGGCGCCGGAGAGCTGCTGGGCGAAGCCCAGAGTGGGGAGATCGACGAGGTAGGGTTTACGCTTTACTCCGAGCTGCTCAGTCGTGCAGTCAAATCACTAGAGCGTGGGGAGGATCTTGCACAGGCTGATCTGGTTCACAGCGGGACCGAGATCAATATGCACGCACCGGCATTGCTGCCGGATGACTACTTACCGGACGTGCACATGCGGTTGATCTTGTACAAACGCATCGCGAACGCGCCGACCGAGATCGCCCTGCAAGAGCTCAGAGAGGAAATTATCGACCGCTTCGGGCTGTTGCCCGATCCCGCGAAGCTTTTGTTTACTGTCACCGAATTGAAGATTAAGGCCACACCGCTGGGGATTCGTAAGATCGACGCCGGGCCACTGGGAGCGCGTATCGAGTTTCACCGCCAGCCAAACGTAGACCCGACAGTCATCATTCGACTGCTGCAAACCGCGCCGCAAACCTACCGTCTGCAGGGCCCGGCGCAGCTGCGCATTTTGGGTGATTATCCGGATGCCGCCACTCGCGTTGACGCCGTCGCACGATTGTTGGAGGAACTTCAGATTAACCAGGGCTGAGCACTAGGGCCTAAGGACTAAGATGAAAACGCGCCGGCCCTCTCGCTCACCACTCGGTCCTAGGTCCTGAGTCCTATTCTTGACCTGTATCTGTTTTACAATTCCGGGAACAAGGCCTCCTCAAAACCCATCAGCCGGATGTCGCCCAGACGCATTGGAAACAAGATGCCGTCGAGATGATCGCACTCGTGCTGGATCACGCGTGCATGGAACCCGCTGACCGTGCGATCAATGAGATTACCGTGCGGCTCATAGCCCCGGTAGCGAACCTTGGCATGGCGCTCCACCAGTCCGCGCAGACCGGGAACGCTCAGGCACCCCTCCCAGCCTTTCTCCGTTTCCTCGCCGATAGGCTCTACGACGGGATTGACGAGCACCGTCTTCGGGACCGGCTCGGCGTCCGGATAGCGCGGATTTCCTTCCAGACCGAAGATCACGACTCGCAGCGAGACTCCAATTTGGGGCGCGGCCAACCCGGCGCCGTTGAGTGCCGCCATGGTATCGAACATGTCAGCAATCAGACTGTCCAGCTCAGGCGTGCCCAACGGCTCCACCGGCTCGGCCTTGCAGTAGAGCAAGGGATCACCCATTTTCAACACGCGTTTGACCGCCATAGCCAAGTCTACTCGACCTCGCATAGATTACGAGATACTATAAAATTGAATTTGTATTAATGATAACGCCTTTGATGAAAACTCTTTCCAACCGGGCGATCGCAACCGCTGCACTGCTGCTGATGCTGCCTATCTACGCAGCGGGGCAGTCGGCTGCTCCTTCTCCCCGACTATTCGAGGTCGAGCTCGTCGTTTTTCGAAACAACCTAGCCTATCTAGAGGGCGAAGAATTATGGACCAACGATACCGTTGACACCAAGCTCCCCGGCATGGCAGAGGCAATCGACGCACCGGAGGAACCGGACTCGGACTCGGCGCTGTCCAAGGCGGTGCTCACGCTCGAGGCGGACGCCAACTACAACATCCTCGTACACAAGCGCTGGCTCATGCTCGCCGAGCCTAAATCAGCGGCCCAGCGGCTATATTTTCATAGCGTGGGCACCGCCACGGTGGAGCTCGAAGGCGTGCTAAGATTTTACCAGAGCCGCTACTTGCACGTCGACGTCGACCTGCTGTTACGTGAAGCCGCCACCCGCAGAGTCGCATCGGCTGATTCAAGCGCACCCGGAATCCGCATTTATCGAATCAGTGCGCGCCGCCGCATCCGCAGTGGCCATGTCAACTACTTCGATCATCCCAAGTTCGGCGCGCTAGTACGGGTCGCACCGCTCGAATGATCGTGAGGGGTGAGGCGCGAAGAGTAAGGCATTAATATTGCTAGGGACGGAGATTTCTGCCCGGCGCATCTGGTTAGTAAGCGGGAAGATTTCGTTACGGGGGAAGTCGGCAATGATACGATAAACGTCTTTGACCAAGGTAATAGCTTCTCGCCGCACCTCCAGATCATGATGCGTTGCTCTCGCGCCTCACTCCTCAGCTATTAATGTGATCGCCTGCTCCAGAACCGTGCGCACCTTGGCCATGCCGATTTCCAGGTTCTTTTCGATCTCTTTGAGGCTGATCTCCCCCCTGGCTTTCCCCGCTGCCGGGTTGGCCACTACTGCGATTGCCGCATAGCAAAGGCCAAGCTCGCGCGCCAACCCAGCCTCCGGCATTCCGGTCATGCCGACAATATCCGCACCATCGCGCTCGAGACGACGGATCTCCGCCGCCGTTTCGAATCGTGGACCCTGGGTCGTACCATAGGTCGCATGCTCCGCCGCGGGCACGTTGGCACGCTGGGCACCGGAGATCAGTATCTTTCGCAGCGGCTTGCAATAGGGCTCAGAGAAATCAATGTGCGTGACCTGCCGCTGCTCGCCTCCATAGAACGTGTGCTCGCGGCCGTACGTGTAGTCGATAATCTGGTCGGGAAAGACCAGACCGGTCACGAACAGCGTGCTCTTGATCGAACCCACGGCGTTCACCGCGATAACGTTTGCCGCACCGGCCTGTTGCAAGGCCCACAGGTTGGCGCGGTAATTGATCTCGTGCGGGGGAATGGTATGGCCGGCGCCATGGCGGGGCAGGAATAGCACCTCACGCCCCCCGAGCCGACCGTACACCATGGGGGCGGAGGGTTCTCCGTACGGGGTGCGCACTACCTCGCGCCGGGTAATCTCGAGATTCTTAAGATTGGTGAGGCCGCTTCCACCGATGATCGCGATCAAGCTCATCAGGGCTCGCGCTCCGCGTAAATCCCGCTGGCGTTACGCAGGTAACCCTTGTAATCCATGCCGTAGCCAAACACGTACCGATCCGGAACCCCGAGCCCAGTAAACTCAACCTTGATGTCGTGCTGACGCGGGCGATCTTTGATCACGAGCACCGCTTTCTGGACATCAGCCGCGCCTTCGCCGCGGAAGCGCTCTTCGATCGCGGACAACGTCGTGCCCTCATCTAGGATATCGTCAACGAGCAGCACCACGCGATTCTTGGCGCGCACCTGTGGGGCCGCGAGCCAATGCAACTCGCCGCCGTGCAGACGTTCCCGATAGCGTGTGACGTGGACGTAATCCACTTGCAGCGGGAAATGTAGCCGGGGCAAGAGCTTGCCGAACGGCACCATACCGCCAAGCATAATGCACACTACCAGCGGATTCGCATCCCCGAGCGTATCCGTGATGCGTGCCGCCATCGTATCCAACGCAGCTTCCACGTCCTCACTCTTATACAGGCAGTCGGCGCGCTGCAGAACCTCCCACGCTTCGTTTGCGCCAAGCGATTTCACGCGACAGCGTCGTGTCTATCGGCGGTTTTCATAAAGTCTGCTAGGTGTGTGCGCTTATTGCCATGCAATGCTTTCGCCAACCAGTCACACCTTCAGGCCCTTGAGATATGCCCGGAACGAGCCTTTCAGCTCGGGATGTTGCAAGCCGTACTCCACCGTAGCCTGCAGGTAACCCAGCTTGCTCCCACAGTCGTAGCGTTTGCCGGAGTACTCATAGCCAAACACGGCCTCGTTCTGCATCAACTCGGCGATGGCGTCGGTAAGCTGATACTCTCCGCCGGCGCCCGGGCGAATACTTTCAAGACAGGAAAAGATTCGCGGCGTCAAGATATAGCGCCCGGCTACCGCCAGTGTCGAGGGTGCCTCCTCCGGGCTCGGTTTCTCTATGATGCCGTCCATCTTGTGCAGGCCCGCCTTCACCGTCTCTCCATGCATGATGCCATAGCGGGGGGTCTCTTCCCTGGGGACGTTTTGGACACTGATGATGGAGCTCTCAACCTCGTCGTACAGATCGACCATCTGCCTCAGCACCGAGGGCTCGGCATTCATAAGATCGTCCGCCAGAACGACGGCAAACGGCGCATCGCCTACGACCGATTTTGCACACAGTACCGCGTGCCCCAATCCCAGCGCCTCGGCCTGGCGGATATAAACACAAGTGGTGCCGGCGGGCAGGATATTGCGCACCAAAGCGAGCAGCTCGGTCTTGTGTCGCGCTTCAAGCTCTGCCTCAAGCTCGTAGGCCTTGTCAAAATGGTCCTCGATGGAGCGCTTGTTGCGTCCGGTGATGAAGATCAAATCGGTGATCCCGGCGCTCAACGCCTCCTCGGCGGCATACTGGATCAAGGGCTTGTCGACAATGGGCAGCATTTCCTTCGGGCTTGCCTTCGCCACAGGCAGGAATCGTGTGCCCAGTCCGGCCACGGGGAATACAGCTTTGGTCACTCGCGTCTTCATTTTATTAGGTCATACGCCCATACGACGATGGCGTCGTATGGGGCTATTAATATATTAATGGAGCACAAAATAGTTTACCCACCACAGCTCGCCGATGTCAGTGCCTGCTTCCAGGTTCCGTCTTTTTCGCGGCGCCCGACCGCTGCCGACGCACTGCCGATGTACTATGGCCTTTTTCGCTGAGGTGCGATTACGCCCCTTTTCGCGAGCAGATCGAGCACGCTTTCCTTGCAAGCCGCCAGAGTGGCGCTATCGGTATCCAGAACCAAGTCCGGGTTGCCTGGCTCTTCATAGGGCGAAGAGATACCGGTGAACTCCGCAATTTCTCCTGCCCGCGCCTTACGGTATAGGCCCTTGATATCCCGGCTCTCGCAGACCTCGATCGGACAGCGGCAGTAGATCTCGAGAAAGTCTGGCGGCGTAACCAATCGTCGCACGACCTCCCGGTCCCGAGAAAATGGTGAGATGAAGGCCGTCAACGCTACGACGCCGGAATCCAGAAAGAGCCGGACCATTTCGCCGATCCTGCGAATGTTTTCCCTGCGGTGTTCCTCGGAGAACCCCAGGTCGGCACATAGCCCATGGCGCACATTGTCGCCATCGAACACGTAGGTGCGACAACCAAGCTGATGCAGCGCCTCTTCGACGATGTGGGCCAGCGTGGATTTTCCAGAGCCCGAGAGACCAGTAAACCACACAGCCACGCTTTTATGATTATTCAGTTTCTCGCGCCGTGCGCGCGTTACCGTCGCGCTGTGCCAGATGGTGTTGTCACTCTTCATAACAAATCCAAGCTCTCATTTACTGAAAAACATGTCGCATGTGCGCGCATCAGCGCCCTATCCCCACGTACTCGAAACCGCTCTGGCGTACGGCATGGGGATCGTACTGGTTACGGCCGTCGAAAATGATCGGGGCTTTCATGAGTTGCTTCATGCGCGCGAAATCCGGATGACGAAACGGTTTCCATTCTGTCACCAGCACCATTGCATCCACGTCTTTCACGGCCTCGTACGGACGCTCGGTCAGCTGAATCTGACCCCCGCTAAACCACGACTGCGGTAATTGTTTTCGCGCTGCAGGCATCGCAACCGGATCATAGGCCTTCACGCGTGCGCCGGAGGCGATCAATGCCTCCAGCAGGTCCACTGACGGCGCCTCGCGCATGTCATCGGTCCCCGGCTTGAACGCGAGCCCCCAGATGCCGAAGCTGCGCCCCTTCAGCGCACTGCCGAAACGCTGCGTAATCTTTTGAAACAATACATGTTTTTGTGAATCGTTGGTCGACCGCACTGCCTCGAGTACTTTCGGTTGCATCCCGGCTTCCTTCGCCGTATGGATCAAGGCGTTGACGTCCTTGGGGAAACACGAGCCGCCGTAGCCACAGCCTGGATAGATAAACCCGTAACCGATCCGGGAGTCCGCGCCGATCCCCAGACGCACGCTCTCCACATCGACCGCGAGGCGATCGCACAGATTGGCGATCTCATTCATGAAGGAAATCTTGGTGGCGAGCATCGCATTGGCGGCATACTTGGTCATCTCCGCTTCGCGCACGCCCATGAACAGCACGCGCTCGCGCGTACGCATGAACGGCGCGTACACATCGCGCATGATCGCTTGTGCGGAATCGCTGCCCGTACCGATGATGATACGATCCGGACGCATGAAGTCTTCTACCGCTGCGCCCTCCTTCAGAAATTCCGGATTACTCACCACATCGAAGGAAACATCAGCACCGCGTGCTTGCAGCTCCTGTTGCACCGCAGTTTGAACGCGCTCTGCCGTGCCTACCGGCACGGTCGATTTATCCACGATCACGGTGTATTGATCGATCAGTTGTCCGAGCTGCTTGGCCACATCCAGGACCTGGGTCAAGTCGGCCGAGCCGTCGTCCTGCGGCGGCGTACCCACGGCGATCAAATACACCTGTGCTTGCGCCAACGGGTCTGCTAACGAGCTGGTGAAGTGCAATCGCCCTTCTTTGCTGTTTTCTGCAACGATACGCCCCAGACCGGGCTCGTATATCGGCAGCTCGCCGCGCTTGAGCGCCTCGATCTTGCCGTCGTCCGTGTCCACACAGACAACCGCATTGCCCATTTCGGCCAAACAGGCGCCGGTTACGAGGCCGACATAACCCGTGCCAATGACTGTCAGTTTCATAGACTAATGCTGCTGGATGAGACGAAATCGTGTTGTTACTTTTGCGCGGCGAGTTCGTGCGCTGGGGCGCTGCGGTTATCCGGCCCAGGCGCATCTTTTGTGTGCTCCGGGACGAGCGTCAGCAATATGTCTTTCAGGCGCCGCTCACCCCCGTCCACGTCGGCCTGCTCAATATTACCGATCGCCCGCTCCACCACTCTCCTGTCCACCATGCGGCTGTGCGCGAGCAGGATCTTCGGATGGGCCGTATCGACAAGCTCCTCATCACGGTGAAACAGCTCCTCGTAGAGCTTTTCACCGGGACGTAAACCAGTATAGACAATCTCGATATCTTCGTCCGGTCGCTTGCCAGAAAGCAATATGAGCTGACGCGCGAGATAGGATATTTTGACGGGTTCGCCCATATCCAGCACGAATATCTCGCCACCCTGCCCGATCGCGTTCGCCTGCAAGATGAGCTGCGCCGCTTCCGCCGTCGTCATGAAATAACGCGTAATGTTCTGGTCGGTCACGGTTACCGGCCCGCCCGTTGCGATCTGCTGCTGAAACAGCGGGATCACGCTACCCGCCGACCCGAGCACATTGCCGAACCGGACGGTGATGTATCGGGTATCCGATTGTCCGTGGAAGTACTGACAACAGATCTCGGCGGCGCGCTTGCTCGCGCCCATGATGTTCGCCGGATTAACGGCCTTATCGGTGGAGATCAGCACAAACGATTCGCACCCCGACTCGCTCGCAAGCGCCGCCACGTTCCACGTGCCCATGACGTTATTCCAGACCGCTGCGTGCACCTGCTGCTCCAGCATCGGCACATGCTTGTAGGCCGCGGCATGGAATATCACATCCGGTCGGTACTGCCCGAGTGCCGACTTGACGGTTTTGCGGTCGCAGGCGTCGGCGAGCAGGTTTACTCTTTCCAGATCTGGAAACGTGCGTTGCAACTCGAGGTCGATCGAGTAGAGGTTGAACTCGCTGCGATCCAGAACGATCAAGCGGGACGGCTCGAGCTCTGCGATCTGCCGGCAGAGCTCGGAGCCGATCGAGCCGCCGCCGCCGGTAACCAGCACCGACTTGCCCGCCAGTTTCTGCCTGATCGCAGTCCAATCCAGCTCGACGGTTTCCCGCCCCAGCAGGTCCTCGATCTTCACATCGCGCACCTCCTTGATGCTGACCTGTCCCGTGACCAGGTCCTCCATGCGCGGTAGTGTTCTGGTTGGAATCTCGCAAGGCTCGCAAATGCCGACGATTCGGCGCATTTGCCTGGATGTAGCCGAAGGCACGGCGATTAGTATGACATCGATGTCCCGCTTGACGACCTCCTTCGGTATGTCGTCGATGGTTCCGACCACCCGCAGACCGTGAATCTCCCGGCCACGTTTGCGCATATCGTCGTCGACGAAGGCGACGGGCTGATACTCACCTTGCGCATCACGCAGCAGGTCGCGCACCAGCATCTCGCCTGCTTGCCCGGCACCTACGATCAAGGCCTTCTTTCCCGCGCCGTAATAGATTTTGCGATCCTTGAGCCAGCGGTAGAGAAACCGCGGCCCCGTAAGCAAGGCGAGCAGCAACAACGCGTGCAACGGGATCACGGATCGCGGCACATCGACCATGCGGGTCAGCAGGAATATCGCCACCGCCGACAGCGCCACGGCCGTGGCCACGGCCTTGCTGATGCGGATCAGGTCGGGAATCGAAGCGAACCGCCAGACGCCGCGATACAGGCCGAAGTAGAGAAACACCCCGACGTGCACCACGATGACGACGGGCAACATGGCCAGCGCCTGAGACAAATAGGGCTCTGGGATATTTTCAAGGTTGAATCGAAGCCAGTAAGCCCCCAACCAGGCAATAGGGATCATCAAGAGATCATGGGTAAACGCAGCCCCGCGGCTGCGCAGCTTGATGGCGAGTCTCATCTTGTCATTATCGTGTTGCGGCGAGCTTCCAGCTGGTGAACCACGATCGTTATTACCAGATATGCGAGCAACCACATGGCTATCATGATCCACTGGCCTGACGGTGTCAGGTAGCGGGCAATCAGCGCTGACAACGCACACAACAGCATCACTGCATATTCCCACAGCACGGTGCGCCTGTGGCCCCAACCAAGCTGAACCACCCGCTGATAATAGTGCGTCTTATG